>CAZYUX010000001.1:0-49210 GCA_964650745.1 uncultured Puniceicoccaceae bacterium
AGGACCGCCCTCTGACCCTGGTGGCGGCGGCCAATGTCAACAACCCCACCATCAGCGGCGTGAGGTTCTACGCCAACGGAGAACTGTTGGGCGACGGGGCATTCCCGAAAAACGAATCCGGAACAACCTTCCCCCAATACGGCCGTTACGAACTGGAATGGATGCCGGACACGGTCGGAACATACGAGATTACGGCGGTGCAAGTGAACTTGAACGGGGACGAAGTCTTCACATCGGACCCGCAATATGTCCAAATCACCCCCTTCCGGGGATCCCTGCCGCCTTACACCCAGATGGTCAACCCGAACATCGGGGATTCATTCACCGACTATTCCACTATCCGGATCACGGCATCGGCGCTTGACCCGGACGGGGCGGTAACACAGGTGCAGTTCCACGTCAACGGCGAGCCTGAAGGGAACCCCGTGATCCGCCAAGCAAGCCTCTTTCCCGAAGGGTATCCTTACAGCATTGACTGGACGCCGCCGGACACGGGTGTTTACACCATTACGGCCGTGGCCACGGATACCAGCGGCAACCAAGTCATGTCCGCTCCGGTGACCGTCAACGCCACGACCGGAGCGGGTGTGCCGCCCAGCGTGGGGATGATCAGCCCGGCCGCGACGGGACAAGTGGCGGACATCAACATAGTCGCCGAAGGCGTGGGCGCCACCGCCGTGGCGACGATAGACGAAAACACGCAAATCAGCGATGTGGCCGTGATTGACGGCGGTTCGGGATACACCACCTCCCCGGAAGTTCAAATCTACGGCGACGGCTGCTGCGCCTTTGTCAGCGCGCGCATCAATCCTGATTTAAACGGCACGGTCACGGAAATCCTGATCCCCGAACCAGGGACAACGGGATGGTATTGGACTTTCGCCTACGTCCTGCTGATTGGCGGTTTCGGCTATGATGAAACGATTTACCTGGAAGCGGACGCCTTTGACATGGACGGGCGCATCACACAGGTCGAATTTTTCATCAACGGCTCCAGCGCGTCCACGGGCGTAGACTACTTTCCGCCCTACGGAGCGGAATGGCGGCCGGAAAACGCCGGCTTTTACCAGATTGAAGCCCGGGCCACGGACGACCACGGCAACAAGGTTTCCGCTTTCGCCAACATCAATGTCGGGCCGGTGCTGGGCGCGCCGCCGGCGGTGTCCATCGAAAACCCGCAAATGACACTGGAAGACCCGTTGGACCCGGATTCCGCCAAAATCGCGCCGCAGATCACGATGAATTCAAATGTCAATTTCGTGGTTGAGGCCAATGACGGCGACGGAACGGTTGAACAGGTGGAATTGTTCGCCAACGGCCTGTCCATGGGCCTGGCGGAACTGGACGAGGCCACGGGCAACTACCTGCTCGAGTATTCCTTCGGCCTCGACGGCCGCGGCCCGGGCAGTTACAACGTGGTGGCCCAGGCCATGGACAATGACGGGCACCTGGTCAGCTCCAAAGTGCTGCCCGTGGACGTCATCCAGGGAGGCGCCCGCCCGCCTGAAATCGAGCTGGTTCCATTCAAGGAAAAATTCACCGACGACAATGGCAACGGCGTGTGGGATGAAGGCGAACCCTACGTGGATGCCGACGCCGACGGGCGTTACGACAACGGCAAACTGACCTCCGGATCGGACATCCTTGTGCAGGCGCGGCCATTCCAAGGTGAGACCTTCACCGACGACAACGGCAACGGCGTGTGGGATGCCGGCGAGGCATGGGAGGACGCCAATGGCAACGGCGAATACGATCCCCCCGAAACACAGCCGCTCGCGTGGGTGGAGTTCTACGTCAACGGCGAGCCTGTGACACCCGCCTCGATGGACTATTTCGCCCCCTTCGCGGTCTTCTGGCGGCCCAGCACAACCGGCCTTTACCGCATCCTGGCTAAAGCCGCCAATGCCAAGGGGGACACCAACTTCGTCTATGAGGACGTTACAGTCCACGAAACAGTGGGCACGCCGCCGTCCGTGGTGCTCTCGCTGACGCGGGAGGGCAGCATCACACCTCAATCGAGCGTGCTGGCCACGGCAACGGTCTATGACGACAATCCGCTGGACGTCACCTTCTTCCTCAATGGCGAACCGGTCGAGTCGGTCAACAACCCCGACACGTCCGAGCCTTATTCGATGGTTCTCCGGCCCGTGAGCAATCCTTTCTCGCCCGTGAATGCTTGCGGCCTGCAGCTGAGCACCTATGAGGTCATTGCCGTCGTCACCGACGCTGACGGCAACAGCCGGGCCGCCAGCACCAGCGACATATTCATGGGAGACCTCACCAAATCACTGCCCGAGACGCGGATCGTGGACCCCGAATCCGGAGAAGATCTGCTGGTGGGCAGCGTCACCCAAGTGCGGGCCGAGGTCACGGGCACAGGCTCCCGCGACGTCTTGGAAGTCATCTTCTACGTCAACGGCATCGAGGAGCACGTGGACAAAACCAAACCCTACACTTACGACTGGATGCCGCCGGAAACCGGAACCTATGAAATCCGGGTTGCTTCCGTGCGCCAAGGTTACCTCTTCGACCATGACAAGGACCGCAATTGCGGCGTGGATGAGCCGACCCCGGACATCGCGGCTTATCCCGTTCAGGTTTCCGATCCCCTGATCGTGACGGCGAGCCAGTTTGTCCCGAACCCGCCCGTTATTTCCGTAAAGGTGCTCCCTCCGGCGGAATCCTACGTGATGGGTTCGACGGTGATGCTCTTTGCCACCGCTTACGACCCGGATGACGGTGATTACGTGACGGAAGTGGAGTTTTTCCTCAATGACGGTCTGAACGTCGAAAAACTGGCGACATTCGAAGGCGACGGAACGAAGAATTACTTCCTGCTTCCCTGGAAGCCCATCCGCGCGGGCGATTTCACCGTCTTTGCCACGGCCCGCGACATGACGAACAACGTGGCCCAGTCCGGCACGGCCCTGTCTTCCATCACGGTGCTGAACGAGGTTTACA
The DNA here is from genome assembly GCA_964650745.1 of uncultured Puniceicoccaceae bacterium. Taxonomy (GTDB): domain Bacteria; phylum Verrucomicrobiota; class Verrucomicrobiia; order Opitutales; family CAZYUX01; genus CAZYUX01. The sequence continues at coordinate 2,962 of CAZYUX010000001.1, forward strand.
CGCCGCCCAGCGTGGACTTGACCCACCCCATTTCCAACGTGGGAGAAGCATACGACGACGCCAACGGCAACGGCGAGTATGACGAGGGTGAAACATTCACCGATGCCAACGCCAACGGCCAATACGACGCGCCCTACCAGAGCGGCACGCCGATTGACTGCCGGTCGAATTACAGCGGATTCATCAGCCAAGTGACCTATGTGGACTACTACGCCGACGGCATCCAAATTGACTTGGACAACGAGTTAATCAGCGAGGATGACAACGAGCCGGCGATCCTGGAAATCCGCCCGTTTGATTTTTCGTGGACGCCCTTCTTCAGCAGCGATGTTCCGAGCCTCGTGCTCTTCAGCGCGGTGGCGAGCGAGCTGGACAGCGGCGGAACCCTGGCGGCGGTTTCCAACACCCGCGAGATCACCGTCATAAAGGACGAGCCGCCCTCGAGCATCACGATTGATTTGGACCCCGCGGAAGGTTTTCTCGTGAACAATGAGATCACATTCACCGTGACAGCGGCGGACAACGGCGCCATCAAAGATTACAAGCTGAAAATAAACGGCGCCGGGCAAACTCCGGCGGATGCCGAAACGGCGCCTAACGTCTTCACTTTCACGCCGTCCAGTCCGGGAGAATACAGTTATACGGCGGAAGTCCGGGACATCAGCGACCTGTCTTTGACTTCCGCGCCCCAGACGATCAGCGTGACGATGGGAGATCCCCCGGAAATCAGCATCACGAAGCCTCAAGACGGCGCCGGGCCCTTCCAGGCGGGAGAGGATTTGACGGTGAAATTCACCGCAAGCGATCCCGACGGAAAAATTGTCAAAGCCGAACTGCTGGAAAACGGATTCGTCGTCTCAACCGTTGAGGAAAAAGAGACGAAAGAAGGCGAAGACGCCCAGCCCATGCAGTGGAACGAAATCACCTACAAGCCCGCCACGGCCGGCCAGAGCATCTCATTGACGGTGCGGGTAACGGACAACAGCGGCAACCGCACAACCTCCGAGCCCGTGTCCATCACGGTGATTGACGGGCCGGTGCCCAAGCTGCCAGTCCTCAAGCACGACGCCGGCACGGGATATGTGCTGGTGGACGACATCATCCACTTCACCGTCGAAATCCCCGAAGGGGAAGGCGACATCGCGAAGGTCGAACTGATGACCATCATCTTTGGCCAGCCGGGCCGGACATTTGGCCGGGAGAATCCGCCCTACGAATATGACGTTTACCCCATGATTCCGATGGTAAGCGTGTTCTACGCGGTCGTGACCAACACCGAAGGCAACCAGGCCGTCAGCGAGCCGGTCACCATCTACGTCCTCGAGCCGCAGCCGGTCGACAATGACATGGACTTCATCAACCAAACCTTCCTGGACCTGCTGGCCCGGGGGCCGGACAACGCGGAATTGACCGAATACATCAGCCGGTTCATTGACGGGGATTTGGACCGCGAAGACCTGCTCCACGTCATTATGAACCCGAGAGCCGGCGAGGAATCCGATGTGTCGAAAGAATACGCCAAGTACAGCCGCAGCATTTACGTGGCCCATTACGTGCTGACCGGCAGCTGGCCGGCCCGGAAAACGTTCTACGACAACGTCAGGGCGGTATGGGACCGTGATTTGAGCCACCTGATCCAGGAGGATCTCATAGGCGTCTTCCAGGAGAAGTATTACGGCGGCAAGCCGCTGCCCGGCAAACAGGCCACAACGCAGGAGCTGGAAAACTTCTTCAACGTTATCTTCGAGCTCAAATACGGCGAGCCGCCAACGGCGGAACAACTGAAGAACGGCGTGAAAAACATCGAATTCTTCGGCGGCGTGGACGAGTTCCTCCCGGTCTTCCTGTCGGACAACGAACTGGTCGTCGCCGGAGACGACACCTACACCCAGAAGCTGTTTCTGAAGAATCCGCCCAACAACCGGATGAAGCACTGGGCCGACGCCGCGATCCTCCTGATCAACTTCCTGGGACTCGATCCGGCGATCGAGGAAGTGACCGCGCTGGCCGCGAAACTGTGGGACACGCAGGTGGACGAGGTCTATAACAACCCCCGCTACGCGGAACGGTTCCCGGAACCGGTGGAAGCCATCGGCATGCCGCCGTTCGGCCTGAAGCACTCATTCCTCGGCTGGGTGGACGATTCCAATTACCCGTGGATATATCACTGGGAGCACGGGTACTTGTACCATTCGCCTTTCGGCATCCCGGAAACTATTCTCGACCGGCGGGCGGAAGAGGAAAAATGGACGGAAGACGAACGGGCGAAGGAGAGCCCGGAAGGAGCGTTCCTGTATGACATGGAGATAAGCTGGCTTTTCGCCAACAGCGATTATTATGACGCGGACACCCCCGGAAAACGGTGGATGTATTCCTTCGACCGGAACAAATGGCTCTTCTTCTTCGGAATTTTGGACTCGAATGAGCGCGGTTTTTGGGAGTTCGGCGCCGGCGCGAACGGCGGCATGAGTCACGAATGGTTCACGGCGCCGAAATCCGGGGCCGCGGCGGCACAGGATTAATTCCCTGAAACCGGCATGTTTTCGGAAAAAGGCGGGCGCTCAAAAGGCGTCCGCCTTTTTTTTCCGGCGGCAAAAACCGGAAAAAACAACCGTAAATAAAAAAAAAGATTGAGCCGGCCCGCGGTTTCTATACACACGAGAAAGCGCGGCCATGCCGCCTGTCCATAAATCCAACACGCAGTGTTATGCCCACGTTTGAATACGGTGATGCCGCCGGCCGCCAGCTGGAAAACAACGAAAAAAGCCATTCACGGAAAAAGCCGCGTCTGGTCCACATTGCTCCCAGCACCAGCTCCCCTTTTAATTACATGCCCCGGCGTAAAAAGCCGGACGCGGACGTTCCCCGTTCCTTTGCCCCTGTTCCGCGGGAAGCGGCCGAGCGGCCGGACGAGTCTTTCGACGAGGTTTCCCCGCCCGATTGGATTGCCCGGCTGCATGAGTGGCGCTTGTCCCGGCGGCGGCGGCGCGGAGGCGTGCAAGCAGCTTGGAGGCGCGCGCGGGCCTTTATCGGCGGATTTTTCGGAAAAAAAACGGCGGATACGGCGGGACGGAAATCCCGGCAAAAACAGGCCCGGCCGCAACCGCCCCAATCCGGAAAAAACAGCGGCAAACAAGGGAAAAGGCATCCGGGCAAACCGCCCGCAAAAGGCCAGCGGCGGAATCCCGGAAAAAAACACAAGCCGGGATCCCGCGGCGGAAACGGGCGAACACGGAATCAATCTCAAAAACAGCGGGATAATCGGGACAAGGGGCCGCGCCGGCAAATCCCTCGCCGCCGCCGCAAGCCCCGGCCGCCGGGCGCCGGCTCATAACACCCGCGCGGGTTCAAGATCCGCCGCCGGCGGAAAGACCGGCCGGCGGGAAGGATATTTCGTGATTAACTTGCAATAATGAAAGGCGCTCATGGACGTGGTCCGCATTAAAGGAGGCATCCCTTTAAAAGGGGCGGTGACCGTCGGCGGCGCGAAAAACGCGGCGCTCCCCATTTTCGCCGCCACATTATTGACGGAAGAACCATGTCTCATAGAAAACGTGCCGGATTTAAGCGATGTGCGGTTTATGGCCGGCATCCTGTCGCACCTGGGAGCGGAAGTGGAAGAGGTTTCTCCTCACACTTGGCGGATTGCCGCCAGGAACGTTTCACCCCGGGCGCCTTACGAACTGGTGCGGCAAATGCGCGCATCGGTTTGCCTGCTGGGTCCGCTGGTGGGGCGGCTGCGGCGGGCCGATGTCTCCCTGCCGGGCGGGTGTGTGATCGGACCCCGCCCCATTGATTTGCATCTCAAAGGCCTGGCTAAACTGGGCTGCGGCGTGGAAGTCGTCAACGGCTACATCCGGGTGGACGGGCGGCATCTGGCCGGAGGCAATGTTTTCCTGGGGGGGCGGCACGGAAGCACCGTCACAGGCACGGCCAATCTGCTCATGGCGGCGGTCATGGCGCCGGGCGCCAGCTCGATTGAAAGCGCCGCCTGCGAGCCCGAGATCGTGGACCTGTGCCGGATGCTGCAAGCCATGGGAGCGGACATCGAAGGTATTGGCAGCCACCATCTGGAAGTGAGGGGAGTGAAACGGCTGCGCGGCTGCGCTTACCGCATCCTTCCCGACCGCATCGAGGCCGGGACTTACCTGCTGGCGGGAGCCGTCACCGGCGGGGAACTGACCGTCCATGGCGCGGATCCGGCCCATTTGCGGGCTTTCTTCGACAAACTGGAAGAATCGGGATTGGATGTGGCAACAGGCGGTTCCGGGGAACTTCGCGTGTCTCCGCGGGAAAAACCGCGCCGGCCGGCCGAAATCATCACTTTGCCGTATCCCGGCTTTCCTACCGATTTGCAGGCTCAGATGGGCGCGCTGATGGCGCTGACACCCGGCTTGAGCATTATCACCGAACGCATCTACCCCAACCGCTTCATGCACGTGCCCGAGTTGCTCCGGATGGGCGCGCGCATCGCCATAGAAGGCGCCAGCGCGATTATCGAGGGCGTGCCGCGGCTCTCAGGGGCGCCCGTCATGGCGTCCGACTTGCGGGCCAGCGCCGCTCTTATCCTGGCCGCTCTCGCCGCTGAAGGTGAATCGTGGATCCAGCGCATCTACCACATTGACCGCGGCTACGAGCATATTGACGCCAAGCTCCGCCAAGCCGGCGCGGACATCATCCGCGTGAACGCGGAGGAAATGCCAAAGGACCTCCAGGGGGATTGGCTTTAACGGACAGACACAGATTGGTAAAATGAGCCGCAACATATTCAAGGAAACAAGCTTGTCACCCCGGGCCATCTCCGCCGGAGACAGCGCCGAATTTATCATCCGGTTAATCGCGGGCCCGGATTTCACCAAAGAAAAATCCCGGATCATCTTCGATTTTCCCGGCACACTGGGAATGTCGCGGCCCGGCCTCATGCACCAGGAGGAGTCCGGTTTTGTCCAGGTTTACGTGAGCAATCCGGAAACCGGCTATCAGTTGCGGGTGTGGGACATGGAGATAGCGGATTTTATCAGCCGGGAGAAAAGGAGCTGGCGGGAGATGGCGGCCCGGCTGGCGGTGCTCGATCTGGACGGCGGCATAAAGGAGGGCGACGTGCTCGAGCTGCGCTGGGGCGACGCTTCGGGAGGTTTCGGACCGGGGACGAAAGTGACTTCCGTAGTGCCCCGGCGAAAATTCGAGTGCCGGGTTCACGTCCGGTACTTCGAGAGCCATGAGGACGGGCTTCCGGATTTCGGGCGCTCCTTCAAGGGTTATGAGCGGCCCGCGCCTGTTTGCGAAGCCGCCCTGCCGTTCCGGGTTCTGCCCAGGCCAGCCAGCCGCCTGCGGCTGCTTCGCAAAACGGACCGCGCCCTGCTTATTCCCCATGATATTTACTGTAACGTGGCGGAAGACATCCCGCTGGATGAGCTGGTTGAAACCGCCGCCGCGCCGTCTCAAAACGAACTCGGAGTGTATCAGTTCGCGGATAAAAACGTCCAAGTGGCGGCGCGCAAACTGCCTTTGCGGCAGACCCCGGCAATGGATAACGTGTTCGAGGGATATAACCTCTACTGGGGTGACCTGCACACGCACTCCGCTTTTTCGAATGACTGCGTCGAGCGCGAGAAAATGGATATGCGGCCGGGGGATTTGATGGCGTTTGCCCGCCAGCGCGCCGGACTGGATTTCCATGCCGTGACCGACCACCACCAGCCCTGGGACATTGAAAGGAATAAAATCGGCCGGGATTGCTGGGAGGAAACAATCGAGTCAGCGCGAGAACACGACCGCGCTGGAGAGTTTCTGGTTTTTCCCGGAATCGAGTTCCGCTGCCGCCGGGGGGACACGGTGGTCCTCTTCAACGGGTTTCCCGAATACAAGGAAATAGACCGGCCCGAATGGCGGGACATCCGCGAAGTGTGGAAGGCTCTGCCGGGAAATGACTTCCTGACCATCCCTCATTTTCACAATCCCGGCGGGCTGGAGCCGGACGAGTGGTGGGAGCGCCTGGCGGGCGGCATCGAGCCGGTCCTGGAAATTTTCTCCTGCCACGGAAGCTACGAGCGCGCGGACGCCCTCGAACACCGCATCCCGCTCTCGAAACATGCGCGCCCAGACCGTTATGGGGCTTATTTCTTGCGCCGCGGGCTGCGCTATGGCCTGGTCTGCAATTCTGACGGCCACAAGGGCCACGCCGGCATGAACGGGGTAACGGCCGTCTTCGCCAAATCTCTGGATAAAAATGCGCTGCTGGAGGCTTGCCGTCAGCGCCGGGTTTACGGGACGACCAACGCCCGCATCCGTTTGATCTTCACCGGCAACGGCCAGCTTATGGGCTCCATCGTTCCCAATGCCTCCGAAAAGCGCCTGTTCATTGACGTGACCGGGGAAGGCCCTCTGAAGAAGGTGGAAATTTTCCGCAATGCGGAACTCTGGCGGCGCTTTGCCCCGGAGGGGTTGACTTTCCAAACCGAGCTGGCCGTCCGCGAGGACGATCCCTCTTTCTGGAATGTCCGCGTCACGCAGACGGACAACCACATCGCTTTCTCCAGCCCGCTCTGGTTCGAGTAGGCTTTCCCGGCCGGTCAAATATCAATCAAACCGAGGAACTCCTGGTTGGTGGCGGTTTTGCCGAGGCGCTCGATGGCTGTTTCGGCGGCTTCCTCGACTTTCATGCTGGTGAGGGCGCGGCGGAAGAAATGGCATTTTTCGAGTGTTTTCTTGTCGAGAAGCAATTCCTCGCGCCGGGTTCCGGAAGCGGAGATGTTCATGGCCGGCCAGAGGCGCAAGTCGGCAACCTTGCGGTCCAAAACCATCTCCATGTTGCCGGTTCCTTTGAATTCCTGGAAGATGTGCTCGTCCATTTTGCTTCCGGTCTCGATAAGGGCGGAGGCGATGATGGTGAGGCTGCCGGCTTCCTCGGTGTTGCGCGCGGCGGAAAAGAGCTGGCGGGGTTTTTCGAGGGCGCGGATGTCAAGCCCGCCTGTCATGGTGCGGCCGCCGCCGCCCTTGGCCGCGTTGTAGGCGCGGGAGAGGCGGGTCAGGGAATCGAGCAGAACCACCACGTCGCGCCCCGCCTCGACCAGCCGCTTGGCATGGTCAATGGCCAGCTCGGAGATGCGCAAGTGGCTGGCCAGCTCCTCGTCGTTTGAGGAAGCAAAAATCTCGCAGGGCACACTGCGTTTCATGTCGGTGACTTCCTCCGGGCGCTCGTCCACCAGCAGCATCATGACTTGGCATTGGGGGTGATTTTCCAGGACGCCAAGGGCGATATCGCGCAACAGGATGGTTTTGCCGGTGCGCGGAGGGGCCACAATGAGGCCGCGCTGGCCTTTGCCGACAGGACAGAAGATGTCCATCATGCGGGTTGTCATGGCGCCGTCACTTTTCTCCAGTTTCAGCCAGGTGTCGGGGGTGATGGTGGTAAGTTGCTCGAAGGCCGGCTTTTTCTTGCGCTGGTCCACGGGCAGGCCGTCTATGGTTTCCACGTAGCGAACCTTGGGGTTCGGAAAACGGTCGTCGCGGTGGGCCACGCCCGTGACCGCGCTGCCTTGTTTGATTTTGAACCGGCGCACCATTTCCCGGGGCAGAAAAGGGTCGCCGGACCGTCTTTTGCCGTGCCAGGAAGCGATGTTCAGCAGTTGGCCGGACTTGTTTTGGACTGGCTCATAGACGCCTTCCACGTGTATGCTCGGGTCTTCTTTTTTATCGTTATCCATTAGCGTGCGGAAAATGCCTGCATGATTAAACCCGGGAAACCGGGAACTATCCTGAAGGGGAACGGGCGCTGTCGGCGTTATGGCGGAAAAATCCCGCCGGACTGGCGTATTACGGATGTGTCGTAAAACCCCCCGCGAGAAAAATACTGGATAATCATTGTGGAAACACCGGCAGTTTTGTCAATGCCCCAAAATGGCTGAACGGCATTTTTTTTCCGGCCCGTTCCGGGGGCGGCATCCGGCATTGACAGCGCCGCCGGGCGGCATTTTACAAGAAGGGACGCAAGATGCCCGCAGGAAAGAACCGTGACCTTTCGTTTACCCTTATCGAGTTAATTGCGGTAATGGCGGCGGCGGCCATTCTAACGGCGCTGCTCTTCCCAACCATCAGCGCGGTGAAGAGAAGCGTGCTGGCGGCCAAGACCAAGGCAATGTTCGCCCGTTACGCTTTGGCTTACGGCCAATTCAGGGCGGAAAAACATTACTATCCGTCCATGGGCGCTCCGGAGAGCGCCCGGTTCGACCTGAACGGCGGCGGCGAAAACAACGCGGTGTTTATCCAAACCCTGTCGGGCAGAAAGAAAAACGGCGGCGAAGCGGACCATCCCTACGCTCTCCGGGTCAATCCAAAGAAGTTCTCTTATTGCGTGTTCACGGAGGGTGATTTCGCCCCGCCGGGCAGTCAATATGCCGGGAGAATCGCGGACGCTTTTGGGAATCCGAACATTGTGGCCGTGGCGGACTTGGACCAGAACGGGGTTATCGCCCCGGAGGATTTCGCGCCCGGCGATTTGGAGGGGCTGCCTTTGGAAGAACGGGGCCTGCCCGTTCACGCCGGGGTGGTTTTTATTTCCAGCAATGCCGCCGCGAATTCCGGTTGGCAGTGGGTTTACAGCTGGAAATAGGGGAAAAGGGGAGCGCTTGATGAGGGAAAAGCAAACACCGGCGGCGTCATTCACCTTGGTTGAGGTGCTCACGACGGTTTTATTGCTGGGCATTATTATTACCGGAATAAGCCTGATTCGCTGGAGCGGCAATCCCGCCGGGAACTTGCGGGCGGGCCGGCAAACAGCGGCCGCCTTGGCTCGGGCGGCCAGGGCACAGGCGATGCTTCACCGTGTTCCGGCCCGGCTGATTGTCCACGCCGGCAAGGAAGACGCTGAAAGATACCTGTGCTTTCTCGCGGTGGTGCGGCGCAGCGGCGCTGCCGGCGGGGGATTCGTCTGGGAACCGGAAGGGCGGGGAGAGCCGCTGCCCGCGGGCGTGCGCTTCTGGCCGGAACAAAGCGCCGGTCCGGGCGGCGAACCGCTTCCGGAAATGCTCCTGCCCGTGCCGGAAGGCGGCGGGGAACTTGAAGAAGGGAAGGGCGCGCGGTGGTTTTATTATGAATTTACTTCCGGCGGAGAAGCCGCGCGGCCCGGAGCGAAATTTTCGCTGGCCATGCCGCGGCTGCCGGATGCCGGGACGGATTATGTTTTCGGGGAAGACGCGCCCGCCGCCGGCTTTGTCATTCATAAACTGGGCAGCTTGACTTTTTTCTAATGACCGTCCGGAAACACTTGCGGCGGCGCGGCCGCAACAGAAGCTTGCGCGCTTTCACACTGGCCGAGACCGTGTTCGCCGCGGCTTTGTTCGGCTTGGCGCTGTATGTGTTATGGGCTTTGTGGATGCCGCTGACGGGTTCGCTGCGCCAGGCGCGGGAGGATAACCGGACCGCCATCCTGATGAGCGAGATCGACGCTTTCATTCGGGAATGGAGCTATGAGGAGGTCAGCGGCTGGGTGAAAAAAGGAAAACGGAAAATCCTGCTGCCTCTTTTCCCGGAAAACGGCAAAGCGCCGCCCGCTTTTATCGACCCCGAAACAGACGGGCTCGACAATGTGTTCCGGGAAGCTTCAAAAGCGCTTTTCGGCGTCATTCTTACACGGGCGGGATGGTCTCCGGAACCGGGTGACACCAGCGCGTGTGTCGTGCTGGAAGCGGGCGTTTACCGTTTGCCGCCATATCAAAATCCGGCGCAACTGGAAAAAGCGCTGGCCGCCATTGCCGGAGATCCGGCCGCTGACGAGCCTGTGCTGCGTTTCCATCTGGTCAAAAACCGTTAGAGGATGACGTTTCCGCCATGTCCGTTTTTTCCAGGCGCAAAGGATTCACGTTAATCGAGCTGCTGGCGGCGGCCGGGCTGACAGCGGCGATGGCCGCGGTTGTCATCGCTTTGGCAGGCGCCATGATGCGGGCCTGGAACCGCGCCGCGGACAGTGCGGAGATGGACCGGACCGCCGCTTTGGCCCTGGATTACATCCAAGCGGATCTGGAAGGCGCGGTTTTCCTCGCGGACGGAAATGTGTGGTTATTAGCGGACGTTTCCGGCAACCCCTTATTGCCCGGCCAAAAAAACACCTGGCTGCGTTTTATTACGGCATCGGCTGCCGGCGGGCGGAACACTTCGGCGCCGGCGGCCGTCAGTTACTCGCTCCAATACGCCGATCCCTCCGGTGGCGGGCGGATGTGGGCGCTTTACCGCGCGGTGGTTGATCCCGGAAAAACCTATGCCGATTTCACCGGGCGCGGCGATGCGGGGCTCGCCAAACTGGCCGCGAAACAGGAGTCCGATTTTCTCGGCCCGGAACACAACGGCGCGGCCAACAGCCACGCGGAAGCACTCCTGGCCCCCGGAGCGGTTTCTTTTTCCATTACTTTTTATGTCCGGCGCGGGGGAGAACTATCGCCGGTTCCCTCCGGCTCCGTGCAAGTCCCCTTTGCCGAGCCGCCGCTTTTTCCGGCGCGCGCCGATGTTTCGCTGACGCTCCTGTCCGATGAAGGGCAGTCGCAACTGGAAGCTGTTGCCGCTGGTGAAATTCCGGATTCGCAAAAAGAGCGCATCCTCCGCGCGCGCGCAACCGCTTACACCCGGCGGATTCATTTTTTCTGCCAGCTGCCGTAAAGCGCGCCAAGGAGCTTTCACGGGAGTTTTGCGCCGCGTCCGGCAAGGAATAACTGATACCACTCTTCACGCGACAGGTTGACGCCGGGCGCCTGGCAGGCTTTTTTGATGCGCTCCGGCCGGCCGGTTCCGATGACCGGCTGGATGCCCGCCGGATGCCGGAGGATCCACGCCAGCGCAACGGCTTCCGCCGGAACGCCTTTGACTTGGGCCATTTCCGCCACCGCGCGCGCCAGGTTTTGGGTTCGCTCGTCCGCTTCGCCATCCGCGCGCCCGGTGAACCGGCCCTGGGCCAGGGGCGAGTAGGCCTGGATGGTGATGTCGCTCATCCGGCAGTATTCGAGCGTGCCTTCGCTGCGCGCGGGCTTGGGCGGGTCGTCGCGGTTCACGATGACGCCTTCCGCGGCCAGGTTGCTGTGCAGCAAGCTGAATTGCATCTGGTTGACGATGAGCGGCCGGGAAATCCAGGCCTGGAGCAGGGCGATTTGCGCGGCATTGTGGTTGCTTACTCCGAAGTGGCGGACCTTGCCCTGGGCGTGCAACTGATCGAAAGCCATGGCCACTTCTTCCGGCTCCACCAATGGGTCGGGCCGGTGCAGCAACAGAACATCAAGGTAATCCGTGTCCAGCCTCGCCAGACTGCCTTCCACGGAACGCAGGATGTGCTCCCTGGAAAAATCGTACCGGTGCGGGCCGCTTTCACCAGCGAAACGGATACCGCACTTGCTTTGGATAATCACTTCGCCGCGCAGATTGGAGCGTCCGGTCCATATCCCGGAGAAAACCTCTTCGGACCTGCCCTGGGCGTAGATATCGGCGTGGTCGAAATAATTGACGCCGCGCTCCAGGGCGCATTCCAAGGCGGCCAAAGAGCGCTTTTTTTGCTCCGCCGTCAAGTCACCGTTCCATGGGGCCAGGCTGGCGCAACCATAAACGATCCGGGAGGCTTCCATACCGGAAACAGATTGTTTTTGCATGACTCTGTCCTTAATTGTAATAATTCACATCCGCTTGCGTGAAACGGATGTCAACCCATTTGTCCGGTCAAAGCAAGACGAACTTCGGTTGGCGGAACGCCGCGCGCCCAGTCAATTTATTGTAAAAAATATATCAAAACACGGCCCATGCTGGAATTTTTTTAGAAATGAATTATCATAATTTTTGCCGCAGGCTTCCTTTGTCAAAAAATTGACACGGAAAAGGTTTGTAACACGGGGTTGCATATTTATAAAAATTCACGGCAATGACGAGCACAGACGATTCCAAAACAGCGGAAAAGGACGGTTTCGAGCCGCTGTTCACCGAGCATTACAACGGCGACGAATACCTGCATATTGACAGGATTCAGGAAGTCTGGCGGCGCAGCTTGCAACTGGTTTTTCCAAAAGAGAAGAACGTTTACGACTTGCTGCTCTGCTGCCGGGAGGTGGTCCTTAACGCCTTGGTGCACGGGTGCGACAAGGCGCCCGGAAAAACATCCAGCATGCAAGTGTCTTGCTGGAAAGACAAAAACCTGGCGCGTGTGCGCGTGGACGACCCCGGCCTGGGCCACCGCTTCGACCCCGGAGAACGCTTGCGCAGCCTCGAACCCCTCGACGGCACCCACCTCGGGCTCGCCATGGTCAAGGCCTTCAGTAAATCTTTTGCCATTGAAAACGGCGGCTCGACTGTCACCTTTGAATTCGAAATTAAAAACAAGCGCTAATGGTAAAGGCAACACACGACCCGAAGGAAAACATTCTCACTTTGGAAGTGGCCGGCGACTTGGTGAGCACCAGCGCTGAACCTTGCGCGGCTGAAATTGACGAGTGGCTGGCCCGGCATAAAAAAAAAGACTGGATACGGCTGGACCTCGATCTGCGGGCCTCTCGGCTGGTGGACTCCGTCGGCCTGAACGTCGTCATCGGCCTGGTAAAACGGCTGCAAAAGCAAAAAAAGGCCGTCAAGGTCTTTATCGCCAGCCCTTCGGTCAAGCGCGTGTTCGAATTCTCCCACCTCTCCGAACATGTGGAAGTCCATTATAAAAAACGCCGGTTCCGCTAATAAAGGAGCCGGGCCCGCGGTATTCACAAGCCGGCTTTGACCGGCGGCAATTAAACTGAAGGCGGGTTAACCTTTCACGGCCAGCTGTTTTTGAATGGACTGCCGGGCGCCGTTGATGTCGAAACAGGCATATTGGTTGTCCCGCATCCACCGGACGGCCAGGTTCATGGCTTGCCTTTCGGTCAGATAACCCTCATCAATTTCTTCTTGCAGGGCCTGCGCCAGATACCGCCGGGCCTGAACCGCATAAGCCAGCGTGCTGGTAGGCCGCCCGCTGTCGCCCCCGAAGGCGAAAATCTTGTTGCAGGGAACGGCGTGAAGCAGCCGCCGGGCGAAGCGAACCGAACTGCGGGGGTCAATCGCCCAAGCCCAGCAAAAATCCACGTAGACGTTGCGGAAGTGCTTGCCCAGCGCCGCCAACTCATCCTCGTAGGGATAAGCGGCGTGCATCAGGACAAAGCGGGCTTCGAGATAGCGTTTCAGCAGCGGGCATAACTGGCCGCTCCGTGTTTGATCAATCATCATGTAGTCCTGTCCCGCCATGTAGCCAGCGTGAAGTTTGAACGGCAGGTTATGCCGGATGGCCAGCTCCACCCCCCGCGCCAGGCACCAGTCTCCCAGGCACAAGCGGTCCGCCACGGTCACGTCCTCCGGTTTGACGGTCAGGGTTTTTTGCAGCGCGCTTTCCGCGTCAGCCTTCGAGCGCTCTTCCCAGCGCAAAGTGCGCTCGTAGGCGTGCTGGGATTTCACGGCGATAGCGCAAGCGGCGTGCGACTCGAAAATCTTCGCCATCGCTTCGTCCAGCCCGGATATGTTTTCCACCGTCACGCCGGTCTCCCCGGCCAGGGCTTTGAAATCAGGCCGGCCGCAGGCGAATCCGGCCCAGGAGATGTCATACAGAAAAAACTCCGGGCCGGATTCGTCCGGCAAACAAGCCCAAAGAAAATCGTCAACCTGCGCGTGGTCGAGGTTGGCCCGGTCTTTCATCAGATGGAGCCGCTGGCCCGGCTGGTGGTATTCCCGGGCTTTGCCCTTGGCTTTTTCCAGACTTTCGGGGGTGATTTCCTCCAAGCCGTAAAGTTCGCGGGCGAGGATGCGCACCGCCTCGCCGTAGCCGGTGAAGCGCGCGGCTTCCCACGCTTCGCGCGCGCCTTCGAAACGGCCGCGCAAGTCCGGGTTTTCCGCGTTTTGCAATTCTCCGGCCGCCTTCGGATTCGCCCCCGCGGAAATTAAATCCGCTGGAACATAATTGGAAAACAGATCCAGCAGAATATCCGGTTTCCAGTGAAGCCAGTTGTGTTCCTTGACGGTGTGCTCGTGAGTGTCCGCCAGCGGCGTCTCCTCGATATGGCAAACCAAATCTGTTTTTGTTTTGCTTTTCATTGGCGTCATTCAGCGTGGAGTGATCCCATCACGTCTCCCATGCGGGCGTAAAGCTCGCGGCCCCGGCGGGTTTGTTCAGTCAGATCTCCCGCCAGCCGGACGCGGCCCTTTTCGAAAAGAGTCAATATCGTGGAGCCTCCGAACTGGAAATATCCCTTTTCCGCCCCCTTTTCCGCCGGGGTGTCCGGTGTGTAAGTCTGCACGATGGTTCCCACCGCCATCGCGCCGATTTCCATCATGAGAATGTCGCCGAAGCGCTCTGTCTGAATGATGTTCCACGCGCGCTTGTTTTGGGTGAAAATCCGCCAGCTTCCCTTTAATGCCAGCGGATTCACCGAATCATACGCGCCATCCGCCAGCTTCCCCGGGCGGGGAATGCCCGCCGCCGGAAAGTGAAAGCGGTGGCAATCCGCGGGGCAAAGGCGCGAGATGACCAGCGCCCCTTCCCGGTAACGTTCCGCCTGCGCGGTGTCCGGCAAGAGCTGACCTGTATTCAAAACTTCGCCTTTAACGGGGAACCGGCCTGTTTCGGAAACTTCTTGAAATCCCAGGTGCCGCCCGTCGGCGGGGAACACCGCGCTTGCCGGACTGCCGTCAACGGGCCGCGCTCCCGGTTTCAGCCGCCGGATAAAAAAGTCGTTGAAACACTGGAAACCTTCGGAGGGGATCTCGAATTCTTCGGCGTCAATGCCGTATTCGGAAATAAAATACGGGATGCGCGTCCGGCTGCCGGGCCGCCGCATCCACCATCCCGCCAGCCGCGAAAAGACCGCCCGCCGGAACAGCGCCCGCCGGATCACCCTGCCCAGCGCATTCCCGTACAGCCAGCGCAGCCAGCCGCCCGCGCACACTTTCTCCTCCTCCGTCCGCCCGGTGTAACGGTTGTGGTAAATGACAGGGCGGTTGTTCATTCAAAAATCATCCTCTTCCAATTTAAAATCCGTCCCACGCGGCGAGCATGGGATGGCGGCAGGGAAAGAGAACGGGCAGGAGAAGCCGGGCTTCGCCTTGGACGCGGGTTTTGTGGACGGCGGCTGTCTCGCGGGGATCGTCTGTTCCGATGAGCATCTGGGCGATTTCCTCGCCCCCGGCGATGCGGTTTTTCGTTTTCGCGGGCGGGCCGGCCGTCACTTTCGCCCGGTTGATCGTCAATAAAACTTTTTCCCTCGGATCGCTTATGAGTAATTGCCCTTTCCAGCCCGCCATGGGCGACTTTTTCAACAAACGGGAGAATTCGCTTTCCATTTTTTTCAAAACCGAAGCGAGGTTGACCGTGCGGATCATTGCGCCGCCGGCTCGGATATGCTGGGTTTCGACCCGGCAGTCGCCCCACTTGAGCCGGCGGGCCAGGGCGCTTTCCTCGTGCAGGCGGTTGAAATGCAGCTCGCGGCACCGGTGTTTCCGGGCCAGGACCGCCAGCACCCGCAGCGCTTGCTCAACGTCTCCGCAAACTTCGTTGACGATGAGCTTGTCCCGGTCGGGCCTCACGAAGACATATCCCGCGGGCTTTTTGTTCGCGCCGCGCCAAAGGTAGCCGTCTCCCGCGCACATGGGATTGACGTTCATGTAAGCGGGGCGGACCGCCGTTCCAGTCAAACCGGCGTTTTCGCGGTTGTAGAGCGCTTCCAGGTCCGGGCGGTGTTTGAAAACGAACTTGCGCGGCGCGGGCCGGGGTTTCTCCTTCGGCAAATCGTCCGCCCAAACCATCACCGTCGAAAACGAAAACGCCCGGACGTATCCGAATTTATTGTAGAAATTGGAGATGCCGAAAAGCAGCGACATGTCATAGCCGAGGCCGCGCAGACCGTTAACGCATGCCCGGGCCGTTTTCGCCATGAAGCCGCGCCGAAGGTAATCCCCGTGTGTGGCCACGGCCCCCACGCCTCCGGTCCGCAACCGTCCCCGCCCCGCCCGCATTTGAAAATCCCAGATGCCGTAATGCGAAACCAGTTTTCCATCGAGGAACGCCGCGCGCGAGGCCTCCCAGTCGTAATGGCTGCGATCGAAGTATCCGGCGCGGCAAAACCTCAGCCAGTTCCAGTAACCGTGACAGGAAAAAACTTTTCCGGTCAGGTCGAACAGTTCCCCGCGGTGTTTGCGTTTGTCCGGCGCGGTGATGTGCAGGCGGTCTTTCATTTTTTATTGAGGGGATGAGACTTTAAGCAATCACGCACAAAAAGGCGTTTTCTTGCTTTGACACAAGGGAAAAACAGCTTTGCTGCAGCGCGCCAGCCGGGCGAACGCCGCCCGGCCCGTCAAAGAAAGAACTTGGCTAAACACGCCCGCCTGCTTTATCATTCCCGCCTTCTTGTGCCGGGTGAATTGACGGAGGCCGGTTTCTGTTCATCATAACCGGATAAATCCTCTTCATTAACCTCACAGGGAGAATCCTTCTTTCTTCTCATCCTCAAAACGTTATTTTGGACAAGAGCGGTTTTGCCAAACCTTGATTCTTTAGCCATGAAAGCCAAAGCGATTCTTTTTAAAGGACCCGGCCAAGCCGGAACCGGCGATGTCGAAATACCCGGGCCTGGGCCGGGAGAAGTGCTCATTGAGACCAGCTATTCGTGTGTCAGCCCCGGAACGGAGCTGCGCTGCCTGGCCGGAAAGCAGGACGGCTCCCCGTCATGGCCCTATATCGCCGGCTATTCGATGACCGGCACGGTGAAAGCCCGCGGCGAAGGAGCGGACCTGCCGGAAGGAACCCCCGTCTTCTGCGCGGGCACGGCCAAAGCCGGCATCCGCCGCCAGTGGGGCGGCCACGTCAGCCTCGCCGTCCAGCCGCGGGACAATGTTTTTCCATTGCCTGAAGGGGCGGATTTGCTGGAGGCCTCCATCGCCAAACTGGCGGCAATCGCTTATCATGGCGCGCGCTTGAGCCGGCCCCTGCCGCATGAAAAAGTGGCGGTCGCCGGCCTCGGCCCCATCGGGCAGCTTTCGGCCCGGATTCACGCGGCCTCGGGGGCGCGCACCGTTTGCGCCGATCTCTCTCCCGAACGAGTGGAGGCCGCCCGGAAGGCGGGGCTTGAAGCAGTGGTCCCGGAAAAGGGATTGGCGGCGGCGTTCCGGGATGTTTTTCCCGGAGGGGCGGACATCGTGGTGGACGCAACCGGCTTTCCTGCTGTTCTCCCGGAGGCCATTGCCCTGGCCAAGGAGATTCCGTGGGACGACTCCCTGACTCCCGGCGCTCGTTTCCTTGTTCAGGGCAGTTATCCCGACGGCTTCTCCATCCCCTATCATGCCGCGTTTTTCAAGGAAATCGTCTTTTACCTGCCCCGGGCCGACCAGCCGCGGGACGCGCGCGCGGTTCTGGATCTGATGGCGCGCGGAAAACTCGCCGCCCGTGACCTGATTAGCGAAGTCCGCCCTCCGGAAGAGGCTCAGAAGGTTTACACCGCTCTCCGGCAGCCGAAAGGCTCACTTCTTACCGTGGCTTTTCAGTGGAAATGACCGGACGGGTCACGTGACACCTTGCGATTCCGTAATTACCGGGATTTTGGAGAAATCGAGGAGGGTGCGGCTGATTTTGCCCTGGGCCAGACACTGGCGGTCGGTCAGTTGAGCCGATGGCAGTTCGCGGCCCGGATTGAGCTCGAAATTGTAATGGCTGTTATTCTCCGGTTTGAAAAGGCCGCCTAAAAAGATCTTCGCGGGGATGGTGTGTTCAACCGGTGTGTCATCCCGCACCGGCATGGGGAAATTGATGTTATGCACGATCATTTCGCCGGCGCTCGGTCCCGCCAATTCTTTCGCGAATCCAACGGAGCGCCGTGCCGCCGTCTCCAGCGACACGGCGGTTTCCCCGCCCATAAAGCCCTGTTTTTCCCTGATCTCCTCATAATTGCAGCGGGGGACGACGAGGGAGAGGGCCAGTGCCGGAATGCCCCAGCAGGCTCCTTCCAGCGCGCCGGCCACCGTTCCCGAGCACAGGATAAGATTCAGGGTTGTGTTGTAGCCGATATTGATGCCCGACAGCACAACGTCCGGTTTCTCTTTTAAGAGGTGCGCCAGAGCGATGTTGACGGCGTCGGTGGGGGTGCCGTCAATGGCCCAGGCCGGGCAATCGAGCCCTTCATAGAGGCTTGCGGCAACGGGCTGATGGCGGCTGACGGCGCGGCCAGTCCAGCTCCGCTGGTTTTTGGGAGCCGCCACGGCCACTTCAAAATCCTCCCGCATTGCCTTTGCCAGCGCGTGCAGGAAACCGCAGTCAATCCCGTCGTCGTTGGTCAGCAGCGCTTTCGGTTTCTTCTTCATCCTAAAGGAGTTTCATTTGCCCGTTCACCGCGGGCTTCATGCCGAGGACTTTCCAGGCCTTGTCCGCCAGAACGCGGCCCTGGGGGGTGCGCTGAATGTAGCCTTCCTGGATCAAGTAGGGCTCGTGCACTTCCTCGACCGTGTGCTCTTCCTCGCCAGCGGCCACGGCGATGGTGCCCAGGCCGACGGGCCCGCCTTTGTAGTTGCGGGCTATGATGCCGAGGATGCGCTTGTCCATCTCGTCGAGGCCGCGCGCGTCAATATCAAGCAGCTCGAGAGCGGCGGAGGCCACCGGGCGGGTGATTTTTCCGGCGGCTCGCTGCTGGGCGTAGTCTCGGACGAAGGCTATAAGGTTATTGACAATGCGGGGGGTGCCGCGCGCCCTCCCGGCGATTTCGGATGCGCCGTCCCCGTCCGCTTCGACCTGAAGCAGGCGGCAGCTCCTGTGGGCGATTTGCATCAGGTCCTCGCGGCCGTAATAATCCAGCCGGGTTTGCAAGGTGAAGCGGCTGCGCAGCGGGGCGGTCAGCGAGCCCATCCGCGTCGTCGCCCCCACGAGGGTGAAACGGGGGATGTTCAGCCGCACGCTGCGGGCGTTCGGCCCCTGGTCCAGCATGATGTCTATGCGGTAATCCTCCATTGCCGAGTAGAGGTATTCCTCGACCGTCTTTGGGATGCGGTGGATCTCGTCAATAAAGAGGATGTCGCCCTGCTCGAGGTTGGTCAGCATCCCCGCCAAGTCGCCGGGCCTCTCGATGACAGGGCCGGAGGTGACACGCACCGTTGCCTCCATCTCGTGTCCGAGGATGAGGGCCAGGGTGGTTTTGCCCAGCCCCGGCGGGCCGCTGATGAGGATGTGGTTGAGGGCGTCCCCTCGCGCTTTTGCCGCGCCGGTCATCACTTTGAGGCGCTCCTTGGTCTTGGCTTGTCCCACGAAATCCGCGAACGACGGCGGGCGCAGCGTGGCATCCATCGCCTCGTCGCGTTCCAGGGCGGCCTGCAAAAATTCTTTGTTTTTTTCCGGCTCGTTCACGGTCGCTGATGCGGATTTCCCTCCCCCGCATCATCTCTAAAAACCCTTTCCGGTCAAGTCCGGCGATGGAAAAGAGGTTTTTATGAGGATGCCGGGAAAACGCGGGAATAATGCGGCGGCCTGCGTATCATGTCGTCACATCACAACCATGAAAACATGCAGCTCTCTGGCCGTTGGAAATCCGGATGATTTGGTGTTTGGCGCGGCGCCGAAACCATTGCGCACCCGCCGGGGGATGGAAATCGGGGGCGGTCTGGTTTATCCGGAGATCAACTTCACGCTGCCGCCGATGCGGATTGATGAGAACACGATGCCCAAGGTGCGGGAGCAGTACCGGAGCATCATCCGGGAAGTGACCCGGCGGGCGGCGGAACTGGAAGTTCCGGGGCTTGTGGTGGAGTTCGAAACGCTGCCGCCAATGACGGACAATCCGGCCTGGGCTGCCGAGATAACGGAGATCCTGTCCGAACAGATGGAAAAAGCTTATCAGAAAAACGGGCTGAAGAGCGCCCTGCGCGTCACCCCCAACGACACCCGTGACACCGTCCGCCCGCCTCTCATGCGCCGCGGCCGGCATTGGGAGGAGATGCTGGAAACTTTCGAAGGCTGTGCCAAGGCAGGCGCCGAGTGGCTGAGTATCGAGTCCGTCGGCGGCAAGGAGGTTCATGACGAGGCTTTGATGGCGGGCGATTTGCGGGGCGTGATATTTGCCCTCTGTGTTCTTGGGGCGCGGGACATGGAATTTCTCTGGCCGCACATTGCGGATATTGCCCGGAAACATCAGGCTGTTGCGGCGGGCGACACCGCCTGCGGTTTCGGCAATACCGCCATGGTTCTGGCGGAAAAGAAAATGATTCCCAAAGTCTTCGCCGCCGTGGTGCGCGCGGTTTCGGCGGCGCGGTCGCTGGCGGCTCATGAGTGCGGCGCGGTTGGGCCGGGTAAGGATTGCGGTTACGAGAACATTATCCTGAAGGTTATCACCGGGTGTCCCATGGCCAATGAAGGAAAGAGCGCCTCCTGCGCGCATCTTAGTCCGCTGGGCAACATCGCGGCTGCGGCGTGCGACACCTGGAGCAATGAGTCTGTGCAGAACGTCAAGCTCCTCGGCGCGATGGCGCCGGTCTGTTCATTGGAGCAGTTGGCCTATGACTGCCGGCTGATGAACGCGGCCACCCGAGATGGCCCTGAAGCAGCACTCAAGCTGCGCGGCTGGCTGGTCAATTCCGACGCCGGTCTCGATCCGCAAGCCTATATTTTGTCGCCGGAAAGCGCCATTGCCATTGCCCGTGCCATCGGTGAAGCGCCGGATTATTACCAGGCCGGTAAAGCCGCCGCATTAACGGCAATCCATCTCATGCGCGAGGCTTTTCATTCCGGCCAGCTGCGCATCGCTGATGCGGAAAAATCCTGGCTCGGGAGAATGGAAGAAACTGCCGGAAGGATGCCTGACAGCGAAACCGTTTTCATCGGCGAGATGATGGCGGAAGGCGTTGCGGGCCATTTTATTCCGGCGGAGTATGGATTGCAAGCGCCGTAACTTTTCTTATGAAAATTCGAGAGAGCGGGATGCCCGAAGAAGGGGTCTGGAACAGTTTTTTTCATCCGGAAAGAACGCTGCGCAAGCTCGGCTTGAACGCGGAGTGCGGGGCGGCGGTTGATTTCGGGTGCGGATACGGAACTTTCAGCGTGGCGGCGGCCAGGATTGTCCGCGGAACGGTCTATGCCTTTGATTTGGACCCGGCTATGATCGCCGCCACCAGAGCCAAGGCCGCGCAGCTCGGGTTGAAGAACTTGGTCACACGTGAGCGCGACTTTGTGGCCCGGGGGACAGGCATGGCTTCTGCGGCTGCCGGATACGCCATGCTGTTCAATATCCTGCACGCGGAAAATCCTCATGTTTTGCTCCGCGAAGCTTGGCGCGTTCTTCGTCCCGGAGGTTGTCTTGGAATCATGCACTGGATCTGCGACGCGGCTGCTCCGCGGGGGCCGCCGATGAGCATCCGGCCCCGGCCTCAGCAATGCCGAATCCGGGTTGAACAAGCGGGATTCACCGGGATTTCCGGAATCATTGATTTGCCGCCCTGGCACTGGGGAATGACAGCGGGGAAACCTGATAATGCCGCTGATGCTGGAAAGCCGCTTTTGCAATGAGAAGCGGCGGGACTGTCAGCCGCCGCGGAAGGTAAGGGCGTGACAGAGGGCTGCGGCGGCGGCGTCGGCCTCGTCGGTTGGGAGTTGAGCGGGCAAATTCAATAGGCCGCGCATTTGGCGGATGACCTGCTCTTTGCTGGCGCGGCCGTAACCGACGACGGCTTGTTTAATGCGCAGAGGAGGGTATTCGAAAACCGGCAGGCCGCGCAATGCCGCCGCCGCGATGGCCGCGCCCCGGGCCGCTCCCAGCGCCTGGGCGATGCGGACGTTCTGCACGTAAATTGTTTCCTCCAGAACGGTGTGGGCGACGGGATGCGCTTCCAGAATGCGCGTGACCGCCCGTGAAATTCGGCCCAGGCATTCGGCGAGGGGGATTTCAGGTCTGATTTTTATTGTTTCGCTGTGCAACAAGCCGGCGTCATTGCCGGGCTGGAATGAGAGGACGGCCAGGCCGGTGCCGCGCAGGCTGGGATCAATCCCCAGGACGGCGCCCTGGAAGGGTTTTTTCGGGCCGATGCTTTGAGCTTCGCGTTCCCAGTCCTTGGCTTGGAGCTTCCCTTCGAGCTTTTGCGCCCACAAGGTTCTGGCGGATTTACGGGCCATGGCACTTGATCCAAACTTGCGCTTGGTTAAAGAAATGACAAACCCCAATTCGCAGAATGCCGAATCAGGCAATCAGCTTTCTTTTCGGCTGCAAGGAGGGCTTGTCCGGTGGCATTAATGGCGCGGGCTCCGGTTTCCGCGATGTGTTCAGCGGGCTGGGCGGGTTTTTCCCGGCCGGTGATTGAGGCGGCGTCAGACAGCCGCCACCGGCTCGTCTTTTTCTTCTTTGATCGCCGTCATGTCGGGCGGCACGGTGGTGAGGGCTTCGATGATGGTGGAGTCGCCGTCCTTGACCTTCAGCATGCTGTCCTGGTGGAGGGTTTTCATGCCGGAGCGCATGGCGATGCGTTTGATTTCCGCCGTTTCGGCTTCGCGGTTGATGGCGGAGGTGAGGTCGTCATTGTTGACCATCAGCTCGTGGATGCCGATGCGGCCTTTCATGCCTCTGCCGCCGCATTGGGGGCATCCGTCCTCGCTGGCTTTGCAGATTTCGCCGGACCAGCCCAGAGCGGTTTCCAGGAGTTCTTTTTCCCGCTCTTCCGGCTGATAAGCTTCCCGGCAGTCCTTGCACACCCGCCGCATCAGGCGCTGGGCGCAGACAATCAGCAGCGAGGCTGAAATCATGAAGGGCTCGACGTTCATGTCGGAGAAACGGGCGATGGTGCTGGGAGCATCGTTGGTGTGGAGCGTGCTCAGGAGCAAGTGCCCGGTGAGGGCCGCTTCGATGGCGATTTCCGCCGTCTCGGTATCGCGGATTTCCCCCACGAGGATGACGTCGGGGTCCATGCGCAGGTAGCAGCGCAGGGCGCGCGCGAAAGTCAGGCCGATTTGGCGGTGCATCTGCATCTGGTTGATGCCGGGAACGGTGTATTCGATGGGGTCTTCCGCGGTCTGGATGTTGATTTCGGGGTTGGCGATTTCCCGCAGGGCCGAAAACAGCGTCATGGACTTGCCGCTGCCTGTGGGGCCGCAGTGAAGGATCATTCCGTAGGGCTGGCGGATGGTCCGGCGGTAGATTTCGAGGTTGAGGTTGGAAAAGCCCAGGGCGGTGATCGGCAGGGCCGCTTTGGTCTTGTCGAGGATGCGCATGACGATTTTCTCGCCGAAGTTCATCGGGCCGGTGGCCACGCGCAGGTCAATGTCTATGTTCTTTTTCGTGAAATGCTTGAAGACGATGCGCCCGTCCTGAGGGAGGCGTTTTTCGGCGATGTCCAGGTTGCTCATGATCTTGACGCGGGCCGTCAGCGGGCCGGACACGGTCTTGGGCAGGCGCAGTTTCTCCTCGCAGCGCCCGTCTATGCGGTAGCGGATGAGCAAGTCTTTCTCCTGTGGCTCGATGTGGATGTCACTGGCGCCGAGCATGAAGGCTTCCTCGACAATGCGGTTGGCCAGTTTGATGATGGGGGCGGAATCCTCGTCGGTCATGGCTTCAATATTGATGCCGTCGGCGATGCCTTCGCCGTATGCATCTTCCAGGTTTCCGGCCAGTTCCTGCATTTCTTCGCTTCCCGCTTTCATTTGCTGTTCCCTGGCTTTGCCGAAGCATTGTTCCATGAGTTTGTCTATCAGGGATGCCGGCGCCACTTTGACTTCTTCCACGTGCAGTTCCGTGGCGATCTGGAAGGATTCCTTTCGGGGCAGGTCCAATGGGTTCGTCATCAGAGCGGCCACTGAAGTGGGGCTGAGGCGTTTATACGGAAGGATTCCTTCCCGGGTGATGACCGCTTCCCCGACGACTTCGACGAGTTTCCCGTCCACTTCCAGTTCGCTGGCGTCGGAGACCATTTCCGTGCCGGTGTAACGGGCGATGTATTTGGCCGTGTCCGTGTCGCTGATTTGAAAGTTCGGATCGAGCATGCGGTGGATGAGGGGCGAGGAGTATTCCGCCACCTCCATGAGCATCTTCATTTCCCGCGGGACGAACTCTTGGTTAACCGCGCCGGGCTCCTTGTTGAGGACTTGGATGGCGCCGATGACTTTTTTGGTTTTCAGCGGGACGGTGAGCATGGATGTGACCTTGAAGCCCGTTTCGCGGGCCAGTGAGTAGAGTTCCTGGCCATTGCGTTCCTGGCTGAAAAACACGGGTTCTCCGGTTTCGACGACCTTGCCCACCACGCCGGTGCCGATGGGGATTTTCATTTGCAGGAGTTTTTCCCGTTTGGTTTCGAATTCCCGCTCTTTTTCCGGATCGTCTTCCCAGAGGGAGGGGGAGTAGTAAACATGCTTGAAAACGATTTCTTTGCCTTCGACAAGGTAGAGCGTCATGGCTTGGGCTTCGAGGGCTTCCGCCACTTTGCTGGCAGTCAGCTCGATGACGCCGCTTACGTCTTCCTGCGTGGGCTGGGGTTTGGAAATGACTTTTAACAGCAGCGTTCTGCGTAAAATGTTGGGCAGGCCTGTGTTCATGTGGCGAATATGGTTGAATGATGGGGCCTCCCGCCGCGCGCGCGGCGGCGCCATTTTTCTTTTAATTCCTGTCTTCTTGTATACATATAGCGCGGCATAAAACAAAACTTTTTTTAACCGGACCCGCCTTCGTGTGGAATTATTGGCTCAGCTTTTTCCGCCCTCGCCCCCCGGAGACACGCTCTGAAATGGGCGAATTGGGCGAGGAGCGGGCCGCCGTTTTCCTGCGGCGGCGCAAGGGCTTCAAGATTGTGTGCCGCAACTGGTGGTGCGGCGAGGGCGAGATTGACATCGTGGCCTGGGATGGCCCCGTGCTCGTTTTCGTGGAAGTGCGCTCCCGCCGGGCTGGTGCGCTCGTGCCTGGCTATCACACGTTGACCCGCCGGAAAAAAAATGCCTTGCGGGGGGCTTGCCGGGCTTATTTACGCCAGTTGCGCGTCAAACCGCGCCATTTCCGTCTCGATATCGTGGAAATCCGCATGCGCGGGCCGGGTGATTTCAGTGTCAACCATTATCCAAACAAGCCGCTCTTCTCCAAAAACAGCCGTTTTTGACCGCCCGGCGGCGTCATGGGACGGGCTGCAATCGGCCTGTTCCGGGGAGGTAAAACCAGCGGGGATTTTTCGATCCGGTGTAAAACCACAGCCATTCACCGCTGGAGGCCCGCCAAAGAAAAGGATAAGCGGCGGGTGAGGTCCACAGCCAGTCCAAAGCGGAATCGTAGAGCCATAACGAGTTCCCGCCCGCTCCGGCGCAGTAGAGCCAGCCGTGCCGGTTGTGCCAGATCCAGGGGAAGGCGCCGCCGTGGAAGACACCGAACCAGCCGGACCGAAACCACCCGCCGGCCAGGGCGGACGCGCCGGGGAAGTAAGCCAAGACCGGGTGCGCCGGGGCGGGATATCTCACGGCTGCGGCATCGAGGTCGAAGCCGGCGGAGGCCACGGTTCTGAACGGGTCATAGATGGGATCCCCGGAAGTGTCAAAGTCGGAGCCGCCGCCGGCAATGTCAACGATGCGCACGTAACGCACTTGGCTGATGTCAAGCCGCGCCTTGTCCGCCAGCTCCGCCAGGTCGAAGGGCGTGCCGAAGCCTTTGCGGTATTTGCCGGCCAGGCCGCTGACATGTGTTGTGTCAATGCTGCCGAAAGCGCCCACCGGCGCCGGCGTCAGCGAGTCGTTGGGAAAGCGGAAATAATTTTCACCGTCGGAGGAGACTTCAACGAATGCCAGTTCGAGAAAAGTGTCACTGAAACTGTTTTCGAAGATGGCGAGATCCCAGCCGGGGCCATCGCCGAAGCCATTTCCGAAGGTGAGGACGATGGAGCCGCCGTTGCCCAGAGAGACGACATCCATGCCTGTGTTGCTTTCGGAAGCCTCCGCCGGGCCGAGGGCTTTTTCCGGGTTTTGCCATGCATCACTCAGGTCTTCTCCGGGGGAGTATCCGGTATAATCCTCGGCCCAGGCGGCAATCGCGGGGTCGGATGCGGCCACGGCTTCTGATCCGGGCTTTCCGGCGGCTGGAGCATAGGGCCCGGCTTCCAGGCAAGCTGCCAGCATGAACAATCCGGCAAGGGCCAGCTGGCGCGAAAAGATCGGAGAATAGCGCCAATCAAGCGCGGCGGCAAAAGCCCGCGCCGCTTGTATTTCCAGGTTCATCCCGCCTGTCTTGATCCGGCGGCGCTTTTTGTCAATCTTTAATGGCAGAGAGCTGCCAATTAATCCCGGGCGGCTTCTCGTGAGCGGTTCGGCTTTGGTTTTTTTAACCGAGAGCCTGTTTAATGATTTCCTCGGTGGCGGCGGCGGGGCCGAGTTTTTCCATGGCTTGGCGGACAGCCTTGTCGGCGGTGTTGGGCTTGTATCCCAGCGTGATGAGCGCGGATACGGCGTCCTGGTAATGGGTGGTTTCCGCGGGGGTCTTCGCGGCAGTTATACCGGCGGAGGGCGGGGGAGCGCCGGTTCCCGGAGCGATATGGTCTTTTAACTCGATAACGAGGCGTTCGGCCGTTTTTTTGCCGATGCCGGGGCACTTGGCCAGCAGCGCGGCGTCGGCGGAGGCGATGGCGTTTTTCAGCGTGGCCACGGAGAGTTTGCTCATGATGCTCAAGGCGATTCTCGGCCCCACGCCGGTCACCTTCTCCGTCAGCAAGCGGAAGAATTCGCGGTCCTCTTTGTTGTGGAATCCGTAAAGTTTCTGCGAATCCTCCCGGTAAACGGCGCAGGTGTAGAGTTTAACCTTTTGCCCCGCGGGGGGCAGGCGCTCGATCGTTGTCACCGGAGCGTGCACCTCGTAGCCGACGCCGCCGATTCCGATGACCGCGCTCAGCGGCGTCGTTTCCTCTAAAATACCTGTCAGCGTTGCAATCATGTTATGCGGCCGTGTTTGGGCGCCGGTGATGACAAAGGTGATGTTATTGGATTTCTCGTCTGGTATTGGAAAGGGTGCGGCCCGCTTTGAAAAAAACAATTAAAAATGAACCCGGGAAATTCTGGGAGCCGGGTTTCGGAAGAAGGTTCAAACAAGGCCGGGGTGGTTTAATCCCGCAAGGCATTCTGAATGCCGCGAAGTTCGGTCAGCACCGCGCCGGGCCGGGTTCCGGCGCAGGCGGGATCGTCCTGGCGCAGGCGCAGGGAGCGCCGGTCTCCCGCGAACAGCGCCGTGCGGAAACCGGCCTGTTGCGCCGGGAGAATGTCGTTGCGCATGTCGTTGCCGGTGTAGAGGACTTCTTCCGGTTTGATGCCGCGGTTTTGGAGGGTTTCGGCCAGATGGCGGTAAAGGCTGACGGAGGGTTTGGCCTCCCGCATCCGGTAAGACCAGACCCGGCAGTCCGGATCGAAGCCCAGGTCATCGAGGGTTTTCCCCAGCAAAGCTTCAAACAGCAATGGCGTGAAAAACTGGGCGTTGGAGACGATGCCCAGAAGCAGGCCGCGTTTTCCCAGCTCCGCCAGCACGGTTTCCATTTCCGGCATCGGCCAGACCGGATTGGCCAGGCATTCGTAAGTGACGGCCAGGTCTTCGGCTTTTTCCATATTCGCGGAGGGGAAGCCCGATTCTTTCTCCGGCAGCCAATCCAGAAGCGTGCGCCAAATTTGGCGGATTTCGACTTCAGGATGCTCCGCGCCTTCCTTCCGGCGGCGTTCGTGATCTTGCCGGATGAGATTGTGGAACTTTTCGCACAAGCGAAGGTCCGGACCGGGGGCTGGAAGCCCGCACTCGGCGAATGCCTGGCGCATCAGTTCCTCGCGGTCTTCCTGGGCCGCCAGGCCGATGTCCCCTGATCCGGAGATGAGAAGGGTGCCGTAGACGTCAAAAGCCGCGCCGCGCAGATTGGGGCAGGGATCCATCCGGGGCGCGGCATCGGCTGGCAAAGGCTCGAGCGGCGCGGAATGCCGCCGGATGATTTCGATGAGGCGGGATCGGTTCACGAGAGCAAAAGGCGGAAACGGGCGGGGTCGAGGAAGGCGTCAAGCAGTTTGCCGGCTTCCAGAGCGGCCGGCTCCGCCTCCGGAGCCTCGTTCAGCTTCCGGTATATGGCCGCCAGTTTTTCCCCGTAAGCTTCGAGGCTGTAAGCTTCCTGGACGCGCTGGCGATTGCGGACAATGACACTCTCTTCTTGCGGATGGCTCCAGGATAAAGGTCTGATTTCAGTCCGCGCTTGTTTTGACGCGTTCACTTTTTCAATCACGCTTTCCTGTAACGGTTCATCCAGAGCGCCGAAATCCGCCAGGCCTTCGCGAATGGCGGCTGCCCGCGCGCGTTCCGCGGCGTCCGGCGGCGCGGCGCGGCCATAGGCGGCATAGGTCTTGCGCAAAGCTCCGGCCAGGCGGCGGTTCCAGGTTTCTTCATCCACCCAGGCCAGAGGCACTTCCAGACGCTCGTAGAGCTGGGGCAGGTCAATGCCGGCTTCGGTGAAGTCGCCGGTAATCTCCGGCAGGTTGCGGCCCAGAATGCTCTTGCCAAAAAGCCAGGGCTCGAGAAAAGCCAGGCCGAAGCCTTCGGCCACGCTTGTTGTCAGCAGGGCGCGGGCGGCGTTGACCCATTCAGAGAAGGTGTGTGAACTGTCCTGCGCGATGGCCAGCCGCACGGGGAGTTTCAGCTCTTCAGCGAACCTGGCCCAGCGGCTGTGAACAGGCTGCCAGAGAGGATTGTCCGGAGCCAGAGTGGTGGCGAACAAATCGCCTTTTCCTCCCAGTGAACTGATGAGCAAAAACTCGCCCACATTCTTGCGCCGGATGGCGCGGGTGGGGTAAAGAAAAAGCCGGTCCGTTTCCGGCAACGGGGGGATGGGCGCGGTTTGTTCACGGTCACCGGGCAGAGCCACGGGATTGGGCAGCAAGTGCAGTTGCTCCGGAGGGGCGCCCGCCCGGCCCAGAAAATTCCGGTCGCGCTGGTTTAAAACGGCGTAATGAACCCGCGGCGACAAGGGGTAAACCGCTTCTTCCCATTTAGGCGTTTGCTGGAGGACCGCGTAGTTTCCGGGCCGTCCGTCCTCGGCGAAGTCGTGGATTTGAAGCAGCAGTTTCTTCTTTTGCGAAACGAAAACACGAAGGATTTCCGGAAGCGCGGCATTCTTGCCAAGGGAATGGTTGTGAAAATGCCAAATATCAGGATCATGGCCGCCGAAAGCCTGACGGGCTTTTTCCCGCAGTTGCTCCGCGGCGGCGGCCGGGTCCGCCGCGCCGGCGCCGGGGCGGTAGGACAGAGCCGGAACCGCGCACGCCGGCGCGGGCAGTTTGTCGCGCGGGCGTTCGCCGGCCAGGATCACTGTTTCCGCATCCAGCGGGCGCAATGCCCGGGCGGCGTTGGCGATGACGCGGGTGACGCCCCCGCGGCGCAGGTGGTAATGGACAATGGCAATACGCAAGCTCATGGAATCCGCGGCAACGGTTCCGCTGATAAAAGGTTCAGGTCCCTTTTTCCTTGATGCCCCGTTTTTCCCGGTAGGCGGGGATCGTGATCATGGGCGGGCGCTCGTCCTCAATGATTTCCAGCGTCCACTGCTCATATTTTTTCTCATGGGCCTGGAACGCCCGGTAGAGCGTGTGCATTTCGGGCAGCTTTTCCATCATGCCGTATTTTTCCATGCGGTGAAAGAAAGCCTGCATGATGCCGAAGGCCATCTTGCCCAGCGCCTGGGTGGGCTGGTTGCGGTGGACGCGCTGGTCGAGGTCTGTCTGGGCGATGGCTTCCAGCCCCCATCCGTGGCAGACATCGAGCAGGTGGGCCGTCTCCACGCCGTAGCCGACGGGAAAGGGGATGCGCTCGAGCACCTCCCGCCGCACCGCGTATTCGCCCGAGAGCGGCTGGATGATGGCCGTCAGCTCCGGGAAAAACAAGGAGAACAGCGGCCGGGTGAGAATCTCGGTGACGCGCCCCCCGCCCGACGGCCGCAGGCCGGACGACACGGCCAGGGGCCGGTCGTAGAAGGCTTTCACGTATTTGACGGAGTCGTTGTAAATCAGCGGCGCCACCAGGCCGTAAACGAAACGGGGGTGGATGTTCGAGATATCGGCGTCCACGTAGCAGATGATGTCGCCTTTGAGCTGGTGGACGGCTTTCCACAAAGCTTCGCCCTTGCCGGTTTTCGGCTCCATCTCGGGCAGGATGTCGCGCGTGATATAAACGTCAGCCCCGAAGGCGGCCGCGATCTCGCGCGTCTGGTCCGCCGAGTTCGAGTCAATCACGGCGAACTCGTCCACCAGCGGATAGCGGTCCATCAGCTCGGATTTGAGCAAAACAATTTCCTTGCCGATGGTTTTCTCCTCGTTAAGGGCGGGGATGCATAGGGAGACCGTCAGTTCCTTCTTTTCTTTTTCCTGAATCAGTTGGAGCAGGTCCCAGAAAAGGCTGTGGTGAAAGGTGTTTGTCTCCAGCCATTTTTCGATTTTATCCATCGCAGCACCCTCCGTCCATGGCTTTCAACAGGCCCAGAATCTGCGCCAGGCCGCTGAAGATGGGTTCGATATGAATGGTTTCCATTATCTCGTTCTTGTTCTCGCCGGTGGTGACGCCGAGGGTGACGCCCGGGATGCCCTTGACAATGCATGGCGAAAGATCGCCCACACTCGGCGCGACTTTCGCTTTGATGCCGAGCGGCTCCATGATGCGGCGGGCGCTCTTGACCAGGGGGTGCCCGAAGGGGATTCCGCCGGGGCTGCGGCGGGAGATGACCTCGAGGCGCGCCGCTGTTTCTTCGTTCGAATTAAGTTCTTCGACCAGCTCCTCGATTTGCTCCTGGATTTGGCTGACCATGCCGGACTGTTCGCTGCGCACCTCGAACCGCAGCAGCGCGGTTGGGGAGGGGGGGCTGAAAGCGGCGCCCGAGCGGATCGATCCCAGGACAATCGAGGTTTTCGGCTCCCTCGGCGTGGGGATGGCCAGGATTTTGGAGACCAGTTTGTTCATGGCGATGATCGCGCTGCTGACGCCGTAGCGTTCCCAGTCCTTTTCCTGGCGCGAGCGGCAGGTGATTTCGCCGCGCAGCATGCCCAGGGCCGAATAGCTCAACCGCCCCAGGTGCGTGCCCTCCACGCACAAGGCGAAGTTCACCGGCTCCCGCGAGTTGTCGAGAAAAAAGCGGATGCCCGCCAGATCACCCCGCCCAAGGCTGCGGGTCACTCCCAAAAGGATGAGGTTGCTGTCCAGCGCGATGCCGAGCCGCTCCAAAATTCCGGGCATGGAAGCGATGACGGCAACCCCCAGGCTGTTGTCGCCGACCCCCGGCCCCGTCAGGTGGTCGGGCTTGACGGTCACCGTGTGCCGGACCGAGGCGTCGAAAACGGTGTCCGTGTGGGCCAGCATGAGGATGTTGCGCTCGCCCTTGCGGCCGGGCAGAAAGGCAGCCCCGTTGCCCGCTTCGTCAACGGATATGTTTTGCAGGTTGCTCTCCCGGAACCGGTCCAGGAGAAAGCGGATGCGCGGCTCCTCGCCGCCTGTCGGGGCCGGGATTTCACCGAAAAGCACGGTGTTTGCGAGGATGATTTCGCGCATCTGGCGCAGGGCCTCGCGGTCTTTGGCCAGGCTTTCGAGAATCTCCTGCAATTGGTCCGGTTCCGGCATGGTTGGCGAATCATGATGGGCACGCGGGGATGGTTGCCAATGTTTTTCTTTTTCCCGTGTTGCGGGCGGATTGGCTGAAATGAGCTTGCTTCAATCCTCACAGGGGCCAGAAGTGGTTCACGGATGGTCGAATTTTTTGACACGTGTGTGAGCCTTGGGCGCGCGCGCGCGCCGGATCCGCCGGGCGGCTTTCATGGTGTGAGCGGCTTGGAAGCCATGATGCGGCGGCATCATATCACCCGGGCCGCGGCCGGGCATGCCGTCGCGATGGAAGCTTCTCCCGGGCTGGGGCATGAAATGCTGCAAAAAGAGCTGGCGGGGAAAAAGAATTTGCTTCCGGCCTGGCATCTCATGCCGCATGTCAGCTCCCGGATTGAAAGAGCTGTCACGGATCCGGCGGAGTTTTTATTGAATCACGTGGCCCTTGGCCGCGTGGACGCTTTGGATTTCTGCCAGGGGAAAGGGGATCAAGCCTGCTTCGCGCCGGTGCTGGAGGCTTGCCAGGCCGCGGGGCTGCCGGTTTTTCTGGACTTCCGGCGGCAAGGGGACGTGCCGGCTTTCGACTTCGGCATATGCGGGCGCTGGCCCGGCATCCCGTTCGTCATCGAAGGCTTTGGCGGCTATCCGCTCCACCGCGTTGTCTGGTGCCTGCGCAACTATCCCAACTGCTACCTGTCCACGGTTGGGTTCTCGGTTTACCGCAGCGTGGAACTGATCTGTGAACTGGCGGGAGCGCGCAAAATTATTTTTGGGAGCAATTGGCCGGCCTCGCCGCCGGGCATGGCCCAGGGTTTGGTGCTCTTCGCGGACATCGGCGCCGCCGCCCGGCGGCAAATCGCGTCCCGCAATTTCGAGCGCCTGCTCCCGCGGAAAGATTTCAGCTTATGAGCGCCGGGAAAGACGATATTCTTGAAGACTTCCTCGAAGGCGGGCCTTTGTCCCGCGCGGATGTGGTTGACTGCCACTCCCACCTCGGCCCGGCGCTTTACATGCAGGCGCCGGACGCGGACGCCGGTTCTCTCGTGCGATATCTGGACGCCCTTGGTGTTTCCATGGCCTGTGTTTCGCATTCCGTGGCGATGGTCAGCGACTGGCGGACGGGCAACTCGTTGTTGATAGACGCCGTGCGGCGGCATCCCGAACGCGTCTTCGGCTACGCTTTTTTCAATCCCCGTTATCCCGGCGAAATGCCCGCCGAAATGGAACGGTGCGCCAAGGAAGGCCTTCAGGGGCTGAAAATCCATCCTGATTTCCACCGCGTTCCGGCGGATTCGCCACTGTATGATCCGGTCTACGAAAAGGCGCGGGAAGAGGGGCGCATCCTGCTCTGCCATTACGGAGCGGGGCCGGGACGGTTCGCCGGGGCTCATCTCTACCGCGAAGTTGTCCGGCGGTTTCCGGACATCACTTTCATCATGGCCCACAGCCTGCCGGGCCGGGAAGCCGTGGATTTGGCCGCCGAATATTTCGGGGAAAACCCCAAGGTGCACTTTTGCCTGGCGAACGCTTTTCAGCCGGGTGTTATTGAGTACGCCTGCGAGCGTCTGGGACCGGAGCGGCTGCTCTACGGATCGGACGGCTGCTGGGGCGCCATGTCCACGCGCCTCGGCCTGGTCTGCGCCTGCTCTCTGCCCCCCGGCGTCAAACGCCGGATCCTGGGCCTGAACATGCGGCGGCTGACCGGGCAGTAAGGGTTCCCGGTTTGAAACCGGCTGTTATCAGGCGTCCGCCGCCGCCGGTTTTCGCCCGACGGCAATGGTGTCGTAGGCTTTTTCCACGGGGAAGCCCAGTCTTCCAAAGGTTCGCATCATGAAACGGCGCCTCCACTTTTGCCGGACCAGAGAGGTTCCCGGGATGGCCCACCGGCAGCCCGGCATTTCCAGCGACTCGCATTTGCAGAGTGCCGTTTCCAGGCCCGCCTCGTCAAACAAAGCCCTCATGGCCTCGGGATAGACCCGCCAGCAGTCCACTGGATGCGGGTGGTAACGGAAACTGGCGGGCGCAATCGTGATCACGTGCCCGCCGGGCTTGCAGACGCGGGCC
This sequence comes from uncultured Puniceicoccaceae bacterium, assembly GCA_964650745.1. Taxonomy (GTDB): domain Bacteria; phylum Verrucomicrobiota; class Verrucomicrobiia; order Opitutales; family CAZYUX01; genus CAZYUX01. The sequence continues at coordinate 36,585 of CAZYUX010000001.1, forward strand.
AATTCGCCGATCCACGCCCATATCCGTTTGACATGTTCGAGCACTTGCGCCGCGAAGACGATGTCATACGCCCCGCTGGCGACGGGGTAGTTGTATTCCGGCGCGGATGGAAATGTCAGTCCCGGTTCGTCCGTGATGTCCAGGGTATGCCATGTTCCCGTTTCGCCCCGCGCCATTTTTCTGTAGCCTGACGGGTTTCCGTCCGGCCCGATTTCCAGCACGCGCAATCCTGTCCGGAAATATTTCAGGGCGTATTTCCGGAATAACATTTCACTGTTAGGATGCAACGGCGCCTCCTTCCTGTTCCGCAGGCCGCGTGAAACGGGGGCCGGGGAGCTTCTCTGACGTGTTGGTTCGCATAATTGAAGATGAGCGGAGGGGTCATCGGACTGTGGCGCGTCCGTATTGGCGGCGTTCCGGTCAGCCGTATTGGGGGGAGCAGCATTTTTTGTATTTTTTGCCGGATCCGCAGGGGCAAGGGTCATTGCGGCCCGGTTTGGGGCCGGCATGGCGCACGGTGATTTTTGGCAGCTCGGCGGTGGCGGCGCCCGCTTTCGCGGCGGCGGGCCGCCCGGCGGGTTGCGGGGCCTCGGAGGGGCCGCTGGCGCGTGACCGGGACATCATGGCCAGCATCGTTTCGAAGGCTTTGATGTTCGAGGCCGAACGGAAGATGCCGGAGCTGATCTCGCCCCGGATGTTTTTCATCATTTCCTCGAAAAAGGCGAAGGCTTCGCTTTTGTATTCGTTGAGGGGGTCTTTCTGGCCATAACCGCGCAGGCCGACGCTTTGTTTGAGGTCCTCCATCTCGGTCAGGTGGCCGCGCCAGTGCTGGTCAATGGCATTGATGATGACGTAGCGCTCGAGCATGACCAGGGCCTGCGGATCTTCCACCGCCTCCTTCATGGCGTAGGCCTGTTTGATTTTATCGAGGATGAAACCGCGCAGCGCGTCGGCTTTTCCGGCCAGCTTGTCAACTTCCTCGGCTTGCAGCGCGACGGGGAAATGGCTGTTGATCCAGCTTTGAAAGGCGGCATGGGCGTCTTCCGGGGGGTTTTTATCGTAAAGCCCCGCTTCTTCCATGCGGAAATCCAGTTCTTCTTCGATCAGCTGAAAGACGGTTTCGCGGGGGGCTTCCTTATGGATGGCGTCATTGCGGATGTCGTAGACAACCTCGCGCTGGCGGTTGAGCACATCGTCGTATTGCAGGAGCCGTTTGCGGATGGAGTAGTGGTGTTGCTCAACGGTTTTCTGGGCCCGCTCGATGGCGCGGTTCAGGAGCTTGTGCTCCAGGGGCATGCCTTCCTCGAAGGAGCTTTCGAGGACGCGCCCGGCCAGGGTCTGGTCGCTGTAGTGACGCATCAGCTCGTCTTCGAGGGAGAGGTAGAACCGGCTCAAGCCGGGGTCGCCCTGGCGGGCGCAGCGGCCTCTTAGCTGGCGGTCAATCCGGCGCGCGGTGTGGCGCTCGGTGCCCAGGACGTAAAGGCCGCCGGTATCGGTGACGCCGGTGCCGAGTTTGATGTCGGTGCCGCGCCCGGCCATGTTGGTGGAAATGGTGACGGCGGCGCGCTGGCCGGCGCGCGTGATGATTTCCGCCTCCTGCTGGTGGTGTTTGGCGTTGAGAACGCTGTGGGGGATGCCGGCGCGCCGGAGCATCCGGCTGAGGACTTCCGACGCTTCGACGGAAACGGTTCCGACCAGGACGGGCTGGCCTTTGGCGTGGGAGGTCTTGATTTCCTCGATGACGGCGTTGTATTTCTCCCGCCGGGTTTTATAGATGAGGTCGTTGAGGTCCGTGCGCTGGTTCGGTTTGTGGGTGGGGATGACCATGACGTCGAGGCCGTAGATATCCTTGAATTCGTTGGCTTCGGTCTCGGCGGTGCCGGTCATCCCGGCCAGTTTCTCGTAAAGGCGGAAGTAGTTCTGGATGGTGATGGTGGCGTAGGTCTTGGACTCTTTTTCGATGGAGACGCCTTCCTTGGCCTCGATGGCCTGGTGCAGGCCGTCGCTCCACCGGCGCCCGGGCATGACGCGCCCGGTGTGCTCGTCCACGATCATCACCTTGCCGTCCTGCACGACGTATTCGACGTCTTTCTCAAAGAGGGCGTAGGCCCGCATGAGCTGGCTGATGGTGTGGATTTCGAGGCTGGCTTTTTCGAATTGCTCCTGGGCTTGGGCTTTCTTTCGGTCCTTTTCCAGCCGGGTGAGGGCGCCGTTTTTGTCAATCTCCATGTAGATCGTGGGCAGGTCCGGCAAGACAAAGGCGTCGGGATCGCCGGGGCGCAGGAAGTCCCGCCCTTTTTCCGTCAGGTCGGCCTCGTGCCGCTTTTCATCCAGGCTGAAATAAAGCTCTTCCTTTAAGCGGTAACGTTTGTCCTTGTTGAAGTCGCCCAGCATGTCGAGGTCGAAGCGGTCGAACTTTTTGCGGATGTCCCCTTCTTCCATCAGGCGCATAAACTGTTTGTTCTTGGGCGCGCCCATTTTGACGACGAGGAGTTTGCTCAGGGCGGAGAAACGGGTTTCCTCATCGTCCCTGCGCAGTTCCTCTTTGGCTTCCGCCACGATTTTGTTGCAGAGGTTGTTTTGTTTTTTGACGAGGCGGTCAATGGGGGATTTCCACTGGCGGAAGGGGGCCTCGGTGCTCGTTTCGACTGTGCCGGAGATGATGAGCGGGGTGCGGGCCTCGTCTATGAGGATGCAGTCCACCTCGTCCACGATGCAGAAATAGTGGTCGCGCTGGACCTGGTCTTCCTTGCGCGTGGCCATGCCGTTGTCGCGCAGGTAGTCGAAGCCGAACTCGCTGGCCGTGCCGTAGGTGATGTCCTTCCCATACATTTCGCGCCGGTCGGGCGGGTCCATGTCGTTTTGGATGCAGCCGACGGAGATGCCGAGAAGGTTGTAAATGCAGCCCATCCATTCGGCGTCGCGCCGGGCCAGGTAGTCATTGGTGGTGACCAGCTGGCAGTTGCGCCCGGTCAGGCTGTTCAGGTAAAGGGGCAGAGTGGCCACGAGGGTTTTGCCTTCGCCGGTGGCCATTTCCGCGATGCGGTTTTCGTGCAGGGCGACGCCGCCAATGAGTTGGACGTCGTAATGGATCATGTCCCAGGTGGAAGCTTGGCCGCAGAGTGTGATGGGCTGGCCGAAGAGGCGGCGCGCGGCGTTCTTGACCGCGGCGTAGGCTTCCGGCAGCAGCTCGTTGAGGGCTTTTTGGTTCGCCTCCCGGAGGATTTGCCGGGCCTTGTCCTCGTCCTTTTCCTGGGCGGCTTCCTCGCGGGCCGGTTTCATGTTTTCCTGGTAGCGCCGCTTGAACTCGTCCGTTTTGGCCCGCAGTTCCTCATTGGAAAGTTTCTGGTAACTTTCCTCGGTTTCATTGATGCGCCGCACCAGCGGCTCCGCGTTTTTCAGGTATTTGCGGTAGTGGCGCCCTTGCAGGCGTTTGAAAACTCCGAGTGCCATATAAAAATTGGGAGAGTTAGACTATGAGGCGGCGGTTCCGCGCCGTCAAGAGGTTGAATGCGCTTTAGGCAGCATGTCCGCCATGGCCGGAGAGCCAAGCCGACAGGCTTTCCGGGCGGGTGCGGGTTAGCGGGGAGCCGGAATTTCTCTGAAATAAGCGATGGCGTGTTTCAGTCCGGTGTCCAGGTCTACACGGGGTTCCCAGCCGAGGTGTTTTTTGGCCTTGGAAATGTCCGGCCGGCGCTGGAGGGGGTCGTCCTCGGGAAGGGGCCGGCGCGTGATTTTGGAGGAGCTGTCTGTCAGGCTGATGATTTTTTCGGCCAGCTCCATGATGGTGAATTCACAAGGGTTGCCCAAATTGACCGGTCCGGTTGTTTCTTCCTGTTGCATTAAACGGACCAGGCCTTCGACCAGATCATCCGCATAACAAAACGATCGGGTCTGGGCGCCGTCCCCGTAAATCGTCAAATCCTCGCCCCGCAGGGCCTGGACGATGAAATTCGAGACGACGCGCCCGTCTCCCGGATGCATCCTCGGCCCGTAGGTGTTGAAGATGCGGGCCACCCGGATGTCCACCTTGTTTTCCCGGTGGTAGTCGAAAAAAAGCGTCTCGGCGCAGCGTTTCCCTTCGTCATAACAGGCGCGGATGCCTATTGGGTTGACGTGGCCCCGGTAGTCTTCGGTTTGGGGATGGACTTCGGGGTCGCCGTAAACTTCCGAGGTGGAGGCTTGCAGGATTCTGGCTTTGACGCGTTTGGCAAGGCCCAGACAGTTGATGGAGCCCATGACCGAGGTTTTCACGGTCTTGATGGGATTGTATTGATAGTGGACGGGCGATGCCGGGCAGGCCAGGTTGTAGATTTGATCCACTTCCACTTTAAACGGGTCCACGATGTCGCGCCGGACAAACTCGAAATAGGGATTGCCCAGCAGATGCCGGATGTTGTTTTTCGAGCCGGTAAAAAGGTTGTCCAGGCAAATGACGTCGTGCCCGTCCCGCAACAAGCGGTCGCACAGGTGGCTGCCTAAAAACCCGGCTCCTCCAGTGACTAATATGCGCATGGGCCGATGCTTTATTCGGAACGGAGGCGGTTTGTAAACAAGAAAAATCCGGTTGCCGCCGCCATGTATGGCGGGAAGCCCGTGAACGGGCCTTGGCAGGCGGTATTTTATCTGGCCCGCGCTATTGTCATAACGGTTTTGCTGAAAACAAGTATATTTCCTTTTAGAGAAACGCGGACCGCGGCGGCGGGCGGGCGCCAAATTAAAAAACGCCGGGCTTGACCGGCGCTTTTTAAGACACAATTTGCAGCGGGCTTGGATCGCTATTTCATTTTGTCGTATTTGCCTTTCATGACGTTGGTCACCACGGCATAGCTGATGCCGAAATCTTTTGACACAGCCATTTTGGACTTGCCGCCTTTGACCGCTTTTTTAATGTCGTTGCGCAGTTGGGGGGTGACTTTCGTGCGCTTGCGCGCGCCTCCGGCGGCTGCGCGTGCCGCGCCGAGGCGCAGGTTGTACCTGTTAATCAGCGCTTTTACCAAGGCGCGCGGCGTGTTATAGCCGCTCGTTTCGAAAATTTTGTCGAGCTTGGCGTCTGCCGCGCGTTCTTTTTCCATTTTGGCTTCCAGTCTGGCCCTTCGTTTTTCCAGCCTGGATTGAGCCTTGTCAATTTCTTTTAATTTCTTTCGATTATCCATATTTAGTTGATTTTTGTGTTTTATAAGGTTCAGTTTTCACAAACTGAAAGCATTAAAAAGGGGTTAATTTTGAAGAAATCAATAAAAAAATAATAAACCGGTTGATTTCATATATATGCTGAAAACGTTTTCTTATGGCTTCCCCGTCCCGGAGGCGGGGGATATGCTTATAGACTTGACGGGTGACCGGATTATGCCACCATAAGTTTATTCATGCTGCTGGTGATTGATAATTTTGATTCCTTCACTTACAATCTGGTGCAATACTTCGGCCTTTTGGGGCAAACGCCAAGGGTGTTCCGCAATAATGAGATCACCGCCCGGGAAGCCGAAGCGATGAATCCGGAGCGGGTGGTGATCTCTCCCGGCCCTTGCACGCCTGACGAGGCCGGAGCCAGCTTGGAGATCATCGGGGCGTTCGCGGGCAAGCGGCCCGTTTTGGGAGTCTGCCTGGGGCACCAATGCATTGGGCAGCATTTTGGCGGGCGCGTGGTCCGTGCCGGGCGCCTGATGCACGGCAAAACCTCGCCAGTGGATCACGACGGATCAGGGCTGTTCCAAGGGCTTCCCAACCCCTTTGGCGCCACGCGTTACCACTCGCTTCTGGTCGAGCCTGAATCCTTTCCGGATTGCCTGCGGGTGACCGCGCGCACGCGGGAAGGGGAAATCATGGGGTTGCGGCACTGCCAGTGGCCGGTTTTGGGGGTTCAATTCCACCCCGAATCTCTGGCCACGGAACACGGCCTCAAGCTGCTGGAGAACTTTCTGGCGCTGGAGGGCTGATTCTGCGTTTTTCCGCGGATGCGCTGTCCCAAATGCAATACAGGCCAAACCCGGGTGGCGGATTCCCGGCTGGCCAGGAACGGCCTGCTCATCCGCCGCCGCCGCCAGTGCGGGGCGTGCGGCCACCGTTTCAGCACCTTGGAACAGATTGTGCGGGAGGGGCTGATGGTGAGCAAGAGGGACGGGCGGCGCGAGCCTTTTGAGCGGGAAAAGATGCTGCGGGGCGTCCGGCGCGCCTGCGAAAACCGGCCGGTGGACCCGGAGCAGTTCGACATGCTTGTTTCAAATCTTCTGGCGGATTTGCAAAACCAGCCCGGCACGGAAATATCCAGCGCGAAAATCGCGGAAATTATCATGGGCGCGCTAAAAAAAATTGACCCCGTCGCCCATGTGCGTTTCGCTTGCGCCTACAAGGAATTTCGCGAGGCTGGGCTTCGTTCCGGAAGCGACCGATGAGAGACACGCAACCAGAAGAGCTGGCCAAACTGCACTGCCTGCGGCACCTGTTTGGCTTGTCCGCGGGTGAAGACAGCTATCTGGCCGATCAAATCAGGAAAGCCATAGAGCGCGCGCTTACCGGCTCGGAGGACGGCCCGGCGCCCTTGTCCCGTTTTATGGAGACAGCGCTTCGGCTGTGTGAAGCCCAGCGGGCGGCGCGCCCGTCCCGCGGCCTTTACCACCTCGACTTGCGGGGGGGCCCGTTCGATCCGCTGTGGGCCCGCCAGGAACTGCTCAAAGCCCTCCGGCACCTGTCCGGCCGCGGTTCCGCTTTGCTGCTTGTGACCGGTTTGCGCGGCGCGCTTCAAGGGCGGGGCCGTTATTGGACGCGCCGCCGCCGGGAGCGCCACCGGCGGGCGGTGCAATACATTGACCAACTGGCGTCCCGCTGGGCCGCTCCCCGCGGTGTGCTGACCATCCTTTACCTTTAATCTCACGATGATGGAAAAAACCGTTTTTCAAAAAATTCTGGACAGGGAAATCCCGGCGGAAATCGAATACGAGGACGAGCACTGCTTCGTCATCCGCGACATTAATCCGCAAGCGCCCGAGCACCTGCTTATCATCCCGAGGAAGCCGGTCATCCGCCTGTCGGAGGCGGAGGATGGCGAGCAGGCGCTGCTGGGCCGGCTGCTGCTGGCCGCCCGTGACGTGGCCGCGAAACTGGATTTCAAAGAAGGTTTCCGGGTGGTCATCAACAACGGCCCGCGCGGGGGCGAGAGCGTCCCGCACCTGCACGCGCATTTGCTGGCCGGGCGGCAGATGGCGTGGCCGCCGGGTTGACGCGCGGCGGCCGGCCGCAACCGTTGCGGCGGAGGGCTTGACAAAACGGCGGGAATGAAAATTAGCTTGCGGGGCAATTTTCCTTGAGCTAAACTCATCCCATACGAAGAACCAGCCGGTTGAACTTATCCGATGCAGAATTTGAGCCAGCTCGCCCGGGGGCAAACAGCCAAGGTTGTGGAGGTTAATTCCAACGCCGCGATCAGCCAGCGGCTGATGATATTGGGGCTGCTGCCAGGGGTCCGGGTCAAGGTTGTGCAGGTGGCTCCATTTGGTGATCCTATTATTGTGGAGTTCGGCCACCGGCGCGTCGGCCTGCGCCGTGCCGAAGCGGAGGGAGTGGGGATTGAGCGGGTTTGAAGGAGAAAACCGCGCCGCCGGGCAACCGGCGCCAGCCGCCGCGGGCGCCGTCCAGGAAATTCCCGCGCCTTCGTGGCAAATCGCACTGATCGGCAACCCCAACACCGGAAAGACATCGCTCTTCAACCACCTGACGGGGCTGCGGCAGCGGGTGGCCAACTACCCCGGCATCACGGTGGAGAAAAAGACCGGGCTGTTGCGTTACCAGGAAATGGAGGCCCGGGTTATTGATTTGCCCGGCACTTACAGTTTGTCGGCTTCCTCGCCCGACGAGCGCATCGTGGTGGATGTTTTGTGCGGGAGGGTGTCCGGCATGGCGCCGCCGGATCTGGTGGTGTGCGTCATCGAGGCCGCGAATGTGCGGCGCAACCTTTATCTGGCTTCCCAAGTGGCCGAGTTGGGCCTGCCCATGGTTATTGTCCTGAACCTCTATGACGAGGCGCGCAAACGGGGGCTGGCCATAGACTGCCGGGAACTTTCGCGGCGGCTGGGTGTGCCGGTGGTGCCAACTGTCGCCAAGAAAGGCGAGGGACTGGAAGAACTCAGGCGCGCGATCGCGGCGGCGCTTCGGGAACGCCCGGAGATGGCAAAAATCAAATGGCCCGGCGCCGTGGAGCAAGCTCTGGAGGAACTCCGCCGGGAGATTGAAAAGGACACGGGCGCCAGCCCGCGGAAGGCGGAATTGGAGCGGGTGCTGTTCGACTGCCATTCCGCTGTTCTGGACCGCTACGGACAGGCGCGGGACAAAGCCGAAGCCGTTCTGGAAAAAGCCCGGAGCCTGCTGCGCCAGGCCGGTTACAATCCGCTGGCCGCCGAGCCTTTGCTGCAATACGAGCATTTGGACCGCCTGACAGAGGGCATCGTGGCGCCGGAGAAGGAAACCGCCGCCGGGGCCTCCGGTTCCATAGACCGGGTGCTGCTGCACCGGGGCTGGGGCATGGCGGTTTTCGCGGGGATGATGTACGTGGTTTTTCAGGTTGTTTACACGGGAGCCGGCCCCTTCATGACCTTTATCGAACGGGGCAAAGGGCTGCTCCAGCAAACCGCCGCCGCCCGTCTGGCCGGCGCCCCGCTGGCGCAAAGCCTGGTGGCCGACGGGATGATCGAGGGAATCGGCGCTTTCGTCATTTTTCTGCCTCAGATACTGATTCTCTTCTTCTTCATCGCCTTGCTGGAGGACACCGGCTATATGGCGCGGGCGGCGTTCCTGATGGACAAGCTTTTCAGCTGGTGCGGTTTGAGCGGGAGAAGTTTTGTGCCCTTGCTTTCGTGTTACGCCTGCTGCGTGCCGGGCGTCATGGCCTGCCGGACCATCGCCGAGCCGCGGGCGCGGCTGGCGACTATGCTGATCGCGCCGCTGATGAGCTGTTCGGCCCGGCTGCCCATTTATGTGCTGCTTATCGGGGCGTTTATAGAGCCGGCTTACGGGAGCTTTTGGGCGGGGTTCGCCTTATTCGCCATGCATTTCGTGGGTTTGGCCGTGGCGGTTCCCGTCGCGTGGCTGCTGGGGCGGATGCTCAAAACCCGCGCCCAGCCCTTTATCCTCGAACTGCCGCCCTACCGCACGCCGGATTTGCGCAACGTCTTTTTCCGCATGTGGGAGAGGGGGCGGGCTTTCGTCCGCACCGCCGGCACGGTCATTTTCATTATGACCGTGATCGTTTGGGCGCTGCTTTATTTTCCCCGGCCGCCGGAGCTGGCCCGGCAGGTCAAGGAAGAGTTCGCCGCCGAGGCGCGGGAAAGGGGGATGGACCCCGCCGAAATCAGCGCGCGCCTGGATGATCCCGGTTCCGGGTTGTCATCCGGGCTGGCGGCGCGGATAGACCGCGCTTATTTGAAGCAAAGTTACTTGGGCCGCGCCGGGCAGGTGTTGCAGCCGGTGTTCGATCCGGCTGGATTCGACTGGAAAATCACCGCGGGGGTGGCGGCCAGTTTTCCCGCCCGCGAGGTGATCATCCCGACGCTCGGGGTGATTTACAGTCTTGGCCGTGAAGTGGACGAAACTTCGGGCAGCCTGCGGCAGGCCATGAAGGCGGACCGGTGGGCGGACGGTCCCCGCGCCGGGCGGCCTTTGTTTAACCTGCCCGCCGTCATCGCCCTGCTGGTTTTTTACGCTCTGTGTCAGCAATGCGGGCCGACACTCATCACCATCGCCCGCGAGAGCCGGTGGAGGTGGGCGCTCTTTTCCTTTGTTTACATGACCCTTCTGGCTTGGGGCGCGGCCGTGTTGTGCTATCAAGTGGCGGCCTTCTTCTGACCGGAGAGGACCGGCGGGCGTTTTCAGGCTGTAATTTAAAGGGAGGTGATTTTGAGCAGTTCGTCGCGGCGGCGCCGGATTTCGGCGGGGCCGGCGGATTCGAGCCGGCCGCAGCTGAAGGCTTCGACGGTCAGGCTGGCGGTGGCCGCGGCATAGAGCATGGCTTGCTTCAAGGCCGTGAATCCGGTCTCTCCCAGAGCCGCCAGCGCGCCTAACAAGGCGCCCGCGAAAGCGTCACCCGCGCCTGTCGGATCCCGCAGCTCCGTGACGGGATAAGCCGGCAGAGCGAACATGCCTTCCGGATGGAACAACACGGCGCCGTGTTCGCCTTTTTTGATGATGATGGCTTCGGGGCCGTTTTTCAGGAGTTGGCGGCCGGCGCGGATAAGATTGTGCTGGCCGGTCATGAGCTGGGCTTCGCTGTCGTTGATCACCAGCAGGCTGACGCGGCGGACTATCTCCTCGAACGCCGGCAGCTCGGTTTTGATCCAGAGGTCTATGGTGTCGGCGGCGGTGAAGGGTTCGGGGCAAGTAAGCCGGTCGAGGACGTGCCGCTGGAGGCCGGGGTGGATGTTGCCGAGAAGCACGTAGGGCGTTGCCCGGTAGCTTTCCGGCAGGTCGGGCCGGAATTTCTCGAAGACGTTGAGCTTGATTTCAAGCGTGTCGCGGCGGTTGAAGTTCTCGTGGTAGCGGCCTTTCCAGAAAAAAGTCGGCCCGGATTCGTCGCGCTGCAAGCCCTCGAGATCAATGCCGCGGCGGCGGAACTTCTCGATAAATTGAGGATCGAAATCGTGCCCGACGACGCCCGCCAGCCGGGCCGGAGCGAAGCAGCTGGCCGCCAGGGCGGCGTACGAGGCCGAGCCGCCCAGCAGGCGTTCCCCGGTTTCAAAGGGCGTGACGATGTTGTCGTAGGCCACCGAGCCGACCACGAGCACAGGGTCCGGCGGGCGTTCCGAAAGCTGGACGGTTTCAGTCATTTTTTCAAGATGAAACATTGAGGGATGCGACGAAGAGCGTGTCGTCGTCAATTTCCACGTGAATGCCGTAACTCCCCGGCTGCGGGAAGGGCAGGTTTTTGATTTCGTTGATGAGGTTGATGTTGTGGTGGGGGCTTTTCGACTCGAATTTGTGTTCGACCAGTTTTTTGCTTTCCTCCATGGGCAGGCCCATGGAGATTTTGAGTGAGTGCTCGCCCACTGGCACGTCCGTGACGGTCATGAACCAGAACATGCGGGGGTGCGCGGCGGGAAATTTTTTCACCCGGATGTTCGAAAATGTGCCCAGGATGTAATGCTTGTTCGTCGTCGGGTCAATGTGGACAGCGTCACACATCAGCCAGCAAAGGAGTGTCGGTTTTGTGCTCAAAACGCGGGCATGTTGCGCGCTCCCGGCGGGTTTGCCAACACGAAAGTCCGTTTTGGCAAAAATAAGCCGGCTGGGAGCGGACTCAAGCGAACCCGATCTTATGCGCGGTTTGCTTTTCCGCGGCGCCTGCCGCGCCACAGGCGGTATCCCAGCGCCAGCCCCGCCAGAGGCAGGTAAAAGAGCAATTCAACGGCGCAGACTTGGGCGGTGTGCCAGTTGAGAGGGGGCGGAATAGCCTCGATGTTGCCAAACCAGGGGACGGGCAAAGCGAGGCGCGAATGGTAAAAGGGCCATAAAACGCGCAACCCCATTCCGTGGGCGTAGAGGGAATCGAGAAACGGGTGACTGAGCCATGCCAGCGCGCCGCCGGCCGCCGCCGGCCAGCCGCCTGTTTTTTGCCGCAAGCCGGGCCAAAGGGCCAGGGCCGCCGCCGCCGGGGCCATCAATGCCAGGTTGACGAAATAACTGTGGCTGATGCGGTAATGACCGTGGCTGGAGTGTCCCCAGCCGGGGAGGGGCCAGTCGGGCGCCAGCGCCAATGCGGCGCACCCCGCTATGAAAAAGGCCCTGTGGCGGGCCCGGGAAAACCGTCTTGGCATGAAGAGGATACCGGCCGCCACGCCCATCAAGCTGTGCCCTATGGGTGTCATCGGGCGGAACGGTCCTCATCCCGGTGTTCTGCGCGCCTGCCGCGTCGCTTTTTGCCCGTCACGAGAAATCCGGCTCCGGAAAAACAGAACCGGCTAATCCTGTTTTTTAGACCGCCCGGCATATTTGCGCGGGGACTCCGCGGCTTTTGCGGTTCTCACAATTTCTTCGATGCGGTAAACGGTCTCCTGCCTGGCGGCTTTGTCGAGCACCATGCGCACGTAGGCGCTGAGTTTCATGCCGGAGCGCGCGGCCAATTCGTCCAGCTTTTCACGCAACTCGATCGGCATATTGACGTTGAGGTTTTTCGTGTTGGGACCTATGGGATTTGTAGCCATACAAATATGCAAGGTTGATAAAATTTAGAATAGTTCAAGCTTTTAATAACATTTTATTTCTTAAACAAGAAGATATTCCCGGACTTGTGCGCATTTATAAGACGCGCCTGTAAACTGTTTATTCCTGTGTGAACGGGAAAAAGTCATGATATTCCATTTATGAAGAAGGAAGGCGCGGATGCTTCAGCCAAGGGCGACATCGAGGGTCATCATGACGGCGAAGCCGAGAATGGCGCCCATCGTGGCCAGGTCGGTGTTTTTTTCCCGCTGGGATTCCGGGATGAGTTCCTCGACCACCACGTAGATCATCGCGCCAGCCGCGAAGGCCAGCGCGTAAGGGAGGATGGGGCGCATCAGAATCACCGCCGCCGCGCCGGCGGCTCCCGCCACCGGTTCAACCGCCCCGGAGAGCTGGCCGAACCAGAAGCTCTTCACCCG
>CAZYUX010000001.1:49220-70768 GCA_964650745.1 uncultured Puniceicoccaceae bacterium
GCAACGGGATGGAGACCGCCGCGCCTTCGGGGAAATTCTGGATGCCAATGCCCAGCGCCAGGGCCGCCGCCGCGCCGAAGGTGGCCTCGGGGATATGAGCGGCCAGAGCCCCGAAGGCCACCCCCACCGCCAAGCCTTCCGGTATGTTGTGCAGGGTGATGGCCAGCACAAGGAGAACGCTCCGGCGCCAGTGGGTTTCAATTCCCTCCGCTTCATGGACGGGAAATCCGAGGTGCAGGTGCGGCAGAATTTGATCCGCTCCCCAGAGGAAAGCCGCCCCCGCGAGAAAACCGGTTAAAGGCGGCAGCCAATTGATGCCGCCCGCCTGTTCCACCATCTCGATGGCCGGGGCAAGCAGGGACCAGAAACTGGCGGCGATCATCACCCCGGCGGCGAAGCCCAGCATGCCGTCCAACACCTTGCGGTTGATGGTCTTGAAGAAGAAAACGAGGCCGGCCCCCATCGCCGTCAAAAGCCAAGTGAAGCAGGTTGCCAAAAACGCCTGCAAGACCGGATGCTGTCCTTGGAACCACTGCATGGCAAAATATGTTTTTTCCGCTTGCCGCCAGATTCAACCCGTGGAGCCGGCCGCGCTTGCCGCGGGGCCGGCCAAAAAGACCGATTCTGCTCGGCGGAACGGAATAATCAAGCCGGGAATCGCAATCGCCGCGGAGGGTGGCGGTTCCGCGCATGGCCTTTCCCGCCGTCAATCCTTCCACGCCCAAGGATGGAGTTTGGCGGGATCAGGTTCGGAGGTTTCGGCGTAATAGACGGCCAGGCGCAGTGTCCAAAGGCGTTCCGGAGGCGTCTGGGGCTTTTTCTTTTTCAGGTCGGCGAAGAGGGTTTCAGGAGCGCGCCCGCGGATCTCGTGCACGCGGCGGAAGCCCAGATCGAGCAGGTCCCGGGCCGCCGCCGTGTCAATGCCGGGGATGCGGCGCAGCGGCGAGTGCAGCGCCTCGAAATCCACTTTCTTCTTCTTTTTCGCCCGGGACATGACCTGACGCGCAAACCGCGTTTAATGCCGCCAAAGCATTCAAGAAGCAATGCGCGGCCATGTTTGTCCAACACTTATTTGTTCCGCCGCGCCGCCGGAGGACACAAGAAAGCCCTTTTTTCGCGCGCGCAAAAATACCGGCAGGTTCGCTGTTTTTGAATGGGACGGAAACACCGCCGGACTGGTTAAAAAAAAATTAAAAAACGAACGGGCGCCGGGTAAGCGCTTGACCGTAGACTCAAATAATGATATTGGTACAGGCACTATGAAGTTCCAGCCCGGTCTTTTTGCGTTCGTGTTTTGCCTTGTCCTCTTCCGGCTTGGCGGCCCGCCGGCGGATGCCATTATATTTTACTCGACGGGGGACACAACCTACAACACCACGGCGCCAACCGGCGATTTGGCGGACAGCGGCTGGCAATACCAGGGCCAGTGGGGGAACTATCTCGGCACGCCCATCTCTCCAAAGCATTTCATCACCGCCGAACACGTCGGAGGGAGCGCCGGGAACACATTCACGTGGAACGGCAACTCCTACACGGCCGCCGCGCGATACGTCAATTCGGATGACGATCTGGCCGTTTGGGAAATCGAGGAGGTGTTTCCGGACTGGGCCTTGCTTTACGGCGCAACGGATGAGGACGGCAAGGACCTGGCCGTTTTCGGCCGCGGCACCCAAAGGGGCGAGGAAGTGCTCGTTTCCGGAGCTTCGCCCACTGACTTGCGCGGCTGGAAGTGGGGCACGGCCGACCACGTCCAGCGCTGGGGCGTCAACGTCACCGCCGGCATCACCGCCGGCGGAACGGGCGTGGGCGACCTGATCCGGGCGGCGTTCAACCGCGCCGCCGCCGAAAGCGGGCAGGATGAATGCCACCTCTCGGTTGGCGACTCGGGCGGCGGGGTCTTTATTCAAGACGGCAACGGCGTCTGGCGGCTCGCGGGGATCAACTACTCGGTGGACTCTTATTTCAACACGGTGGACGACTGCGAGACGAAATACAACGCCGCCATCTTCGACGAAGGCGGGTTGTACAGAATTGACAACAGTTGCAACTCCTCTTTTACTGCGGACAGGCCGTTCGACCAGCCCACCAACTTTTACGCCACGCGGATATCGGCTCACACGGCGTGGATCAACGGCATCATCCTGCGCGAGGACTCGAGGCTGTTTATCGAGCAGGTGGACAACGGAATGATGATCCATTGGACGGGCCGCGCCGGGCACACCTACGACGTGGAAAAAAGCACGGACATGGTGAACTGGAGCGTGGTGGACACCCGGACGCCGCTCTTCGACGCCCCCTTGAAATATACGGACACCGCTTTCAGCGGCCAGGCCTTTTACCGCGTGCTCGACACTTATTAAGCCGCGGTCGCCGGGACCGGGCGGGGCGCCGCCGCTTCCCTGCCCTGGTGGTGTTCCAGGTAACTCCGCAGCCCCTCGGCGCCGAGATAGCGCCGGAGGATTTTGGGATCCGCCCGGGTCAAGTCCACCAGCACCAGCCCGTCCACGACGCGGGAGAACCGGGTGTCGAGGTTGAAGCTGAGCATCAGGCCGTTGAGCTTCAGGTAGTGGCGCAGCAGGACCGGCGCGCCCTTGCCGTCGCTTTCGATCTCCGAAACCAGGGCGGAGACTTCATCAATATGTTTAACCGTTGAGAGCAGCAGCTTTTTGTCCAGCCCGCGCAGGCGACGGGCGCGGTGGGGGTGTTTGGGTTTCACCATTCGGGACCACTCCCTATGCCATGTGTGGCGTTTGAGGAACTGGATGATTAAGTTCTTGGACAAGGGCTGGTAGCCGGCGCTGATGCTTACCGGCCCGAAGAGGATGCGGTAGCGGGGATGGCGCACGACGAATTCGCCGATGCCCCGCCACAGCAGCGCCAGCGAGGTGTGCTTGCGCTGGTATTCGGACCGGATGAAGGAGCGCCCCATCTCCAAAGCCGGATGGATTTGCATCAGAAAGCCGCGGCTGAGTTTGAACAGGGTTTGGGTGTAGAGACCGCGGCGCGCGCCGGAGCGGAAAATCTCGTCCGTCAAGCCCATGCGGTAAGCCCCGGCGACTTCTTCTTTCCGGCGGTTCCATAAAAAGAGGTGCAGGTAGCGGGAGTCGAACTCGTCCAGGTCGCAATCGCGGCCCGAGCCTTCTCCGGCTTCGCGGAAGGTTTTCTCCCGCAGCCTTCCGATCTCCCGCAAGACATTGGGAATGCGGGCGGCCCCGGCGCAGTAAACGTCGAAATCCCCCTGCGAAACCAGCCGCTGTTCCGGGGGCAGCGCGGCGATTTCCTCCCGCAGAAGCGCGGGATCCAAGGCCGGGATGATGGGCAGCCTGGGCGCCGGGAAATGAAAAATCCGCCGGATAGCGGGGAAAAAGAACCGGCTGTTGCGGCGGTTGCGGTTTTTCAGAATGTAAGTGTTGAGGCGGAGAAAGTTGACGCGGTCGCGGTCGTTCTCGAAGTGCTTGAGCCGGGACCACGGGATGGGATTGCCCGCTCGCAGGCGGATGACCGAGCGCATTTTTTTGACCATCTCCCGGGGCAGGAAAAACGTGCGCAAACACGGGTGCAGCAAACCCGCCGCTTGAAACAGGGAGCTGTTGCGCCCTTCGACAAACACGGGCAAAACCGCCGCGCGGCTATGGCGGATGAGCGCGGCCACGTTCTCGTTCCACGGAGGATCCTCGATCCGTTTGCGGCGCAACTGGAAGTGTGACACCGTGCCGGACGGGAACACGACCAGCGCGCCTCCCTGCTTGAGCCATTGCAGGCACGCCCGCATCGGCGCGATATTTTCACGCGCCGCCTTTTTCCCGCCGAAGGGATTGACCGCGATGACCCAGGGGCGCATTTCCGCTATATGATTTAACAGGTGATTGCCGAGAATTTTAACGTCCGGGCGCGCGGACGCCGCCAAATGGGCCAGAACAACTCCCTCGATTCCGCCGAAGGGATGGTTGGACACGATGACCAGGGGGCCTTTTTCAGGGATTTGAATGCCTTCGTTTTCCGGAAATGAAACCCTGATTTGAAAAGTGTCCAAAACAGCGGCGAGGTAATTTGAATCCGGCAAGCGGCGGAGGGTGTCCGCGTAGGCTTGGTTGAAGCGGTCCAGCGCCAGCAGCTGTTCGGCGGGTTTTTCCATCAGCCGGAACAACGCCCTTTTGACCGGGCCGCGGAGGGATTCGCGCAGGCTGATTAATTTCGGCTGGGGCGCAAGAGTTTCCATGTGAACGGACGGAATAATTTTAACCGCCCTTTGCGGCGCGGGGATGGCTTTTCTGTTACATCCGCATGCCGTTTCATGTCAAGATAATATGAGCCGGAAAAAGACTGTCCGGGCGCTTTTTTGTGTTCAAGAAGAGGGCGGATTTTCAGTGCGGGGAGGCGGAGCCGTCCGGGTTTTGCGGAACATTCCGGACGGCGCCGCGGTCGGCGCTGGTGGTGAGGGCGGCGTAGGCCCGCAGGGCGGCGCTGACTTTGCGTTCGCGCCCGCCCGGCTGCCAGGCGTTCGGGCCTTTGGCTTCCATTGCCTTGCGCCGTTTTTCCAATTCCTCTTCTGAAACGCCGAGGCGCAGGGAGCGGTTGGAGATGTCGATTCCGATGGTGTCGCCTTCTTTCACTAATCCGATGGCGCCTTTCGCCGCCGCTTCCGGAGAGACGTGGCCGATGGACAAACCCGAAGTGCCGCCCGAGAACCGCCCGTCGGTAATCAGCGCGCACGCCTTGTCCAGCTTCACGGATTTGAGGAAACTGGTCGGATAAAGCATCTCCTGCATTCCCGGGCCGCCTTTGGGCCCTTCGTAGCGGATGACGACAATGTCTCCGGCCTTTACTTGGCCGCCGAGGATGCCCTCGACCGCCGCTTCCTGGCTTTCGAAGATTCGGGCCGGGCCCTGGAATTTCCACAACGATTCGTCCACTCCAGCGGTCTTGACGATGCTGCCATCGGGGGCCAGGTTGCCGTATAGGACCGCCAGGCCGCCATCCTGGCTGTAGGCGTTTTCCAGGTCTCGGATGCAGCCTGCGCCGCGGTTCAGATCCGGGCTGTCCCATATTTCTTTTTGGCAAAAGGCTTCCTGGGTGAGTTTTCCCCCTGGGGCGGCCTGGTAGAAGAGCCGGATTTTCTCATCCTGCGCGCGGCGGACGTCCCACCGCTCCAACGCTTTGGCCAGCGAGGGCGCGTGAACGGTCTTTGCCTCGCGGTGGATCAGCCCCCCGCGGTCGAGTTCGCCGAGGATGGAGAAAACGCCCCCGGCCCGGTGAACGTCCTCGACGTGATAGGCCCGCGACGAGGGCGCAACCTTGCAAAGGTTGGGCACGCGGCGGGAGAGGCGGTCAATGTCCTTCATGGTGAAATTCACCCCGGCCTCCCGGGCGATGGCCAGCAGGTGCAGGACTGTGTTGGTCGAGCCGCCCATGGCGATGTCAAGGCTCATGGCGTTCTCGAAAGCCTCGGATGTGGCGATCGATCGCGGCAGGATGGAATCGTCGCCCCGCTCGTAATAACGCTTGGTCAACTCGACGGCGAGCCGGGCCGTCTGGGCGACGAGCTCCTTGCGGAATGCGTGGGTGGCCAGCAGCGTGCCGTTGCCCGGCAGGGCCAGGCCGAGGGCCTCGGTCAGGCAGTTCATCGAGTTGGCGGTGAACATCCCCGAGCACGATCCGCATGTCGGGCAGGCCCAGGCTTCGTATTGGCGCAAATCCTCCCCGGAGACTTCGGGGTTGCCTCCGGCAATCATCGAGTCAATCAGGTCCAGCTTCATTTTTTTGCCGCCGATGACGGTTTTGCCCGCTTCCATCGGCCCGCCGGAGACGATGACCGCCGGGACGTTCAGACGCATTGCCGCCATCAGCATTCCCGGCGTGATCTTGTCGCAGTTGGTCAGGCAGACCAGGGCGTCGGCGCAGTGGGCGTTGACCATGTATTCCACGGAGTCGGCGATGATCTCGCGCGAGGGCAGGCTGTAGAGCATCCCTCCGTGGCCCATGGCGATGCCATCGTCAATGGCTATGGTATTGAATTCGCGGGCCACGGCGCCGGCTCTTGTAATCTCTTCGCAGAGCAGCTCCCCCAGTTTGTTCAAGTGCACGTGCCCCGGCACGAACTGGGTGTAGGAGTTGGCCACGGCGATGATCGGCTTTTCAAAATCGCCGTCCTTCAGGCCGGTGGCCCGCCACAAGGCGCGCGCGCCCGCCATGTTGCGGCCCCGGGTGGTCGTCCTTGACCGGTATTCGGGCATGATGGTGAAATTTCGGATTTCAGACTTCAGATTTCAGATTGAACGTATAGCCGTTGCGGTTTCCCGGCGCAAGCGCGGAATCGGACGGTCCTGTGAAATCCTTCAAGCGCTGAATGAGAGCCGGAAACGGAATATTTCCGCGCGGCCAGAGTCCATCGCAAAAAGGCGGGAAAAGCAGAGATTGGATCCGGAAAATTGAGGAAGGCCGCTGCTCTTTGATGCGGCACGGAGGCAAACGCGGCTGGTTACCGGGCGTCCGCCGCCAGCTCCTTCTCTTTCATCAGGTAAACCAGTTCCTGGAGGTTGGACATGAGGCGGGCGTGCACGACAGCCACGTCCGGCGGCGTCTTGACGTGAGTCGAGGCCAGGTTGAGGATGCCTTTGACGCCTGCCCCGGCGAACGCGTCCGCCGCTTCCTGGGCCGCCGCCGGCGGCACCGCGAGAATGCCGAGAACAATGTTGCGGCGCTTCACATCGCCCCGCATCGCTTTTATGCTGCGCACGGTTAGTCCTTCCACTTTCCGGCCGACCACCTCAGGGTTCTTGTCATAGATACACCGGATGTGAAAGCCGCCTTCGACGAACTGCCGGTGGCCGGCCAGCGCCCGGCCCAGGTTCCCGGCCCCGGCTACGGCGGCACGGTAAATTTGGTTGACCCCCAGCGTCTCCTCCAGCACCCGGATCAGTTCTTCTGTTTCGTAACCTTTTTTGGAAAACCCCGAGAACTTCAAGTGAGTCAAATCCTGCCGCACCGTCGAACTGGTCAAGCCCAGGGTCGCGGCGAGCATTTGCGACGACACCCATTTCACCCCTTCGTTCCGCAATCTCTGCAGATGCGGCAAATAGCGGGTCAGCCGCCGCACCGCCGGCCGGGGAATTATTTTCTTTTCCTTGGAGCGCGCCATTGTCCGGAAAAAGCAAAACCTCAAATTATGCCGCAGAGAGTCTGCCGGCAAGCCTGATCGTCAATTTTTTAACAGAAAGCGCCCGGCGTTCCCGCAACCCTGAAAGTTCGCCGGAAATCTTTTCTGTTGTCATCTCCTCTTTCCGGCCGCACCTTTCTTTTTTGCCAAAAACATCAAGGAATCCGGCTGTTCAATGCCGCCGCCCATGTCCGGCGTTCTGCCATTCAAAATCAGCGTGTTGGTCTTTATCCGGGATACGGAGGGCCGGCTGCTGCTCATGAGGCGCCGCAAAAGCCCCAACAAAGGCTTGTGGAGCTGCATCGGCGGCAAGCTCGACATGGGCCGGGGCGAATCGCCCTTCGAGGCGGCGGCGCGCGAGGTCCGCGAAGAGACCGGGTGGAGCTTGGCTTGTGAGGATTTGCGCCTGTTCGGGATGATATCCGAAAAAAATTACGAGGGCGAAATCCATTGGCTCATGTTCTTATTCGACTGCCGGAAAACCCTCGATTACCACCCCCCCGATATTGCGGAAGGCCGGTTCGCCTTTCACGCGCCGGAAGCGGTTGCCGGGCTGTCCGTCCCCGAAACCGACCGCCATGCGCTTTGGCCTCTTTATTTCAAAAACAGGGAAGGGTTCACCGTTCTGCGCGCGGATTGCGGCCCCGGCCGCCCATTGAAAGTGATCACGGAGCAATCCCTGGCGCCGCGCGCTTGCGCCCCTGCCGGAGATGAAGGCTGAAAAATGACGCCGCCGGGCCGTCAGGTTTTGGAGACTTCAAAAACCGCTGTGAGACCGTGGCCGCAGCCGTTGCCTTGCTGGCGGGAAATTTCCAGTTGGCGCAAAGCGTAAGCCAGTTGGGGCTCCATCACTTCGGCCCGGATGTCGCCGCATTCCAGGTCGCGGGAAGCTTTGACGGCTTGCCGGATGGCCCGGATCCCTTCAGCGGCGGCGGGGGAACAATCCTCCGGCGGCGGGGGAGGGGATCCGGAAGCCTCGAACGCTT
Source organism: uncultured Puniceicoccaceae bacterium (assembly GCA_964650745.1). GTDB lineage: Bacteria > Verrucomicrobiota > Verrucomicrobiia > Opitutales > CAZYUX01 > CAZYUX01. The sequence goes on from CAZYUX010000001.1 coordinate 57,363, forward strand.
GGCGGGCATAGGAGATCAGAAGGTTCCAGTCCGTTTGCAGTTCCTCAAAAAACCGGTTTAAGCGCGGAAAGTTTTCATGCGGGCGGTATTCGAAAGCGGCCCTCTCCAAGTTTGTCCGCGCCGAGGGTTCGAAAAGGCGGTTGACGGTTTCGCGGATGGGCATTTCGTGGCCGTTGTATTCTCCGGTGTCTATATGCCGGCCCGCCAGGAGAGAGCGGTCGAAGATCTTTTTCGGGGCGAGGGTGACGCCGGAGGCTTTTTCCGCGCGTTGAATGATGCGGCGCGCTTCCTCCGCACCGGCCAGCCGGAGCGGCAGAATGTCAATGTCGAGGGACCGGCGCTGCTCTTTGGGATAGATGTAAGAGATGCGGTAGTCCATCCATTGCTCGCGGGAGAGATCGCCGTTCCACAGGTTTTTCCACTCGTAGGAATAGCGGCCGATCCAGTCGGCGATGACGAGGGCGCCGTTGTTGGCGTGGCGGGCGATGCCGGCGAACAGGCGCGCGGCTTCGTCGTCATGGAAGTGCGAAAGAGTTCCAAAGGAGGAAAAATAGATGTCGCAAGGGGGGATATCCGGGTCCTCCGGCAGGCCCTTCGAGAGATCCGCTTGCTGAAAAGAGGCGTAGGGCAGGCTGGAGTAACGTTTCCGCGCCTGTTCAAGCAAGGGTTCGTTGAGCTCTAGTCCGTGGTAACAACCAATGTCTTCTTCGGCAATAAGGCGGGTTTCCGGTCCGCCGTTAAGGGGCCTCATGTTCAGGAAAGTTTCCAATCCGTCTCCGCTGCCGCAGCCGAGGTCCATCAGCCCGGTTTTTTCGCCCTGGTTTCTTTTGCGGCGGAGCAGAGCCTCGATGAAAGGACCGGCCAGCAGCCGGTTGGTTTCTTCTTCCCAGCGGCGGCGCACGTGGTCGTATTTGCCGGAGAGGCCCGGGCCGCGCTCGTACTGGCCGCTGGCGGCGGCCTGGGTGTAGGCGGAGTCTCCTTTTTTCCCGGCCATTTCGTCAGGCTGTCTTTTTCAGGATTTCGATCAGGTTGAAGGCGTCCGGGCAGTAGTGGTCCGCCCCGATTTGCCTGGCGAATTCCTCGGACGTGGGGGCGCCTCCGATGAAAACTTTCACTTGATTCCGGATGCCCGCGTCCTTCAGGGCTTGAACGACTTTTTCCATTTCCGTCATGGTGGTGGTGAGCAGGGCGGAGAGGCCCAGGTAACGGGCGTTGTGTTCCTTGACGGCATTGAGGATGTCCGGGATTTCGACGTTGATGCCCAAGTCCTTGACGTCGTATCCGGCGCCTTTGAGCATGGTGGCCACGATGTTTTTCCCGATGTCGTGCAGGTCGCCTTTAACGGTGGCGAGGACGAATTTTTCCTTGTTCGCCAAGTCCCCGGCGGCGAGGTGCGGCTCCCAGGATTCCATGACGGTTCCGGCGCACTCGGCGCTGGCGAGCATGTCGGAGATCAGGTATTCGCCGGTGTCGTATTTGCGGCCCACCTCGTCCATGGCTTCGGAGACGGTTTCCAGGATCCGGCCGGCGGGAACCTTTTTCCCGATGGATTCCATGGCCAATTCCGATGCGCCGGGCTTGCCTTCCATGTCGCCGTCGAATCCTTCGTCCGTCTCATCGAGATGGCCGAGGATGATGTTGCGTTTCAGATCGTTGAGCAGTGTTTCATTTTCCATAATTAGACGTCAGTTTGAAGTGTGACATGTCGAGTAATCCGGGTGTGGCGCCGCGGATTTCCGCGACGGTTGCTTCGGGCAAGGGCTCCCCGGCGCTGCTCCGGATGGTTTCCAATTCTTTGGCGGCGCTGGCCAGCGCTTCGCCCGCGCCGCCGCCGGCCAGCCGGTAGGGTTCGGAGACCAGCCCGCGGCGGACGTGCCGGCGGATGCCGCGCGCGAACAGCCGGGTTCCGGAGGCCATGACTTTTTTGATTTCCGCCGCCGCTTTTTCCACTTCCGCCGTTCCGAATCGCGGCGCGCGGATGGTTTGCCTTACCAGGCTGACGGCGGCGTCGTCGAGGACGGCTTGCAGCGGGCAAAAGGTGTTGGTGCGGTCCAGCAGGCCGAAGGCGTAATGGATGTACTGGGCGCCGGCTGCGGCCACCCCGAGGTGCGTGAGGAGCTTTTCCACGGTGGCTTGCAGCCCCGGCGCCGCGGCGTCGCCGACGCCTGCCGTGGAGTAACAGGGCAAGCCGTAATACCGCGCCATCTGCACGCAGTCCACGTTGTAGTGGACGAATTCCGGAGCGCCGTAAAAATCGTGAAGGTTGTCCAGTCTGGCGCGGACGGGGACCGCGCCGTAAAGCACGGGCGCGCCAGGGCTGGCGAGCTGGGCCAGCGTCACCCCCGCCAGGATTTCCGCGTTGATCAGCGCCACCATTCCCTCCTCCTGAATGGGCGCGGTGGAACCGCCCTGGGGAGACGAGGAGATGACCACCGGCCAGCGGCGGCGGGCGACCGCGATGGTTTTTTGAGTGGTGTCATCCACCATCTGCAGGGGGCTTTTGACCAGGCAGGTGATGAATGAGATGATGGGGTTTTCCCGCAGGGCTTCCTCTCCGCCCGCGATGATTTCGGCCATGCGCTGGACGGCGTCCAGCGCGCCGAGGCGGGTCAGGCCGGCCTGGACGTGTTTTGTCATATACATCAGGCTGGCGAAGAAGACGTTGACGTCCTTGTTGTCTTCGGTGACGCCCTCATCCTGGATATTGACGTTGCGGATGAAGAAATCCACGTTGCCGAGGGCGTTGCAAAGGCGCGAGGAGTCGCACAGCCTCCGGAGCGTGCCCCGCTTTTCCTCGAACACCGGGGCTTCCAATGCGCGGTCCGAATCATTGAGCGCCTGAAAGCGCTCCATGCGGGTTTCCAGAAAAACATTCGCTTCGGAGCCCGTGCCGAAGTAAACGCGCGGGTTTTCCGCGTCGAGATCCAGGGCGTTGGCGGGGTTGCGGGCGCCCAGAACAATTCGCGAGGGCGCGGCCTCCAGGGCTTGCCGAACGGTTTTTTCGGGGATGCGGATCTGCCAGCCGCCGGACAATCCGTCCTTGGCGGCGCGGCATCCGGCGCTGCTGAAGATGGAAACCGCCTCCTCATTGAAGCACGTCAGGCCGGGGTCATCGAGAATCCTCATGGACCCGGCGTGCAGGGCTTCCATTTGCGCCTGAGAAATTCTCAGCGCGGGGTTGACGGCTGTGCCTGTTCTGAAGGTGCCAGGTTTCATTTTTTTTCGTTGTCGAATATGCCCTGGCGCGCGGCCCGGTTGAACCGGCGGCAATAGCGGTCGCGGCCCAGCAGGAGCTGGCCCAGCAGGAGGGCTTGGGCGATTTGCGGCCGGAGCGGATCGCAGATGGCCGAGTCCAGGCCCCGGGCCATCGCCATGAGCAGAAAAGCGGCGTTGACATGGCTGCGTTTTTTCAGCCCGTAGGAAGCGTTTGAAAGGCCCATGGTCGTTTTGGCTTCGGGAAAGCGGTCGCGCAGGCCGCCGAGCGTTTCAAAGGTCACTTTTCCCTGGGAAATGTCGGCCGAAACCGGCAGCGCCAGCGGGTCGAAATACAGGCGGGCCGGCGGGATTCCCGCTTCCCGGGCTTTGGCGTAAATTTTCGCGCAGATGTTCAGACGCCGGTCCGCTTCCGGGGGGATGCCGTCCTTGTCCATGGCCAATGCGATAAGGGGCGCCTGGTGTTCCCTGGCGAGGGAGAGGCCTTGCTCCATCGCGTCCGGGTCGTCTTTGATGGAATTGAGCATCCAGGGGCGGCGTCCGCCGAGGTGTCCGGCGGCGGCCCGGAGCACTTCCGGGTCGGCGGAGTCCAGGGCAAGTTTCTTTTCCGTGCAGGCCAGCGCGCAATCCACCAGCCAGCGGAGGTCGGCGCTTTCTCTGTCCGTGTCTCCGGCGCCCGTGCCGGCGTTCAAGTCAATGTAATGCGCTCCCGCTTCGTCCTGCCGGATGATTTCCTGCCTGATGGCTGCCTCGTCGTGGCTCAGGATGGCTTGGCGCACGGCTTTGCGGGAGGCGTTTACGCGTTCTCCGATGATAATCATATTTGAGCCGTTTTTTTGCAAATGGAGGCGTCAATATCCGGATGGTTTGCCAAAATCTTTTCGGTCATCCCCGCCGGCAGGTGTGTTTTCGGCTCTTCCGCCAGTATGGCTTGGACGATTTCGTGAGCCCGCCGGCAGACGGGCGGCCGGCCTTCGGCTTCCCATACCATGCGTTTGTTCCGGTCGCTCAGCCGGGGAGAATAATGCTCTTTGCGCAACAGCCTGCGGGTGTGGCGGGGGGTCAGGAAATTGCCGCCGGGGCCGACTTGCTTGATGACATCCACCGCCAGGGTTTCATCATCCACCCGGATGCCCCGCTCCGCCCGCGAGACCATGCCGAGGATTTCATTGTCTATGACCAGTTTTTCCTTGCTCACCGTCAAGGCGAACTCCATCAGCCCGGCTGCGTCGTGGATAAAGTCCGCTCCTGCCAGGGCGGTCAGCAGATTGTTGACAGCCGATTCGTAGCCGCACTGGGCGTCAAGGGTCTTGGCGTCGCTGATGCCCGCCGTGGCATAGTAGGGCAGGCCGTAATACTGGGTGAGCTGAGCGGTGGCCGCGTTCAGCAGGCCGCTTTCGACCGGGCCGCCCAAGTAGTTCAAGTCCCGCATGTCCGTGGACGTGGCCACGCAGCCGTAAATGACGGGCGTGCCGGGATTGACCAGTTGTGTCAGCATCACGTTGATGAGGGCGTCGCAATTTTGAATGACCAAAGTGCCGGCCAGGGAGATGGGAGCGGTGGCCCCGCAGAGCGGTTCCGCCGGCACGGCAAGGGGGATGCCGGCGCGGGCCGCCTGGATCATGAAACTGCCGTATTTGCCGTCCAGCCGCAAGGGGCTGATGCCGCAGGTGATGATCGAGATAAAGGGGCGCTCCCGCAGGGCTTCGGATGAGCCGGCCGCCGTTTCCGCCATGGAGATCACTTCCTGGATGCCCCGCGCGGTGTAAACGCCGCCCATGATGTGTTTTTCAGTAAACATCAGACCGGCGAAGAACCGGTTGATGTCCACTTTTTCCACCGGCAGCTCGTTGGGATAGGTGGGCAGCAGCATCAAGTGCACGTGCTCCAGCCGGTCGGTGATCCGGATGATGTCCGCCAAGTCCCGCAGAAGGGCGGGGCGCCGCTCGGATGTCTCATAATCGAGAATATTCAAGGCGGTGCCCCCGGTGCCGTAATAGACGTTGCCCGAGCCCAGGACCAGGTCGTGCCGCGGGTCCCGGCCGCACAGGGTGATTTCGGAAGGGGCGCGGGAAATCAAATCCCTTATCGTTTCCTCCTTCAGGCGGATGATCCGCTTTTCACTGTCCGTGCGGGAGGCCGTTTTTTTGAAGATTTCAAATGCCTCGTCGTTGTGCGCCTCGAAGCCGGTCTCCGCCAATACTTCCATTGAGGCAAGGTGAATTTTTTCCACTTCATCCGCCGTGAGAGGCTGGCAGATGTGGCGGCGTTTTCGGGTGGTCGGATCGGAGTCTGTCATAATACTGCAAATACTGCGGGGTTCGTATGTCGCGCGGCTGGCTTCGGCCAGCGCTCGCGGGGAGGACCGCGGCCTTCTCCGTTTAAAAGGCGCCCCGGCGGTATGGGCATCCGCGCTCGGCGCAAAAAACGCAAGCGTTGCCGTGTTTGGCAACCAGGGCGGCCGGGCCCGTGCCGAATATTCCCGAAGTGGACTTGCCGGGGATCATCATGCAGCTCTCCGTCAGCTCGATGCCCGCCGTCTCTTCTCCCAAAAGGCTGAAAAGGGGCCGCTGCTCCCGCAGGGGCCAGTCGCAATATCCCGGGCTGTAACGCTCGGTCGCTCCCTCGCCGGAGGGAAGGTTTCCCGCCGCGGTTTCCTGGATGATGCGCGCCGCCCGTTCCACCGCAAGCGAGGCGGTCTGGTCGAGGATAACGCCGTAGGCGGGGTCAGCGTCCTGGCTCTCCCGCAGCACGATGTCCAGCTTGCGGCCCAGCGAGACGGCGTAAACGGCCGCTTTTGTGCAATGGTGCATCGCGTAGGCGATTTTGCCGCCGCGCACGGGGATCCGGCCGTCTATCAAAATTTTGGCTCCCTGTTTTTCCAGGGGAAAAGATTTCAAGACCGCCTGCGGCTCCATGGTCTTGACGACCGTGCGTATGGCGGCGCGGAGCTGCCTGCGGGTCCGGCCTGAAGGGCTGCCGCTGGTGCCGTTGCCCAGTTCTTCCATGATGCGCTTTTCGGCTTCCTCTTGCAAAAGCCAGTAAAAGAATTCGCGAAGCAAAGGCGGCGAAGCTCTCAATAATTTTTCCATGATCCTAATGTGGGTTGGGTTTTTCAACCGTGCGGCGGGATTTCGGCGGCGGCGCCCACCGGCATGGCATCGAGGTTCTTTTTCGCCCACTGGGCTTGCGGATCGGCGTCCAGCAAGCCTTCGGGTGCGGGCAGCCGGGCTTCCATCATGTCAGCCACGCGCTGGAAGGCTGACAGGATCATTGTTTTTTCCCATTCTTCCAGTTGCTCGAATTTCTCGATGAACTCCTCGTGCAGGAGCGGGGGGGCTTTTTGCAGGATCTTGCCGCCTTCCCCGGTGATGTCCGCGTAAACCCGCCTTTTATCCGCTTCGCCGCGGATGCGTTTGACCAGGCAGCGCTTTTCCATCCGGTCCAGCACGCCGGTGACGGTGGCGTGGCTGAGCCTCACGTGGGCGGCGAGTTCGCCCACCGGAACCGAACCGGACCACGCCAAGGACTTCAAAACCGCCAATTGCGGGCCGGTCAGCCCGAAATCATGCGCCAGCCTTTTTGAATGCAGGTCTATGCTGCGCATAATCCGGCGCAGCGACATGATGACCTCCTCGACAACCTGCGGTTGGTCCATAATGCTTCCTTTAACAACCTTTGCGTGATGCCGCGCGGGGCGCGGATTATGACGCAGCCAGCCCGGTCCGGCCTCTCGTTACCTGTGCTGCCGGCAGCTTTTCCGTCTCCGGCGGCGAAGCAAGAAATTGACGGGTGAAATTCATGATACTTCTTCGGAAATATAGGCTGAATACTAAGTGTTATAATTCTTAAAAACCGTATTATCGTTAGAACACAAAACGAATGCAAGCCTAAAATGGTTTTTTTAAAATTAATGCTTGTTTTTGTTATGTGGTTGAAAATCAATAATTTATACTTATTAATCTGATTTTGACCGGTTTTTGCCCCATGATTTTCAACCTTCGTGTCGGAAAAAACGTGTTCTCAATAATTCAAGCGGCGAATGAGTTCCAGGGATGGTCCGCGGCGGTTGCGGCTGTAATTCGGATTGATTTCGCTTTCCGGTGTTTTATTGTCCTCCAACATGTCTGCCACCGTCCAAGAGCGAACGTATAAGAGCACGCCTCAAGGGGGATTGAGCGTGAAAATATACGCTCCGGAATCCTGCGCGGGCGGAGCGCCCCCCGCCATCGTCTTTTTTTATGGCGGAGGTTGGACCAGCGGGGATATTGACCAATTCAAGCCCCAAAGCGAATATCTGGCCTCGCGCGGCATGGCGGCGTTTTGCGCGGAATACCGGACCAAAAGCAAGCATGGCACAACACCGGTGGAATCGGTCCGGGACGGGCGCTCCGCCATCCGCTGGGTGAAGGCAAATGCCGCGGAAATCGGCGTGGACGCCGCGCGGGTTGGGGCGGGCGGAGGCTCCGCCGGCGGGCATGTGGCCCTGTGCGCGGTCCGCGCCGAAGATTGTGACGACGAAACGGACGATTTGTCCGTCAGTTGCAATCCCGGCATTCTCATCCTTTTCAATCCGGCAACGAACACCATCAGCATCGAGAGCCGGATGAAAAAATTCGGGGACCTGGAGACGGCCCGGCGCTTGTCGCCTCTGCATCACGTTTCTTCGGGCTTTCCCCCGTGCATTATTTTTCACGGAGTGGAAGACAAAACCGTTCCCATCGGAGACGCGCGGGCGTTCCGCGGCGCCATGGAGGCCCGCGGGAACGTCTGCCAGCTGATGGAATACGAAGGCATGGGGCACGGCTTTTTCAATTACGGCCGCAACGGCAATGTCCCCTTCGCCGGGACGCTCCGGGCCGCGGACCGCTTCCTTGTCCGCCACGGCTGGCTGGCCGGGGAGCCGGCCATCTGACAAGCCGCCGGTTATCTTATCCCGGCATTCACTTGTCACGGCGGGCCGAAATCGCGGACGCGGTCCGGAGTCTTCGAGCGCAACACCGCCCGCATCCGTTCATCGGGCAGGCAGGCGCTATTCTTTCGTCTCCAGCAGCTCGATTTCATAGCCGTCGGGATCTGTGACGAATGCCATTTTATTACCCGCCCGAAACTTGTCCCGCCAGTCTTCCGGCCATATTTCCAGGCGCTTTTTTTCGAGCCGGCCGCAAAATTCCGTCAAGTCCGGGACCCCGATGGCGAAGTGCATCAGATCTTCCGGAACTTTCAGCGCGTAATCCGCGGACCACGTCAGCTCGAGCATGTGCCGGCTGCCGGGCATGCGAAGGTGGGCGATGTGGTTGCCCGCCGGGGACTTGTCCGATCGGCTGGCGACTTCGAAGCCGAAGTGGCCGCAATAATATTGAATCGAGCGCTCAAGATCGCTGACGCGCACGCGAGTGTGGAGAAATGCCGGCATGGGGTGCGCCTTCCTCTGTTAAGTGCGGATGGGTTTGCGGCGCGGGAAATGCGGAAAGACCGGAACTCTTGTTTTGTCTTTTTTACAATTCATCTTCGGGTTTGTCCAGGCCGTCGTTGAAGTCCTTGAACCAGCGCCGGTTCGCGGCGGGGTTGTGGTAATACCACAGCCAGCCGCCAGTCTTGTAACTGTAGAGGAAGGGATAGACGTCTTTGCCGGTCCACATCCAGCCCAGCGCGGGATCGTAAAAGAAAACGTTTTCCGATGTCACGCCATAATAGTAAATCCAGCCGAGGCCGTAGTGATAAACCCAAGGATCGTAATCCAGGGACATCCAGGCGTCCAGCCAAAAACTGCGTTTCAATCCGCCTTCCGCTTCCTTGTAAATGTCGAAGATGGTTTCACCCCGCTCGAGGGCGCCGTCAGCCAAATCCAGTTTGACGTTCACCCCCAGCAGGCGCATGGAGATGGAGAGCGGTTCCGACAAAGGCCCTCCGGAAGCCGTTACGGTGAGGGTTCCGTCCAGCCCGCCGATGGGGATGGCGTATCCTCCGGAATCGGAGGTGACGGCGTAATAATCCCCCGCGGAGGGCGTGAACGTGATGCCGCCAATGCCTTCGCCGGGTGAGTAAAAACCGTCACCGTCAAGGTCTTCATAGGCCACGCCGCACAAGAACACGCGCCCCGTCCGGTAACCGAACTCTTGAGACATGACCCACGGGCCGACTTCGGTGCCGGGATCATCCTCATAATAGATGCCGATGCCGGCTTCGCGGAAGAATGGCTTGCCGGTGTTCAAATTCATGATGGTGACGCGGTGGTTTGGCGGATCCTGGATGCCGTATTCGTCTCCATAGCCCCAGTCCACGATCATGCCGCCGTGGCCGTGCATAAGGTCTTCGGCATAGGCGAATATGTTTTCGCCTATGTAATTATAGTCGTAGCCCGCTTCCGACACGCGGTCCGGCATGCTGGAGCCGTCACTGCCGGTGTGCTGCTGGAAATCATTTTCAGTCATGTCCCAGGCGTGCCGGCGCGCGGCCTCGATCAGGTCCGCGTTGAAAGCCAAGGGCGGGCGCGTGTGGTAGCCGGCGAAGTCGTAAAGCAGTTTTTCCGGGTCCACGTTAAACCAGTTATAAGCGGCGATAACGTTTGGGTTTTCGGTGCTGATCCAGCGGGCGCCTTCGCCCATGGGCTGGGCGCGCGCGCGGTTGATGAGTTCGAGCATATATTGCTCTTCACCCGCGGGGTCGCCGTGGTCGTATAGCTGGCCGGCGGCCTGGAGCGGCGGCGCGGCGGCAAAAACCAGCATTGTGCCGAGTATTTTCCGCGGTGCGGCCGCGCGAAAGAGGCAGCGAATCATGATCATCTTGCCCGTCAGCATAACCGCCGGCGCGGCCCCGTCAACGGCAAACGGCTCCGGGTCAGCGGCGGGTCAGCACTTCCCGGGCGCGGTCCAGCGTCTTTTTTTCTTCCGCTGTGAGGGCGCCGAAGCCCTGCGAATTGATTTTGTCGAGAATGCGGTCAATTTCTTTTCGCAGGTCGGAGGGGCTGGTCAGGTTGACGCGGTAGCTGCCGGGTTTGTGAAGGGAGGGTTTTTTTTGCATCCAGCTTGGCGGTGAGGCGGTTTGGCAGGAGGGTGTCCAGCCGAGGAATGAGCGGCGGTTCAATCCGTGTTTGAAAAAGATCCAGCCGGCGAGAAGGCCGCCCAGATGCGCCGAGTAGGCGATGTTTGAGGCCTGGCCCGGCGCCATTTCATCAAAAACGAAACCGAATAATTCAAGCCCTGCCACCACCCACAGGATGTATTTGGGTTTAACGCGCACGGGGAGAACGAAAAACAGCAGAAAGGTCATTTCCTGTTCGGCGTGCAGCATGCAGAACAGAGCCAGCAGCCCCAGCCCGCCAGCGGAGGCGCCCAGCAAAACGCCGCCTTTGAAGTGCAGGGCCAGGTAAAGCGCGCCGCCCAGCGCCGCCGCGCCCAGGTAGAGCATGAGAAAACGCCGCTCGCCCAGCTGCTTTTGCAGGGGGCTGCCGAAAAAAAACAGAACCAGCATGTTGAGAAACAAATGCCAGAGGTTGGCGTGCAGCGCGCTGTAGGTTATAACCGTCCAGAAAAACCCGTGCTTGAACGTGGCGCCATGCAGGGCGAACAGACGCAACATCCAATCCGACTGGAACCATATCCGCAGGATGTTTTGAAGCACAAAAGCCGCGATGTTGATCACAATGATCCACGTGAGAACCGGCCAGTTCCGGACCGCTCCCGCAACCGGGGGCTTCTCGTAGTAATCGGACTGCATGTAATCGCGGTTGAACAACATGGCGGAAACCGGTGTCCTGCTTTTGCCGACTATAATTGCCCATATTCCCCGCAATGTCAAAATTGTTCTGGGCTTGCCAGCGGTTTTTTTATCCTCATATTCACCCGGCATGGCTGATAAAAACAACAAGTATCCAGACAACGTCCCCGGCAAGTTTTACGTGGACGACCAGTGTATTGACTGCGATCTGTGCCGCGAAACCGCGCCGGATTACTTTGCCCGCAACGAAGACGGCGGTTTCTCCTACGTCGCGAAGCAGCCCGGCAGCGAAGAAGGAACCGCCCAGTGCATGGAAGCCCTCGAAGGTTGTCCGGTGGAGGCCATCGGCAGCGACGGGGACGAGTGACAGCCTTTCCGTCAGTTTAAAACCGGCCTCTTCCGGAAGAGGGTTGCGCGTGTTTCCGGCGGGCCGCGGCGGATCTTACCGCCGCTTTCTTCCGCGCCTGCCCATGTTCATGGCGGGGCCGGTGGCATAACCGCGGTTGCGGCGTTTGTTCTTGGGCGGTTTTCTTTCCTGGAGGACGGGTGACCACTTGTAATCAAAACCTTCCAGTTGGCGCCGGGGTATCTCCTGTCCGATGTAACGCTCGACCGCCTTGAGGAAATCCTCTTCCCCGGCCGTGAACAGCGTTACGGCATCGCCCGCCTGGCAGGCCCGCCCGGTGCGCCCGATGCGGTGCACGTAGTCCTCCGGGTATTGGGGAATGTCGTAATTGACAACGTGGCTGATGCCGGAAATGTCAATGCCCCGCGCCACGATGTCGGTGGCCACGAGGATGTCGGTCCGCCCCGACTTGAAGTCCTGGAGGGCTTTGGTGCGCTGGCCTTGAGTGCGGTCCGAGTGGAGAACGGCCACTTTGGGATGCCCCGCCGCCTCGAGCCAGCGCGCGATAATATCCGCCCCCACCCGCGTGCGGCAGAAGATCAGAACGCTTTTATATTCCAGCTCATCGAGCAAGGCTGCCAGCAAGTCGAACTTCTGCCGGTCATCCACCGGGTAAATGGCGTGGCTGACCGTCTCGGCCACGGAAGTCCCGGTGCCGATAGTCACCCGCTCGGGATTTTTCAGCACCCAGGATGCCAGCCGACTGATCTCCGGCGGCGTCGTGGCGGAAAAAAGCATGGTCTGCCGGTTCTTCGGGGGGCATTGTTTGACGATTTTCCGCACATCCGGCAGGAAACCCATGTCGAGCATCCGGTCCGCTTCGTCAATAACCAGCTCCGTGACATGTTTCAGAGAGAGGGCCTTTTGCCCCAAGTGATCGAGCAAACGCCCCGGCGTGGCCACGACGATGTCGGCCCCGCTGCGCAGCTGCTCCAGCTGCTGCCCGTATTTGACCCCGCCGTAAAGCAGGGCCGGACGCAGATCGTAAAACTTTCCGTATTCCTTGAAGGCGTCGTAAACCTGCCGGGCGAGCTCGCGGGTCGGCTCGATCACCAGCGCGCGCAGCTCCCCGTGCCGCTTCAGCCGCATGAGGATCGGAAAAGCGAAAGCGGCGGTTTTTCCCGTGCCCGTTTGCGAGCCCCCGATCACATCGCGCCCCCGCAAGAGCAGAGGGATGGCCTGGATTTGGATGGGCGTGGGTGTTTCATAGCCCCGTTCCCGCACCGCCCGCAATATCTCTTCGCTTAAACCGAGTTCTCCGAAAGTCAGACTGGATTCCGTCAGTTCTTCCGCGACCTCAAGAGTGCCGCTTTCCATAATTTTCTTCTGTGTGTTTGATTAATACCATTCAATTCTCTACTATACTCCATTCAACACAAGCAAGCAAGATTTTCACATATTTCTTTCAATCCTGAACTCCAAACTCCACACTGCCAACTCCTGCCGCGGCCGTCTGGCGCCGACGCCCTCCGGCTGCCTGCACCTGGGCCACGCCAAAACTTTCTGGACCGCCTGGGAGCGGGCCCGCGGCGGCGTCCTCGTCCTGCGCAACGAGGACTTGGACAAACCCCGGTGCAAACCGGAGTTTTACGGCGCCATGCTGGAGGATTTGCGCTGGTTCGGGTTTTCCTGGGATGAAGGGCCGGATACCGGCGGGCCTTGCGGCCCCTACAACCAGAGCGAGCGCGGGAATTACTATTTGAAGATTTGGAGCCGCCTTCACGCCACGGGGCTGATTTACCCCTCGCCCCATTCCCGCAAGGATGTCCGCATGGCTCTCAGCGCGCCCCACGAAGGCCGGGGGGAGATCATTTTCCCCGCGAAACTGCGCCCCCCGGCCGGCGCGGGACGCGATGCCGAAACGCCCGGCGGCATGAACTGGCGTTTCCGCGTGCCCGGCGGGGAAACCATCCGTTTTGTTGACGGCCGGGCAGGCTCCCAGGCTTTCACGGCGGGGCGGGATTTCGGCGATTTCCTGGTCTGGCGCAAGGATGGGTTTCCATCCTACGAGTTGGCTGTGACGGCGGACGATCACGATATGAAAATCACGGAAGTTGTGCGCGGAGAT
>CAZYUX010000002.1:0-39847 GCA_964650745.1 uncultured Puniceicoccaceae bacterium
TTTTTCTTTTTAATTGGAAATGGCGCCCCGATTTCAACCGCGGGGCTTTCGTTTTCCGAGAATGTTGCCATGAGGATATCTCCGCCGGGACGGGGTAAAATGGATTTCACTTCCTCGTCGCCGGAATTGAAGAGAGCCCGTCCGCGGCCTTTTTCGGCGGCCCGGTAGAGGATGCCGCCGGGATTGCTTCCGGCCAGCAGCCGCTCTTCGGTGTCCCACGCCAGGGCGGTCAAGTGGGTCTGGCCGCAGGAGAACCATATTTCCGGTTCGGCGCCCAGCTGGTAATCGGGGGGGAGGCGGTAGATGCGGGCGCTGGCGCCCGTGGCCGCGAAAAGGTTGCCCCGCGAATCGAAGACCATGTCCCAGATGTATTTATCCTCGGCGTCGAAAAACACTTCGGCGCGCCCGTCCGGAGTCAGCCGGTATATTCTGCCTGAGGGTGAAGCTCCCGCGTAGAGCCGCCCCTTCGAGTCCGCCGCCAGAGCCCGGACCAGGACTTCATCGGGGTCGAAGAAAACTTCCGTTTTCGCTTCGGCGGAGACGCGCAGGATTTTGCCTTGGCTGCCAGTGCCCAGGTAAAGGAGGCCATCGGGAGCGGCTGCCGCGCACCATACAACCGGCTCGTCCAGCGCCGCGTATTCCGTCAGCGAGGGCGCCAGACGCAGCACGCCCAAATGGTCCAGCGAAAGGTTTTCCGTTGTTCCTTCCTTGAGGGTTCCATAGCCGGACAAGGAAAAGGACCGGGTTTTCGCGCCGCGGGCGGCGCAGGCGGCCATGAGAATTATCAGGAGCGCTTTTTTCATGTTATTCCAACGTGAGTGAAAGCCGCGCGGCGCCTTCGAATATGCCGCCGGCGGGAATAACGGTTTCCCAGAGAGTCGTCTCGGCCAGGCGCCGCCGGTTGCGGAGGTTGCGGGGGCTGGTGTAGTGCGAAAGAACGGATGGAGGCAGCTGAGGCAGGTCCGCTCCTTCAACCAGAAGCCGGGGCGCTTTTTTCATAAGCTTGATGTAAATGGCATCGGGCGGGCGGCGGCGGCGCCATTGTTCGACGATTCCGGCCAGGGAACCGACAGGCTGGTCCGCCAGGGCGTCCGTTTCGCCGGCGGTGGCGGCGTCGGCCACTAAAATGGTGACTTCGTCTCCTTTGACAAGGGTTTCGGGCAGCGGAATCCGCACCCGCCGCGTGGTGGTTTTATCCTGGTAATGACGGAGGGCCAGGACGATTTCCGCGGTTTCGCCGGGGCGGGACCTCGGCGATTCGAGGCGGGCTTCCGCCAGCGCGCTCAATTGCCATTCGTGCCGCCTTTCGACCGTGAGGCGGATGCGGGTGACGCGGGGGCGGGCGAAAGGGTTGTCCGTGAGATCCAGCAGGTTTTCGTAAAAAGCGTGGGCTGCCGCGATGGCTTCCGCCGGCCCCGCCGCGGTGTGGCGGACGGGAAGGGGTTCAAAACCTTCCACTTCCACCGCTCCGTCCACGAAAAAGGTTTGGCGTTCTCCAGCTTCCATGGTGGCCAGAAGGGTTTCGAGAAGAGCCATGCCGGCGAAGAGCGGGGAAATGCGGGGATGCTCGAAGAGCTCGCCCCGGTAGGTGCGGTTGTCTCCAGTAGCGGAAGTTGTGCGGATGGCGATCTCCGTCATGGGCGGGGAGCGGCCGACTTTGCCGCCGACAGCGGTCAGGCGGTCCTGGTAAAACCCGCCCGCCACCGGCCCGATGTTGGACAGCTTGAAAGAGAGGTTGAGCGCGCGCACGATGGTGACGATTTCCGCTCCGGCCATGGGGATGGCCACTTGGCCGTGCTGGAAAAGAGCATGGCCAAAAGCCAGCAGGGAGTCGCCCTCCCGGCAGGTCACGGTGCCGGTGGCGGCCACCGTGAAATCTCCGGTCATGAGAACGGCGGCCACGGGGGCGCCGGGGGACAGATCAAACGTTTTTCCCGGGGCGGCGGTTCCCCCCGGCCCCTGGAGCAGGCTCAGCCCGAGCCGGCCGGTTTCCGGCTGAAACGCCCGCCGCGTCTCATCTGAAAAGCCGGAAGCTATCAAGGGCGCGGGCAAAGGCTTGAGCAGGGGCTCGATTTGAGAGAGCCGCGGACCGCCGGCGGTCACCGCCCAGCCCCCTTCAGGCGGCTTTTTGCCAAACGGGCGTGCGCGCCGTGCCAGAGGGCGCTGGCCGGGAGGCTCGATGGGGTAATGGCGCAGCAGTTCAAGCATGTGTTCGATAGGCTGAACGCCTATGATGGTTTGTTCCTTGGCCCAGGCGAAGCCATAGGCATAAGCGCCCGCCAGCCGGCCGCCGAGGTAAACAGGGCTGCCGCTCATGCCGCCGACGGGTCCGTTGCGGATGCTCTCCTGATCGAGCGCCCGGCAAATGATGACCGCCTGCCGCGGCCCTGCGAAGTTCTCCACGATCCCCAGCACTTCGAGGTCAAAAGACGTGATTTCAGTGCCTTTGACGGCGGTTTTCCAGACCCCTTTCATGCCCGGGCGGATTTCCTCCAATGGGATGATTTCCGGCGGTTTCCGGGCGGCGGCGCCCCATGCCGCCCATCCGCCGAAAAACAATAACGGCAAAATCTGAAACAAACGCTGAATCATTTCATTGCGCTGAACGCGAAGCCGAAAAAATGTTCACCAAGGGAAAGGTATGAGAATCTTTCCGCAAAGCGCAAGCGCGGAACCCGTCCGCCAGCCCGCGCTCATATCCGCCGCGTCCGGTCTTTCCGGAAAGCATTTTGCGGCCCCCGCGGGATTGAGGGAATTTGGGCTTTGACATTCGGAATCTAAAACATAACAAGCATCCCGCCGTTAACGGTAATATAACGGCGCAGTTTTTATCTTTCCCGGCATGGCGAAAAACATCGGTTTCGTGTCCACCCGGTTCGCGGGCACCGACGGCGTTTCCCTCGAAAGCGCCAAGTGGGCGGAGGCGCTGTGGGACGACCGGCATGTCAGCTACTGGTACAGCGGGCGCAGCGACCGGCACCCCGGCATCAGCTATTGCGTGCCCGAGGCTTATTTCGGATATTCCGAGAACATGTGGCTGAACCGGCGGATATGGGGCCGCACCCGCCGCCCGCCGCTCGCCACCGAGCGCATCAAGGATCTGGCGCAATACCTCAAGCGCACCCTTTACGATTTCGCGGAAAAACATCACATAGATGTCGTGGTGGCGGAAAACGCCCTGACGATTCCCATGCACGTGCCCCTGGCCGTTGCCCTGACGGAGTTCCTCGCCGAAACACAGATGCCCGCCATCGCCCATCACCACGACTTTTACTGGGAGCGAACGCGCTTCAGCATCGGAGCGGTGCAGGATTACCTCGACATGGCGTTCCCGCCGCGGCTGCCCAACATGCGTCACACGGTCATCAACCGGGCGGCGCAGGAACAGCTCTCCCTGCGCAAGGGAGTGGGCGCCAACCTCATTCCCAACGTGTTCAACTTCGACCGGCCCGCGCCTGCGCCGGACCATTATTCCCACGACGTGCGGGAACAAATCGGCTTGGCGCCGGACGACATCTTCATCCTCCAGCCCACGCGGATCGTTCCCCGCAAGGGGATCGAGCATGCCGTGCAGCTGGTCGGTATGCTGGCCCAGGGGGATCCCCGCTACAAGCTGGTCATCTCCCACGAGGCGGGGGACGAGGGTTACGAATACATGCGGATGATCGAAGAAATGGCCCGGGAAGAAAAAGTGGACCTGCGTTTTATCTCATCGCGCATCGGTGAGGTGCGGCAGTACGATTCGCGGGGGCGCAAGATCTACACTCTGTGGGACCTGTATCCCCATGCCGATCTTGTCACTTACCCGAGCAGTTACGAGGGTTTCGGCAACGCCCTCGTCGAGGCCATTTATTTCAAGCTCCCGGTGGTGGTCAACCGTTACAGCACCTTCGTCCAGGATATCGAGCCTCGAGGTTTCCGGCTGATCGTGATTGACGGATTCGTCACTTATGAAGTGATCGAGCTGACCCGGCGCGTTCTCGAGGACCCGGCTTGCCGGGAAGAAATGGTGGAGCACAACTACAAGATCGCCCGCAATTTTTACAGTTACAATGTCCTGCGCCGAAGTTTGCGCTCGATTCTTAACAGCCTGAATGTCTGGGTCTGATGAAAATTATCCGCCAAACCCGCGTGGACCGCATCCGCCGCCGCCTCAAACGCCTTTACGGAGACCGGGCGGGGCTGCTGATGGAGCGCTTTTACATGATGATTGGCCGCTACGGCGTCGGTCTCAAGTCTCCCCGCCACCGCCGGCTGTGGTCCGAAAAAGACGCCGTGCTGATCACCTACGCGGACATGGTGCGGGCCGAAAATGAGAAGCCGCTGAAAGTCCTGCGGCGCTTTCTCAACACCCATTGCTCCGGCGCCTTCAGCGCCCTCCATATCCTGCCCTTTTTCCCCTGGTCATCCGATGACGGTTTTTCCGTCATTGACTACCGTGAAGTGAACCCGGCTTACGGATCATGGGAGGACGTGGAGGCCCTGGGAGAGGACTTCAGCCTGATGTTCGATCTGGTTCTCAACCATTGCTCGGCGCAAAGCGAATGGTTCCGCGACTTTGTGACGGGCATCGCCCCGGCCCGGTTCTATTTTATTCCGCTGGAACCTGAAACCGATCTCGCGCAAGTGACGCGGCCGAGGGCTTCGCCGCTGTTGACCAAAACCCAAACCCGGGACGGCGAAGCGTGGGTGTGGACGACCTTCAGCGCCGACCAGGCGGACCTGAACTGGAAGAACCCCGACGTCCTGTTCGAATTTCTGGACATCCTGTTTCTCTACCTCTCGAAAGGCGCGCGCATTTTGCGCCTGGACGCCATCGCCTACTTGTGGAAGAACATAGGGACCAACTGCATCCACCAGCCGGAGTGCCATCAGGTTGTCCGGCTTTTCCGCGATGTTCTGGAAATCGTCGCCCCTTACACCCTTCTGCTGACCGAAACCAACGTTCCTCACAAGGAGAACATCAGCTATTTCGGCGACGGCAACGAGGCTCATATGGTGTATAATTTCACACTGCCGCCGCTGCTGCTCTACAGCTTGCTGCGGGGTGACGGCTCGGCGCTGACGGCCTGGGCCGGCAGCCTCGCTCCCCCCAAAAAAGGATGCGCTTTTTTGAACTTTACCGCCTCGCATGACGGTGTCGGCGTGCGGCCGCTTCAAAGCATCATCCCCTCCGAAGAAATAGACTGGCTGGCTGAACAGACGCGGAAAAGAGGCGGGCGGGTGTCCATGAAGACCGACCCCGGCGGCTTGCAAAGCCCCTACGAGCTCAACATAACTTACTTCGATGCCCTTGGGGATCCGGATCATCCCGAACTGGGGACGGCCCGTTTTCTGTGTTCACAGGCCATCATGCTGGCCCTGCAAGGCATCCCGGCGGTTTATTTCCATAGCCTGACCGCCACTCCCAACTGGGAGGAAGGCGTCCGCCACACCGGCCAAAACCGGGCCATCAACCGCCGCAAGTGGGAAAAAGAAGAGATCGAAACGTTGCTCAAAGACAAAAATTCGGTTCCGGCCCGGATTTTTTCCGCCTGCTTGAGGATGCTCCGCCGCCGGGCAAAGCATCCCGCTTTCCATCCCGACGGGGCGCAGCAGGTTTACGATATCGGGCCGGAATTCTTCTGCTTCACCCGCACCTCGCCGGATGGGGAGGAAACCATCCTCTGCCTCTGCAACCTTACCGCTTCGGAACGCACCATCCGCCGTTTTCCGGATATTCCCATGCTCCGGAAGGCCAAAGGCCTTTACGGTGTCATCAGCGCCAAAATCATCAGCGGCAACGTCAACAGCCTTACCCTTGCCCCCTATCAGGCCGTCTGGCTCCTGCCCATCAAAAAGCAGGGCTGATTTTAATTGGCGGCCGCGCTTACCGACACCCGGCGCCGGGCCGCGTCCCACTCGACGGTCCCGTCCGCCAGCGCGAAAAGGGTGAAATCCCGGCCCATGCCCACATTGTCGCCGGGCCGGAAACGCGTCCCCCGCTGGCGCAAGAGGATGTTGCCGGCGCGGGCTTTCTGGCCTCCGTACATCTTGACGCCGAGGCGCTGGCTGTTGCTGTCACGCCCGTTTTTGCTGGTGCCTTGTCCTTTTTTATGAGCCATTTCAGGCGCCCTCCGCGGTGATGGTTTTAATTTTGATGACGGACAATTCCTGCCGGTGCCCCTGAGTGCGGCGGTAGCCTTTGCGCCGCTTCTTCTTGAAGACCCGGATTTTCCGCCCGCGCTTGTTTTCCAGGATCTCGGCCTCGACGGCGGCCCCGGCCACCCAGGGAACGCCGAAACGGACCGACTCGCCCTCGCCGACCATCATGACTTCCTTGATCGTCAGGTTGTCTCCCGGTTTGGAATCGCGGAAGCGGTTCACCTCCAGCACGTCCCCCTCCCGCACGGTGAACTGCCGGCCTTGCGTCTGTATCGTCGCTTTCATAGTAAAAGAAGCTGCCAGCAAAACATCCCGGAATTCAAAACGCAAGTCCTTTTCACCGCTCCCGCGCCGGCATTTTTTTGCTCCTTGCACACCGGGGAAATATCAGCCAGCATCCGCCCTCCCGCTAAAATCAGACCTTCATCATTAATTCTCAACGGCATGGCGCTCCGCCTTTACAACACTTTAAGCCGCGGGATACAACCGCTTCAGCCGGCGGCCGGGAAACCCCTCGGGATGTATTGCTGCGGGCCGACGGTTTACGGGCCGGCGCATATCGGCAACTTCCGAACGTTCCTGCTCCAGGACGTCCTGCGGCGGGTCCTCGAGGTCTCCGGCGTGAAGGTCAAGCACGTGCGCAACATCACGGACGTGGACGACAAGACCATCCGCCAGTCCCAGGCCGGGGGTCTGCCGCTGAAGGAATTCACGCGGAAGTGGGAGAAAAAGTTCCGCGAAGACTGCGCGGCGTTGAACATGCTCGAGCCGCACATCGAGCCGCGCGCCACGGAACACATCGAAGAACAGACCGGGCTGGTGAAAAAACTCCTCGAAAACGGCAGGGCCTACCAGGGGCCGGACGGCTCGGTTTATTATAAAGTCAGCGCTTTCGAAAATTACGGAAAGCTCTCCAACCTCGACCGCGCGGCGTTGCGAACCCAAGCCGTGACCAGCGGCGAAGCCGCCAACCTCGCCGACGAATACGGCCGCGAGTCAGTGGCGGACTTCGCCCTGTGGAAAGCCCGCAAGCCGGAAGACGGTGATAATTACTGGCCCAGCCCCTGGGGCGAGGGCCGGCCCGGCTGGCACATCGAATGCTCCGCCATGAGCCAAAAATACCTCGGCGAGAATTTCGACCTGCACGGGGGGGGAGTGGACCTGTCTTTCCCCCATCACGAAAACGAAATCGCCCAAAGCGAAGGAGCCACCGGCCAGCCCTTCTGCCGCCACTGGTTCCACTGCGCCCACCTCATGGTCGAAGGGCAAAAAATGAGCAAGAGCCTGGGCAACCTCTACACGCTCGGCGACATCCGCGCCCGCGGTTTCTCCCCGATGGCCCTGCGCTACGCCCTCCTCTCCGGCCACTACCGCCAGCCCCTCAACTTCACATGGAACGGCATGAAGGCCGCGCAAAGCGCCTTGCGAAAGCTGGAGAAAGCGGCCTGCATATTATTAAAAAGAGCAGGGCTGGCTCCTGATGATTTTCACACTTATTGGCGGCAAGGCGGTTCTATTGACTGGAAACCCGCATGGGGCGCTTATTCCTTTCACTTGGCGGGAGAAGAGTTAGAGGATGATTTAAACATACCG
Organism: uncultured Puniceicoccaceae bacterium; assembly: GCA_964650745.1. GTDB lineage: Bacteria > Verrucomicrobiota > Verrucomicrobiia > Opitutales > CAZYUX01 > CAZYUX01. Next base: position 7,738 of record CAZYUX010000002.1, read on the forward strand.
GCCGGCTTGGGATTGCTTTTTGAACAATTCAACAATGAAGATCCGGCTGTTTGCCCAACAGACAAAGAACTTGAAAGGGAGTTAATGTATTTTAGCGCCGTAATATATGCTTTGGGGCTGAAGCTCTTCACCCATGAGAAGAAACCGATGGAAGCTCCGAAGGAAGTAAAGACGCTGGCCAAGGAGCGTCAGGCGGCGCGGCAAGCCAGGGACTGGGCCGGGGCCGACGCCCTGCGCGATGAGATCAAAGCCAAAGGCTGGAAAATCATGGACCGCAAAGACGGCGCATTTGACCTGGAACCGCTGTAACGCGGATTCGCCAAATTCCATGCGGCAAAAGGCATCCCGGCTGACCGGCGCTGCGCTGGCTAACATTTCAAGGCGCGGCACAGGGCGGCGCGGGCGAGGAGGCGGGTTGAATCGAGGACGGGCAGGGGGCAATCCTCCGGATCCACGATGAGGGGAATCTCCGTGCAGCCGAGGACGGCGGCGTCGCACCCGCACACTTTCATTTCCCTAATAACCCGGTTGAAATATTGCCGGGTTTCCTCTTTGAAAACAGCGTTGACCAGCTCATCGAAGATGAACGCATCAATGCGGCTGCGCTGTTCTTCGCCGGGGATTTTCCATGCCAGTCCGTATTTTTTCAAAGCATCGGGATAGACCGGACCGGTCATGAGATACTTGGTGCCGAGGATGCCCAGACGGGTGTATCCGCGCCTTTGGGCTTCTTCCGCAACCGTTTCGGCGATGTGCAGCCAGGGAACAGGAGATTGCTTCGCCACGAGCGCAAACGCCTGGTGGATGGTGTTGTCCGGACAGACGGCGAAGTCCGCCCCTGCCCTGGCCACGATACGCGCCGAGGAGAGCATCAGCGCCGCCACATCCTCCCAGTTTCCCGCTTTGACAGGCGGCATATAATCGGCCAGGGGATGCGTGTGAAGGGAAATTTGCGGGTGGCGGTGTTCTCCCATCAATGCGGGCGCTTCCACGCAGATCGTGCGGTAGCAAAGGGCCGCCCCCTCCGCGCTGCATGCCACGATGCCAATGTGCAGGGACATTTTTAGGGCGCACCCATAAATCAGGCTGCGGGGGGATACAAGGTTTTTTGGAGCTGATTCGAGCGGGCGGCGGACTGGCTGCGGGCGGGGGAAACAGGCTGGCGCGGCGGTTTCGCGGCTTTCCGCTTCATCCGATAAGTTTGTGTTTGGCTTCGTGGAGGGAGTAGAGTTTGAGGCGGAGGAAGTCGTCGTCGCGGTGACCGCAGGCTTGGTTTAACAGGGTGCGGATTTTGCGGTTGATGGTGATGGCCTTTTCTTCCCGGTTTTGGGCTTGGCGCGCCAGATCCCAAAGCAAATCGTCCAGCGTCTCGTTCATCTTCTTGATGACGCGGAAGCGGTCGAACACCAGGCAGGCTCCCGGCAGAAGGCATGATAGAGCAAACTCTTTGACATGCCCTTTTCTGCCCGGCATTCCAACGGCCCGGCAATCCTTTGCTATTTCACATACTGCTCCAAACATGCTTACCCCAAATTCCTTGTCCCTGCCCCCTCACACACAAACTTCCCGGATGACCCAATATTTTTAGTGATAGGCAATTGCTTTTTCAGGGGGCGGGTATGGCGCGGCTCACTTGGGCACGTGTCGACTCGATTGTTGGGCAATTCCAATCGTTTCAGCTGTGCGCCACAAAGACGGCGACCCCATGCCCGGAGTCGTCACGTTTCTCCCAGGTGAGAGCAACCTGCGGGAAGCCTGCCTCCCGCAGGAGCCGCTCTTCTGTCTCAGAACTGAGCGTGATGTCGTAATTCCATTCTGCTTTGCTGCCTCCAGGGAGCTTGGATATGTACTCCTCGTACCACCGGAGGACTCCCTTTTCACTCTTCGGGCTGGTTGACTGATCTCCCTCAATGTACCTCCCGGTCGATTTCAGGGCCGCCAGGATGTTCCGGTAGAGATCGCGCCTCTTGTCTGGTGCAACATGATGAACAGTGAGCGTCGCGATGACATAGTCGAACTCGTCGTCACCAAGCGGAAGATCAACGTACGACTTCTCGATCAGCTCGATCTGTGACACCTGCTTGCTGAACTTTCTCCGGAGTTCGGCAAGCATACCGGGCGCAAGGTCGATGCCCGTGATACGGGCATTGGGTGCCTTGGCAAAGATGTCTTCAAGCTCAAGTCCGGTGCCGCACCCCAGAACAAGGATGCGGATCCGTTCTTTTGTCTCCTGGACCTCTTCAGCCACGGCTCGATAGAGAGGGCGCTCTGCGTCTGTGCCGAAAACCTTGTCCCATACTTGGGCCGTGGAGCTGAAGAAATCACGCATCTCCTCGGTAGTTTGCAGCCATTCGGGGGCTCCTGCCATGAGCTCTGCCGGCACCTTGCGGACACCGCTCCGGATTCTTTCAAGTTCCTGTTTCGCGTCTTCGTTCATATCCTCTTTGCCCAACGTCACCCCTCACCGGACGGAGGAAGCCGCGCCGCCCTCATGGGAGGGGGTTTCCTGAACCCTTGCCCAGATCAGCCTTGACAATCCAAATCGCAACCCGAAACCGCCCGCCCATGGCGTCACGGTTTCACTCCGCCATTTACTGTCTCTGTCAGACGGCTTCGGCTTTGGGAATCTCAGCGGGAATTTCGACCTCGTGGGTGTTTTTGCGCTTCACTTTGCGCAGGCGCGAGCGGCGCCGCAGCATGCGGTCGAGTTTCTCCACCATATCATCCACGGATTTGTAGAGGTCGCCGGTTTCGGCCGTAGCGACGAGGGGGGGACCGTTGATTTCGATATGGCCTTTGGCGATATATTCTTTCTGTTTGGTGATGTTGGAGTTGTATTCCAAGTCCACTTTAATTCGGAGGATGTGACTTTCGTGGTGGAAGAGTTTTTCCACTTTTTCGGTTACGAGTGTTTTCAGGGCATCGGTGAGGTCGAGGTGGATGCCGGTGATGGTCACATCATGGTTGTTCCGATTTTCAGCAGTCATGGTTTTATCCTTTCTTTCTGGGTTGTCACCAAGTAGCATTGCGGCGCTTTCACATGAAAAAGAGCCAGCGATGGATTTCTTGAAAAAGAGTTTGGGCCGCTTTTCCGCGGTCATCGTCACGGGCGGTTCTTCCGGTATTGGACTGGAGTTTCTCAAAGTGCTGTCCACTATACTTCCAAAGGCTCTGTTTTGCAACCTTTCGCGGACGAAACCCGGGGATTGTGTTCCGGGCGGGCGTTTGCGGCACTTGCCGTGTGATTTATCGGACGGGGCTGAATTGGCGGCCCGAGGGGAGCGGTTGCTCGATATGCTGGCCCGCGAGGGCGGCGCCGGGGAGATTTTGCTCATCAATAACAGCGGTTTCGGGTCTTACGGGCCTTTTCCGGCGCCCCGGCTGGAGCATCATTTGGAAATGGCCGATGTTAATATAAAGGCGCCGGTGCGCTTGACGGGTATGCTGATGCCCCTGTTGCTGGAGCGGGGCGGGACGGTGGTGAATGTGGCTTCGACGGCGGCCTTTCAGCCCACTCCTTATCTGGCCACCTATGGGGGCACGAAGGCGTTTTTGCTGCATTGGAGCCTTGCATTGGGGCAAGACTTGAAACGTTCTCGCGTCCGCGCTCTGGCGGTTTGTCCGGGGCCGACTTCGACCCGGTTTTTTGAGAGGGCGGGTTTCGCCGAGCGTCCCTGCACTGGCGGTTTGAGTCAGATGCCCGGGGAGGTTGTTTTCGAATCCTTGCGGGCGCTGGCCAAAGCTAAAAGCATGGTCATTTGCGGCCGGCGCAACCGTTTCCTGGCCGGTTTCAGTTCACTGTTTCCAAAGCCCGCGCAGGCGGTTCTCGCCGGGTGGATTTTGCGGAAAATGCGTCTGGAAAGATTTCAGAAAGCTCCGGGCCGGTCATTCCATGAATGAATCGGCGGATTGCAGCGGTCCGGAGCCGCCTTTGATTGACCTTGATGAGCTGCGGCGGTGGATACTGCACGAGGATGAAGACTTGCTGGCGGTCAACAAGCCCGGCTGGGTGGTTTGCCATCCTTCGAAACGCGGTCCGCGGTCAAGCCTGGTCGGCGCCTGCCGGGAGTGCACCGGCCTGGGGACATTGCGGCTCATCAGCCGCCTGGACCGCGAAACCAGCGGGATCATCTTGCTGGCCAAGCACAAACAAGCCGCCAGCCTTTGCCAGACCGCCATCCAAAACCGGCAGGCTGAAAAGATTTACCACGCCATTTTGGAAGGCGAACTGCGCGGGGAGGCGCTCGTCAACAAGCCCCTCTCCCGCGACACACGCAGCCTGGTCTATAACAAGCAAGCCGCCGGGAAAAAACGGGGCGCCCAAACCGCCAAAACCAAGTTCCGCCCGCTCGTCCGGGGAGGCGGCTGGACCTTGGCGGAAGTCCGCCCCTTGACCGGCCGCAAGCACCAGATCCGCGCCCACGCCCGGTGGCTGGGCCATGCCGTGGCCGGGGACAAGGTTTACGGGCCGGACGAGACTCTTTTTCTGGAATTCATCGAAAAAGGGTTCACGGAACGCCTGCGGGGCGCGCTGCCCATGCCCCGGCAGGCTCTCCACGCCGCCCGGCTGATTTTCCGCGCTCCCGGTTTCGGGCGGGCCTTCCGCGCCCCCATGCCCGGCGACATGCGGGAATTTTGCCGGAAGCGGCTGGGAATGCCGGAAAGCGAACTGGAGCGGCTCTGACCCGCCATTGCCGGCCCGAAACGGCGGAAGGCGGAAGAATCAAAAAAGTTTATCGGGTTTTATTTAGACTTATGGCGTTTGGCGTTTGCCTTTTTGGGCCGGGTTTCGGATGAGAGAGACGCCTGGAATTCCAGCCCGCTGACTTTTTCATAGAGCAGGCGGCTGACCCAAGCATCCGTGGCGGCGTAGCGCAGCTGGGCGCGGCTCAAATTGGGCAGGCTCCAGTTCGACACCTGCGGGCGCTTGGTAATGCGGATTTTCAGGAAAATCGCGGCCAGGTTCCGCAGCCCGGTGTTGACGATGCCGGCTTTTTGGGTGATTTCGGAAATTTCGGCGAACCCGGCCGGGAAAAAAGGCCTCCATTCTGTCAGCTTCCGCATATCATCCTGCACGGCCACCCCCGCCTTGAGGATGTCCGGACTGGCCAAAAGACTGATTAAAGGCTCGGGCTTGCGCAAGCGCTGGATTTGAAACAGATAGACCGCTTCCGCTCCCGCCATCTGAATGAGGGCGGGAGGATAGCTCTGGCCCTTTCTGAAAGCGGGGCGGGTCTCGAGGTCGAAGCCCGCCAGGGTTTCGTTCGACAGCGCCCTCGCGGCGGCCGGCAGATCCTTGTCGCGCCGGATCAAATGTATAGGCCCCTTGTAGGACGCCAAGGGCAAGCGGTTGACTTCTTCTTTGCTGATGCTGGCGGGGAAAACATGATTCTGGTTTTGAACAGCGGAACGGTTTTTCTCAATTTTCACTTTCCGTCCCCATAAAAGACAGTTCCGTTGTTTGGCAACGGAAAACTGGCCCGGGATCCCGGATGGCTTGCAGCCGCGGGGCGTTTTGCCGCGCCGGGGGGCTGCGCGGTCTCAAAAAAGTTTGCGGAGCAAAAGTTATGGCTTGCCATTGTGTGTTTTTTTACTGATAACGTAAAATTAAGCTTTCGCAAAGAGCGGTTTTGCGTCCTCACGAAGCCGGAGCTTTGCAAGCAGAACGCCAACCATAGACGCGCATGACAAGATGGCAAAGAAAGCTGCCAAGAACAAAGGAATCAGCCGGATCGACTCTGGTTCGACTCACGGATGGTTTGTCCGGGGCTACAAGAACGGAAAAATCTACTCGAAACTGTTCAGCGATCTGAAGTATAACGGAAAAAACAAAGCGCTTTCCATGGCCCGCGAATTCCGCGACGGCCTCTATGAAGACCTGAAAAAAATTCCCTCCAAGCCCCGCGGCCGGCGGCTCGTTTTCCGGGACTCGCGCAACACGACTGGTGTTCTCGGTGTTTCCCGCACATCCAAGCGCAGCCCCGGCGGCGCCGTCAACGAATGCTACTCGGTCAGCTGGCGCCCGGAGCCCGGCGTGCAGAAATGCACGTCCTTCTCCATCCGGAAATACGGGGAAAAAAAAGCTTTTCAGCTGGCGGTGGCCCACCGGCGCAAGATGCTCAAGGAAATCTACGGCCCCGGGATTTTCCGCAAGCTGGCCGACCGCCAAACCCGGCAGATGAAGAAAGAACGGCGGTGATTTGGCCGGCGGTCCCGCCTTTAGGATGAGGCGGCGGTTGCCGCGCGGCCGTTTTTCTGCCCGCCGCGCGTTTGCTCTTGTCAAGGGCATGGCCCGTCTTCAAGCTGGAAGCCATGCCTCAAAACCCGCCAATGGATATTGATTACGTGGCCCGGCTGGCCCGCGTCCGGCTGACGGACGAAGAGCGCCGGATCTTCGCGGCCCAGCTGGGCGATATCCTCAGTTATTTCCAGCGCATCAGAAGCGTGGACGTTTCCGGTGTCGAGCCAACGGCCCACACGTTCGGCGTTTTCAATGTCTGGGACGAGGACATGCCCCGGCCCGCCCTGCCGCCGGAAGAAGCCCTCCGCCATGCTCCCGCGCGGCGCGGTGACCAGTTTCTCGTGCCCAAAATCATCGAGGATGTGTGAGGTTTCCTCTTCTTTTTTCGGCCTGCGGCGGTTTCTTGTTATAATATCTCCCGGAGGAAGGCCATACCTTCTTCTGAAGTGGTTATCGAGCCGTCAAGCTGGGCCTCGTAACAGCGGTCCAGAAGCGGCTTGAACTCCGGGCCGGGAGTCATGCCCAGCGCGATTAAGTGGCGGCCCCGGATGAGAGGCCGGGGAGCGGTGTCCTTGACGGCCAAAGCTTCCGCCCTTTCAAGGAGCCAGCGGCCTTCGGGAAAGCCTTCCGCTCTCCGTCCCGGCCGGCCCATCTGGTCGGCCCGGGCCACGCGCGCCAGGCGGTCAATACGGCCAGCCTTCCGCGCCAGCCGGCGCACGGCGGCGTCTCCGGCTTTGGCTTTGTAAAGCTCGAGCGGGCGCAAGTGGTGTTCGACCAGCGGCGTCACCGCGTCAATCAAATCCTGATGCCGGGTTAAACGGCGGAGAAAAGACGCGGCGGGAGCAACACCTTTTGCCTCGTGGCCGATCGAGCGGATGCGCTCGTCCTGATATAGCGTCGTGGCCGGTTTGCCGAAGTCGTGGCACAAAACCGCGAAGCCGGCGACCAAGTCCTCCCATTCGCAGCCCATGCGTTCGCGGGCGAAAGCGTCCAGGCAATGCAGAGTGTGAATCCAGACATCGCCTTCGGGATGCCATTGCGGGTCTTGCGGGCAGTCAATCAGCGCTTCCAGTTCCGGGTAATATTGCACCCAGCCGCAGTCCTTGAGGAAGGCCAGACCGATGGACGGCTTCACGCCTTGCAGAAGCAGCTTTTTCCATTCTTCAAAGAGACGTTCCGGCGGCAAATTCTCCGGTGTGATTTCACGGCATAACGCCACTGTGGCGGAATCCACTGTCAGCTCGAACCGGGCGGCGAATTGCATGGCCCGCAGCACGCGCAGCGGGTCTTCGGAGAATTGGGCCCCAGCGTGGCGCAGCCGCTTTTCTTCGAGGTCGCGCCGGCCTTCGAAGGGATCTATCAGCTCGCCGGTGAGAGGACCCCAATAGATGGCGTTGATGGTGAAGTCGCGCCGGGCAGCCGCTTCTTCAATGGAGAGATTGGGATCGCCCGACACCGCGAAGCCTTTGTGGCCCGGCCCGGTCTTCGACTCCCGCCGCGGCAGGGAAACATCCATGCCGAAGTCAGTCAGTTTGAAAACGCCGAAGGCCCGCCCCACCGCCGCGACTTTGAAGCGTTGCGATAACAGTTTTCCCAGGGTTTCCGCGGGCACGCCGAAAACCTCCAGGTCAAGGTTGACCGGCGTCAATCCCAGCAGGGCGTCCCGCACCGCGCCCCCGACCAGCCATGCCCGCCCGCCGGCTTCGCGGACCAGCGCCGCGATTTCCATAGCCGGGCCCAGCTCTTTTCCGGAAAAGGAGCCGGCGCTCACCCCGGCGAAGTTGGCTGTGTCTCCCCGCTTCATTTCATCCTGATGATAGCCGCCATTCTGTTTGTCAGGCCAGCCAAAATTCCATCCGCTGAATCATGGACTCTTATTATGGCGGACCCCGCGGAGAAGCCGAACCTGCAACCAACGGATGATTTGTCCGGAGGACTTGTAAAAAGCTTGCCTCGAAAAACGTTTATCCTTTTTAAGTGACAACTGATGGCGAAAAACCGGGCGCGGACAGAAGCAAGAATTCTGCAAGCGGCGAGGAGCCTGCTCGCTCATGGCGGATTCGCGGATTTCGGCATCAACGCCGTGTCCCAGCACGCGGCGGCGGACAAGGTCTTGATTTACCGCTATTTTGGAGGTCTCGACGGCCTGCTGACAGCGGTGGCGGAAGAGGAGGAGTTTTTGCCGGAAGAGGAAGACTTCATCCGCCAGCACGGAACATCTCCATATGATTGGCTGGAAGGATTGCCAAAGGAGCTCGAAGCCCGGCCACTGACGCGCCAGTTGCTGCGCTGGAGCGCCGTTTATGCCGAGACGAAAAATGACAACCCCCTGCTCCGCGCCTGCCGCCTGGCTTGGGAAGCGTTCATCAATGGACTCTTCGCGGCGCGTGGAACAGTCCAAGACAATGATTTCGAACACCTGGAGCGTCTCGCCCTGTGGGGAACGGTTTTGGCGGGTTCCGGCGTTCCGTCATCTGAAACGGCCGCTCCAATAATAAAGTCCCGGCAGCCAGCGCCTGCCCGCAAACCGCAGCCGCCGGAAAAGGCCGTTGTGGTGGAAGACGACGACGAACTGCCTGTCGAGCTGCTGTGACATTCCGCGCTTGACAAAGCGGCACAGACAGTCTGGAATGCCTTCATTCAAGAATGAAAACTTGCAGGCCCAACGGTTTGGCGCTTTTGCCCGCGCCGCTGTTGCTCCCCTGAGGGGGAGGCAAAGGTAATCCATACGCATTTTTTTGGGCCGGCGCATGGCCCGCTTAACGCTTCGCCTGCCCATTTCCATCAGCCAGACCCAAAAGACTTCAACCGATTATTAATAAGATGCAACATAAAAACATCACTAAATATCAGCCTTTCCCGGCGGTGGATTTGCCGGACCGCCAGTGGCCGAACCGGCGCGCCGAACGGGCGCCCGCATGGTGCAGCGTGGACCTGCGGGACGGCAACCAGGCCCTGTCCATCCCCATGAGCGTCGGGGACAAAACCCTCTTTTTCCAGACGCTGGCCGGTATCGGATTCGAGGAGATCGAGATCGGATTCCCCTCCGCTTCAGAGATCGAGTTCGATTTCGCCCGGCACTTGATCGAAAACAAATTGGTGCCGGAGAACGTGACCGTGCAAGTGCTGGTGCAGGCGCGCGAGCACTTGATCCGCCGCACTTACGAAGCCCTGCGCGGCTTCCCCCGCGCCATCGTGCATTTTTACAACTCGACCAATCCGCTCCAGCGGCGCGTCACCTTCGGCATGGAGAAAGAGGAAATCAAACAGATGGCCGTGGACGCCGCCAGGTTAATCAAAGAACTGGCCGCTACAATCCCCGAAACGGACGTTCGCTACCAGTATTCGCCGGAAAGTTTTTCGGACACCGAGATGGACTACGCTCTGGAGGTGTGCGAGGCGGTGATGGAAACCCTCGAACCCTCGCCCGAAAAACCCGTCATCCTGAACCTGCCCGTCACGGTCGAAATGACCACGCCAAATGTCCACGCCGACCAGATCGAGTGGTTTTGCCGCAATATGAAGGAACGCGACAAGGCTGTCATCAGCTTGCACGCCCACAACGACCGCGGCACTGGCGTGGCCGCCACCGAGCTGAGCCTGATGGCCGGCGCTCAGCGCGTCGAAGGCACCCTGTTCGGCAACGGCGAGCGCACCGGAAACGTGGACATCGTCACGCTGGCCTTGAACATGTATTCGCAGGGCGTGGACCCGGGACTGGACTTCAGCGACCTCCCAAAAATCCGCAATATCTATGAGCGCTGCACGCGGATGACCGTGCACGACCGCCACCCTTACGCCGGGGACCTGGTCTTCACCGCCTTCTCCGGCTCCCATCAGGACGCCATCAAAAAAGGCATGGATAAGATGCAGGAAAAAAAAGACGGGCGCTGGGAAGTGCCCTACCTGCCCATTGATCCGGCCGACATCGGCCGCGCATACCAGGCCATCATCCGCATCAACAGCCAAAGCGGCAAAGGCGGCGTGGCCTACGTCCTGGACCGCGAATTCGGTTTCGACCTGCCAAAAAAAATGCGCCCCGAGTTCGGTGAAGTGGTCAACCGCATCGCCGACGAAGACGGCATTGAACTGACCCCGCAAGCCGTCCGGGATATATTCGGCCGGGAATACCTGAAGCGGGAGTCCCCCTTGCGCATCGCCGGGCACGAAATCGGCATGAAACCGGACGACCCCCATAAAGTGACCTGGAAAGGCGATGTGATTTACAGGGGCGAACCCCGCTCCATCGAAGGCCACGGCAACGGCCCCATCGCGGCGTTCATTGACGCTCTGAAAGCCCAGGGCTGGAAAGATTTCCGCCTGCTCGACTTCCGCCAGCACGCCATCACCCAAGGCTCCGCCGCTGACGCCGCAGCCTACGTCCTCATCGAGCGCGCCGCCGACGCCCGGCCCTTCTGGGGCGCGGGAGTGGACTCGAACATCGAGATGGCCGGCCTCAAAGCCGTCCTCAGCGCCTTCAACCGCGCCCACGCCAAGTAGAACTACCGGCCCGCCGCTTCTAAAGACCGCCGCGCGGGAAGGCAAGCTCAAACGCAAGGGCGAGGTGATTGCGAAGTTGCTGGAAGAGCACGTGGCGCTTAAAAAAATGCTTGGGGTCAGTTGAAGAGGCCCTAGGTGGAGCCGGACCGAAGGACTTTAGTGATATGCCAGCCCAAACCCGCCCTCCGGACGGCCTCCCCCAAACACCAAAACCTGTCAAACTATACCCGCCCCCTGAAAAAGGAATATCCTATCGCTTGATTTAACTCAATTAAAGCGATTTTGCGCTCTACGGCGCTGACATTTTTACCCCCTCGCCCACGACTTTTCCGGATGAGCCTTTTTTTCTGAAATTTTCCGTTGACCCGCCGGAAGCTTGGCAACACTCCTGGAGCGGCGGCATGCTGCCGCGTGCCGCAACGGCCCGCTTCCTTTCAACCCTCTCACTTGCCAGCCATGACCTTCCAGGAAATCAAAAACTCCCTCCCGCAAACCGCCCTCCGGGAAATCGAAGGCCTGCCCTTCCCTAAAATCCGCTCCGGAAAAGTCCGGGAGATTTTCGGTTGCGGAGAACACCTGCTGATTATCGCCACGGACCGCCTGTCAGCCTTCGACGTCATCCTGCCCGACGGCATCCCCGGCAAAGGGGTTATCCTGAACCAGCTCAGCCTGTATTGGTTCGCCAAAACGGAGGCGCTGGCCCGCAACCACTTGGCGGATAACCATGGCCAGGCCGCGGCGGAAATGCTTAAAGACCGCCCGGAGATTATCCCCCGCGCCATGATCGTGAAGAAACTCGAGCCGCTGCCGGTCGAGGCCGTGGTGCGCGCTTATCTCTCCGGCAGCGGCTGGAAAGACTATCAGCAAACCGGCCGGCTCTTCGGGCAGGACGCCCCTCCCGGACTGGCCGAGAGCGCCCGCCTGCCCGCCCCCATGTTCACCCCCACCACCAAGGCCCAAACCGGCCACGACGAGCCGGTCTCCCTCGCACAGTGCGAAGAGATGCTGGGCAAGGATGTTTACACGGAGGTTCTGCGCGTCAGCTTCGAGCTTTTCCGCATGGGAAGCGCGGCCGCCGCCAAGGCCGGCCTGATCCTGGCAGACACCAAATTCGAGTTCGGCCTCGACACGGATAAAAACCTCTACCTGATTGACGAAGTGCTCACCCCGGACTCCTCCCGCTACTGGCCCGTTGAAGATTACGAGCCGGGCCGCTCCCAGCACGCCTTCGACAAACAATACGTGCGCGACTACCTCGAAACCCTCGACTGGGACAAAACACCGCCCGGCCCCCCGCTCCCCCCCGAAGTCATCCAAAACACCCGGCAACGCTACCTCGCCGCCGCCGAAAAAATCATGGGCTGATTTTTGGGACTGACCCGCATCCACTGGCTTTATCCCAACCTGGCCTGGCGCCTGGATGATACCGAACGCCACGGCAAATGCCACGGCCTGCGCGCCATCCAGGACGCGGCTTCACGCTACAAGTTCCCTCCGCTGGCCGGACTCTTGTCCCGCGGCGAGAAAGTGGCGCAACACCTGGAAAAGCTCCTCGGGCAATACGGGACGCCGCTCTTCCTCAAGCAGGACAATGGTTCCATCGAGCACACCCAAGGGGACTATCAGCGCCGCGTCCATGCGCGGTCATGCTAACAAATTGCAAGGACAGATTGACACAATTTGTCCTGTTAGGGCCTGACAGACCATTATCCCGCATCAGCTACTCCTCTCCAAACATCCAGCCTGCAGTCACTTTCAAGGCTTTGGCCAAAACGGCTATCTCGTAGTCCATGACGTAGCGTTCCTGGTTCTCGATGCGGGAGATGGCGCTGCGGTCTATACTCACACCAAGGGCAGCCAGTCTTCCCGCTAAGTCCTGCTGTGAAACGGGCGGTTTTTGTGCCAGCCGGGCTTTCCGGACGCGTCCGCCGATGATGTTTTTCGAATATCCCGTCTTGGTCTTTTTCATCCGCGTGTGATTTACACACGCTTGACTTTAACAGCTCCCGCAGCTTCGAATGTGTGACGTGCACACATAACCATATGAACCGCGCACTCAAAACCTAAATAATATAACAAGAAAATGTAATATCACAATGAAAACGATATATCTGATTAAATATGCGTTATACGCGGCGGGCGCTTTTATAGCTTCCGCTTCCGGCCTGCACGGCCAGGCCAGCTTTACCGGCCTGGGCGATCTGCCCGGAGGTCTTTATTACAGCGTCGCCAACGATATTTCCGCTGACGGCTCAACCGTCGTCGGCTGGAGCGAAACAGCCGACGGTGATGAAGCCTTCGTCTGGACAGAAGCAACAGGCATTGTTGGGCTGGGAGACTTGCCCGGAGGCTCTATTTACAGCCGCGCGACCGCCGTGTCCTTTGACGGCTCCGTGATTGTAGGCAGAAGCGCCGCAACAAACGGCACTGAAGCATTCAGATGGACTACATCGGGAGGTATGACCGGGCTGGGTGACTTGCCTGGAGCAACCTTCAGCAGCAGTTCATTCGGCGTATCGGCGGACGGATTGGTCGTTGTGGGCCAAAGCGAAAGCTTCAACGGCTATGAAGCTTGGCGATGGACTCAGGCTACCGGGATGGTTGGTTTGGGTGATTTGACGGGCGACGGATTCGAAAGCCACGCCTTGGATATTAATAGTGATGGCTCCGTGATCGTCGGTTATGGTTTTAGCGCCAATGGAAGAGAAGCTTTCCGCTGGACTCAGGCTTTGGGGATGGTTGGCCTGGGAGATCTTCCAGGTGGAACTTTCAGCAGCAGTGCCTGGGAAGTTACACCTGACGGTACAATTATAGTTGGCACCGGAAATAGTGATAGCGGACAGGAGGCTATCCGCTGGACACAGGCTGGCGGCATGGTTGGTTTGGGTGATTTACCGGGAGGTTTGTATCAAAGCTCAGCTTTTGACGTGTCCGCTGACGGAACTTTCGTCGTGGGGAAAAGTAACACGGATAATGGCAATGAAGCCTTCCTCTGGGATGCCGTGAATGGAATGAGACTGCTTCAGGATGTGCTGGTCAACGATTATGGTCTGGATCTGACGGGCTGGACTTTAGGCAACGCCTTTGGCATTTCCGATGACGGAACGGTTATCACGGGTTGGGGCTTTAATCCAAGCGGGGATACGGAAGCCTGGCGGGCGGTGATCCCGGAGCCGGGCGGTTGCGCCGTTCTATTCGGTCTTTCCGTGCTGGTTTTGGCTTTGTCGAGGCGTAAAAAAAGCCATTAATTTCGAACTCACTTTTTATTTTGACGTTTTGGCCGGTGAGCGCGCCGCTCCCGGCGGCCCGGCGGGGCTTTATCGCGTTGGATTTCCCTTTATTTGCAGCCGCCGGCGTCATGCGGAGATAAAAACCGGAAAATGCTTTAATCAATTTCGGAATCCAGGTTTAACTTCGATATTTTACTTAAACGGACGAATTAAACGGGCGGAATCTCATCTTTCTTGAAAAAGCGTTGGATTTCCACCTCGGCGCTTTCCGGGCTGTCGGAGGCGTGGATGAAGTTCATCATCGAATCCGTCCCCCAGTCCCCGCGGATGGTGCCAGCCGGAGCCTGGTTCGAGTCGGTGGGGCCGGCGAGATGGCGCGCCCTGCGAATGACGTTCCCGCCCTCGAGAATCAAGATGAGGACGGGGCGCGACATCATGAATTCCATGAGTTTCGGATAGACCGGCAACTCCTGGATGTGGGCGTAATGGATGTCGAGGACGGCCCGGTCCAGCGCCGCCATTTTGCATGCGGCGATATTGAAGCCCGCTTCCTCGAAGCGGGTCAGCACGGCTCCGGCTTTGCGTTTGTTGAAGCAGTCCGGTTTGAGGATGACGAGCGTTCTTTCCATCCCTTTTCATTTGGCGCGTTTCAGCCTGCATGCCAAGCTTCAATTGCGGGCGGAGGGGCTTGTTTTTGCGCCGCTCTCACTTCCGGTAGGGATACAGGAGGCTGGCGGATCGTTTGTCGAGAGCGTCCGGAGCGGCGATGCGGAAGGAGTCGCCGGAGAGGTCCCGGATGACGAGGCTGCCGTCGTCCAGCTCGCGGGGCCAGTCGTCGAGTTTGATCAGGAAGGTGCGGGGTCCCTGGCGGGTGCGGACTTTCCAGACCCGCAGCTCGAAGTCGCGCTCGATGTTATCGATGGCAAGGATGTCAAAGGTGAAGCGGGCGTTTTTGAGCGCGGTTTCGACGGCCTGGCGGGATGTTTCGTCCAGGTCTTCCAGGTTTTGGATGAGGGCCAGCTCGTTACCCTTGTCGTCACGCACGGAGAGGAACCTGCGGGGATAACTCCAGGGGAAACAAGGCCGGATGGCGGCGGGGATGTCCCCGGTTCGTTGTGACATGAGCAGGCGCCCGTCCTCTCCGCTCCGGATAACTGGAGCGGGGCCGGGGGTTTCCGCTGGGGTTTTCGGCCGGGCCGGTTTCATGTTTTTCCCTCTTTTGACGGGCAAATTTAAATGGCGCGCATTTCGTGGAGTTCGCGCTGCATGCGGTAGAGTTTTTCATACAGGCCGCTGGGTTTTTTCAGCAGTTCCTCGTGAGAGCCGCTCTCGGCCATCTTGCCTTCCTTGAGGACAAAGAGACGGTGGGCGCGGCGCAAGGTCGAGAGCCGGTGGGCGATGGCGATGACGGTGCGTCCCGAAATCAGCCGCTCGATGGCTTCCTGGATTTTGCGCTCGGTCTCGGTGTCCACGCTGCTGGTGGCCTCGTCGAGGACGAGGATGCGGGGATTGTGGAGGATGGCGCGGGCGATGGAGACGCGCTGGCGCTCGCCGCCGGAAAGGGTGTGGCCGCGTTCGCCGACGATGGTGTCGTAACCGTTGGGCAGCTTGCAGATGAAGTCATGGGCGTTGGCCGCCTTGGCCGCCGCGATGACTTCCCCGGCGTCCGTTTCCCGGCAGGCGTAGCATATGTTTTCCAGGATGCTGCCGTGGAAAAGGTAGGGCTCCTGCATGACGATGCCGATCTGGCGCCGGTAGTGCCCCAGGTCGAGGTCCTGGATGTTGACGCCGTCAATGCGGATGGCGCCGGTTGACACGTCGAAGAACCGGGCGATCAGGTTGATGACCGTCGTTTTGCCGGCGCCGGAAGGGCCGACCAGGCCGATCATCTCCCCTGGCTCGACATCGAAGGAGATGCCTTTGAGAATCTGGCGCACCGGGTCGTAGCCGAAGGTGACCTCCTCGAAAGTGATGCGTCCGCGCAGCGGCTCGAGTTTTTTTGCCGCGCGGGGCGTGGTGATTTCCGGTTCCGTGTCGAGCACTTCGAAGACACGGTGGGCCGAGCTGAGAGAGCGGTTGATCATGCGGGTGAGGAAGCCGAACGCTTCAATGGGCCCGATAAAACGCCCCATGTAGAGCAAAAACGAGACAAAGACGCCGGGAGCCAATGTCACTTGGCCGTCCGGCCCGGCGCCCAGCATCCTCGGCAAGCCGAAGAGCCAGACCAGAATCGTCATGATTCCCAGCGTCAAGGTAATGAAGGGCCAGCGTGTGGACCAGACCTTGTTGATGTGGACAGCCTCGTCCGTCACCGAAACGTTGCGCTCGTCGAAACGGCGGCACTCATAATTTTCCTGGTTGAAGGCTTTGACGACGCGGATGCCGGGAATAGTGTCTGAAAGCACCGCTGTCATATTTGACCACTTTTGCCAGACGCGCATGAAAATGGCGTGCAACCGGCGGCCCATGACATAGATGAAGAAGAACACCAAGGGCATGGGCAGAACCAGAATGAGCCCCAGCCGCCAGTCGAGGGCGATCAGAACCGCCGACAACCCGATGACCATGAGGAGGGACAGCGTCAGCTCCGTCACGCCGAAGGCGATGAAGTCCCAGATGCGGTCGGTGTCAGAGCTGACACGGGTGATGAGGCCGCCCGTCTGGTGGTTGGAGAAATAATTGACGCTTAGTTTCTGGAGGTGTTCGTAGATGTTGCGGCGGAGGTCGCGGGCCACGTATTCGCCGACGGTGGTGGTCGTGCGCAGGCGCACCCAGAGGAAAAAGGTCTGGGCCAGAAAAGCCGCCACGATGACCGCGAGGATGCCCAGCGCCGTGCGGTAAGCGGTTTGCGGTTCCACGGCGCCTTTTTTCAGCGGCATGACCACTTCGTCAATCAGCAGGCCGGTGAGGTAAGGGGGCGCGAGGCTGACGGCCGTCAGGAGAGCGGCGGCGAGGATGCCGAACGTGAACTGTTTCCGGTAGGGCTTCAGATAAGAGAGAAGCCGCCAGACGATTGCCATTTTGTCCTTGGTGACGGAGGACTGGGCCTTGCGGATGGAACTGGCCATGTTTTCCGCGTAGATGGCGTCGGCCTGGTCTTCGGGCACGCGCAAGGCATTGCCCTCCGTTTGCTGGCGCAGGATGAAGAGAATCGGTCCCATGGCGGCCTGCTGGCGGAAAGAATACCGCAGGACAGCCAGGGCGGGCTGATCCGGCTGGCCCATTAGCAGCACCGTGGCGCAGCTGATGGAAGGGATTTCCCGCACGTGTTTGATCTTCGTCCGCGCAATGGTTTGAACTTCGCCAAACCTTCCATCCGCGTTCTCCTCGAGCAGGCCAACCTGTTCCGGGCCCAAGGCAAGCCAGACGCGGGCCAGGCGCATCGAGTCATCCAAGTCGGCCAAAGCATAGAGCTGCACGGGCCGGCCTTGCCAGGCGGCTTCGAAACGTTCCCGCGCGGCCGCCGGCATCGCCTCCGGCTGATCGCCGTAACGGCCGATAATGCGGCGGTTGCGCTCTGTGGCGGATGTTTTCATGAGAGCGTTCGCGGGAGAGGGAAAAAAGGAAAAGGCAGGCGGGAGCGGGTGACGAAAGACGTTCGGGATGTCAAAGATGCGGGAGATTGGCGCCGTCTTGCTTTGGGAGGAAGGGGAATGGGAACTCCCGCCTTTGCTCTAATTCCGGCGGCGCGCGCGTGAAAAAACCGCCATGAGGCGGAAACTGGGCTTGGCAAAGCAAGCCGCGCCGCGGCTCCATCCCGTTCAGGGCCGGCAAAGGGTATGGTTAATCATGCAACCTCCTGGTTAAGCGGAAGCTTGTCAGGAAGAACCGTCCGGACCCGGATGGCAAGTATTAATTTTCACTTTTCCCGCCCGCGCGGCTGCAACCGCGGCGGGAGTTTGTTCCGCCAGGGCGGGGTGTTTTTCATGATTTCAAACTTGCCGCGCCAGCCTTGCTTTTTTTTCTTGGTCTATGCGCGCGGATTTGGGCAATGGGTTTCGAAGCCGGTCATGGGGAAAAAAACTGGCGGCGGCGGGCGTTTTCATCAGTTTGGTTTTCGGTTCATCCGCGCAAACGGACTGGAGCGCCGGGCCTTCCGCCGGGGCATTTTCCTGGGCCCATTTGCGGTCCGCGCGGAATCTGAAAATGCCGGTTTTCAATGAGCAGGGCATCCCCTGGGCCATCATCGAGGTTGAAAAAATCGCCAAGACCTGCCGGCGGCTGGGGCCTTTCAGCATTCGGGTAATGCCCCGGCGGGAGGTGTCCGGGCTGTTTTTATCCGTCAACACAAGCCTCGCGGATCCCGCTTTTTTGCGCGGCGCTCTCGATGAGTGGACCCTGCGGGCGCTCCAGTTGAGGCTCGAATTCAAAGAGGCCGCAATTCATTTGACCGGCGGAGAGATCCCTTTCGTTATAAATGCGGACGAGATGCGCCCGGCGCCGGGCGGAAAACTTTTCTTTCGCGGCCGTGTGTCCGGGAAGCTCGGCGGCCGGCCCTTCGTGTCAGACAAGGCGCTTTGGCGCTTTGATGACAAAGACGGGAGCGTGCGCCTCATCTTATCCGGCCGGGCGCCGTTGCCGCTTTCATTGACTTGGAAAAATCAAGAAAAATCCAAATCAGCAAACGAATCAACACCATGAGAAAAATTATCCTTGCCGTTCTGATGCTTGCGGGGAGCGCCGCCGCCCAGGAGGAGTTAATCAACACCGGCCGCGAGGCCCTGGCCAGCCAGGACCTGCAAGCCGCCGATGCCGCTTTCAGGGACGCCGCCGCCGCGTTCCCGGAACACCCCGAATCCAACGTCCTGTATGGCGTCACCCGCCTGCTGGTTTTGGCTGAGACCGAAGAATTCCGGAACCAGTTTTTCGCGATGGGCGCTTCATCCGTGTCGGAGAGCCTCTACAACTTTGACATTGTATTTCCGTACGCGGAGCAGGCCGGCGGGGACATGGACATTCTTTTCGACGAAGATTACAACACCTCCGCCGCCAAAGATTACATCACAAACACGCTGCTGCCCGAAATCGCCGCCGCCGGGTCCAATTTAGCTGTGGCCGGGGAGGGTTTTGCCCTCGATCTGAGCGCGGCGGAAACCGGAGACACCGGCGTTACCGTGGATTACGGGGACATCCTGGTGCTGCGCGCCCTGATGAAAGCGGCCTGTTTTTACATCCATTTTCTCGAAGGTTTCGGCACGGATGTGAACCTTTTCGAAATCATGCAAATGAACAGCCTGCCGGAAATTCTGGAAGCGTTTCCAAATCTGATGCAAAGCAGCCCGCGGCATTCCTGGGCGGAGGCGGAGACGGCTTTGCGCGGAGCCATCGCCCTTTACGGGGAAGCTTCACCCATCCTCCGGGGCCGCGCGGGCGAGCCGCGCCTCTTTACCCTCGCGCCCGAAGACTTGGAAGGGGAAGCCGAACTGCGGGAAAGCCTGGAACATATCCTCGGCGCTCTCGACGGGCCGGTTCTGGCGGGAGACGGCGACATTGCCGTCCACTTCGGCCCCGTGTTTGACGGCGCCGTGAATCCGCGCGCGCTGCTTCCGGAGTTCTCGGGCGAATCAAAAGCCGTGGCGGGGACTGTGCCGGATCCAACCTTTGGCGGTCTATTGCCCGGCATGACTCAAGGCAAAATCGAAGACTGGCTGTTCGAAAACGGTTTAAGCGCGGGATTCCTGGCCGGTTACGAAGCGGCTGACGGGCTTCTCCACGCCCGCCCTTTCGGCTACTTCAGCTACGTTGGTTCTTTCCTTTATCACTACGAGCATGGCTGGCTTTACCCGTATCCCATGCAGTCGGACATATGGATGTGGGACTATGGAATGCGCGCTTGGCTCTGGACCTCGAGCCGTTGTTATCCCAGCCTTTTTTATTTCAGCGGGGGCGAGTCGGCCTGGCTCTTTTACTATCAGGGCAGCGCCCGGCCGCGCTGGTTCTTGAATTATGACACCGGCAAACTGGAGGCGCACTGGTAATCTGCGCATTATATGATGAAAGCGGCGCTTGTCACTGGAGGGACACGGGGCATCGGGCAGGGCATCGCCCGGTGTCTGGCCCGCGAAGGTTTCGATCTCGCCCTCAACGGGATCCGGGAAGAGGCCGCCGCGGCGGACGCGCTTGAGGAATTGCGTCATCTTGGAGGAAGGGTGATTTATTGCCGGGGCGATGTTTCCCGGGCGGCGGACTGCCGGGCTGTTGTTGAAAAAGTCCGCGGGTGTTACGGGCGGCTCCACGTTCTGGTCAACAACGCCGGTGTGGCGCCGCGCGAGCGTGTGGATGTTCTGGACACAACGGAGGAGAGTTTTGGCCGGGTCATCGCGGTCAACCTCAAAGGCGCGTTTTTCCTCTCCCAGATGGCGGCGCGGTGGATGCTCGAACAGAAGGAGGCGGATCCGGGCTTCAGCGGGTGCATCATCAATATCGGCTCGGTCTCCGCCGTCACGGCATCCGTCAACCGCGCCGAATACTGCGTCGCCAAAGCCGGGTTGGGGATGGTCACGAAGCTTTTTGCCGCCCGCCTTGGCGCGTCCGGCATCCCGGTCTATGAAATCCGCCCCGGCATCATCAAGACCGATATGACCGCGGGCGCCGCCGGGAAATACGATCAGCTCATAGCCGGCGGCCTTTGTGTCCAGCCCCGCTGGGGAATGCCCGAGGACGTGGGCAGGGCCGCGGCCGCCCTCGCCCGCGGCGATTTCCCTTACTCCACCGGCCAGGTCATCCGCGTGGATGGCGGCCTCACGCTTCAGCGGCTTTGAAGAGTTGTCTTTTCAGCCGCGGCTGAAAATGCGGGAAAACGGTCCGGCGGCGGCACGGCTTCCGGGATGCCGGTGTTTTTCAATGCTAATCTTCCGGGGGTTCGCCATGGGGCGCCATTTTAACGAGCCGAGGGTGGAAACAGCCGAGGATTTCAACCAAATCTTCCTGGGCGCGCATCACCTCGTCAATATCTTTGTAAACCATGGGGACTTCATCCAGCCCGGCGCTCATGAGGGTGACGCGCCGCCGGCGCAGAAGCCCGCGGACATCGCTCCAGCGGAAGGTTTTCATGGCTTTCTTGCGGCTCATGACGCGCCCGGCGCCGTGGGAAGCGGACTTCAGAGAATCGGGGTTTCCTTTGCCCTTGATGACGTAAGCGGGGGAAGCCATGGAGCCGGGGATGATGCCCAAGGCCCCCGCGTCCGCCGGTGTGGCGCCTTTGCGGTGGACCACGACTTCGCGGTTCCGGTGACGCTCGACCCACGCGAAATTGTGGTGGTTTTCGATATCGAGAAGCACTTGCGCCCCGAGATGGCGCGCGATATGCTGATGGATAAGGAAGTGGTTGGCGGCCGCGTAGGCGCCCATGAGCCGCATCGCCTCCCAATACTCCCGTCCGGACGCGCTCTTCATATCGAGCCAGGCCAAATGAGCAAACTCCTTGGGCAGGCCCTTGTGTTTTTGACGGGCCGCTTTGCTGTAGTGATTGCAGACCAGCGCCCCGGTGCCGCGGCTGCCGCTGTGGCTGAGCAACGCCAGATAAGCCCCCGGATCGAGTCCCAGTTCTTTTTTTTCAACGGTGAACTCGCCGAACTCGGCGAAATGGTTGCCGCTGCCGCTGGTGCCGAGCTGGGACCATGCCTTGTCCTTGTGCCGCCGGGTGACGGGCGACACCGACCAGTCGCGGTCCATGACGCCATGTTGCCGGCGCTTTTTGAAACTTGCCCCGATGCCGAACCGGGTTTCGGTCTCGATGGCCTTGCGCAGCCGGTCTTCCTCCTTGTCCAACGTGGTCACTGGCAAATCGAGGACGGTCATCTTCATCCGGCAGGCAATGTCCACCCCCACGGCGTAAGGGATAACCACCCCGTCCGTGGCCAAGACGCCGCCGATGGGCAGCCCGTAACCCTGGTGGGCGTCAGCCATCAAAGCCCCCGCGACCGAGACCGGCAGCCGGACGGCGTTGCGCATCTGCCCGAGCGCCCCCGCCTCGTGCCCTTCGCCCCATTCCCGCCAGGGCGCCGGCTCTTCCCGGACGGTGTTGTTCGCTGCTTTTGAATCATTCATTAGGAAAAGAAGAATATACCCCAGTTACTTTTCTTCATGAACATTGGAGGATAAGTCCAAGTGATTTTATTCCGGAAGTGCCAAAGCGGAGGAAGCGGCCAATTGCTGGGCCATTAATTTCCGTCCGGATTTTTCCGGGGGCCAGCCAATTATATTTGCATGACGAGCCGGAGGCTCATCCGGAGTCACCTCCAGTTGTTTTTTTCTTACTTCTGACGCTATGATATCGCCCCGGCCGTGAAGCGTTTGGCTTCTTGTCCTTTCAATTTTCCGGCCGACAATCCAGATATCGCATTCCGCCAACTCCTCTATGCGAAAAACGGAGGTTTTCCCTTCCTGATTCGGCAAAAACGCTTCCGCTTTCACCCGGTTGTTTTCGCGGCTTAAATGCCGGGAGGAATAAATAAACCTGGTAATCGGCTCCCGATCCTGAACCGGACTCGCCATCTATCAATACCGCTGTTCCAGCCGGTTAAGGTTATCGAAAATAACCTTCGGGATTTGATCTTTGAATATCTCAACACCGTGAGTTTTGTTTGGGCCGAAGATACCGGCATAACTCAATTCCCCATTGGTTCCCACACTAATAGAAAACACCCGGTCCGTTGCTTTAAACCATTCGAATGAAATTTCTCCATCCGGGTCGGCGGACACTTCGGGCATTTGCAAGCCGGGTTGAAATAATTCGAGGAAGTTAACCGCTTTGGATACACTCTCTTCAAGCACCGCTGTTGCGCCATACCCGTCCCAGCCTTCGTGTTGACACTCATGCAGGATTTCTTCTAATGATTTCAAAACCGTCTCTTTTGCTGGACCAGTTGAAAGGGGTTGATTTAGCTCTTCTTCGTAACGCGAAGCATCGTTTTTTAGAATCTCTGCCTCCTTGCCTACTTCTTGACTCGAATAAAAAAGCCAGGAAGGTAACGTTGATGAGCACGTATAGGTCATACGTATAATTGAATAGTTTTGTCTGTTAGACTTCTAAAGAAGATATCATTCTTCATTTTCCTCAATTTGTCAAACCTTTCAAGAATATCATCAGCGGGTAAACCGTCTGGGGATGCCTCAAAGACATCAATGTCAAAAATAACCGGCAACTTGTCTTCTCTCCACGGCTCAATTTTCTGGATGATAATGGCTTGAAGGTTTTGTTTCTCATCCCGCAGAACCATGCGGGAAAAATATTCAGGCATCAGCTCCGGCAGACCATCCGGAACATCTGGTGGTTTGCTAAAGTATTCGGAAAACGCAACATGAGGTCCGGGCAAATGAAGTTTGTTAACATAACGGGTAGCTATCCGTGTGATTTCTTGCTGTGGAACTGTTTCCAAGTAGATGTTCCACAATCTTGATGCTTCCTCAAACACATCTTTCCAGGAAGTATATGGCTTCAGCCGGTTAAAAGTGAATCCATCACGGCGGAATTGGGCGATTTTCTTTTTGTCGTCTGATCGGAAAAAATATCCTTGAATATCTTCTTTAAAGGCAACTGATTTTGCCGCTTGGCCGGGTCTAAATGAAAAAGCATAATCCGATTGTTTGCGTTCCTCGATTTTCGGGTAATCGCGCTGCAGAGATCCGTGTAATTTCTTAAAAACTGACACATCGAAATCCCCGGGCAATTGAACCCGGAAATCAATAATGGCTTCAGTGATGGGAGCTTTTTTTAAATGCCGTTGGTCTGCCATATTCTTTCCGAGATTCGAATGGTCGGGAAAGTTCTTCTAAAACTCAAGGGAAAAGAATTTATGGTTCTTCGCGGATTATTGCGGGCGGAGATCGCGTTTGCCGCAATGAAAGAGGATGGCGGCGCGATAGCGTCCTATGCCCGCCGGGGCGTTTCCAGCCCCGGCAGCTTCGCGTAATGCTCGTTGATGTTTTCCATCCTTCATCAGAAGACTTTTCCCTCGCCGCCGCCAGCCCTTTCCGCAAACTTCCGCGAATAACCAAACTCATGATTTCTGAAGAAAAGGATCCGCCGGCCGCCGCCGGGCACCTTCTGATTGACGGTTTCAACATCATCCACGCCTGGCCGGAGCTGCGGGATATGCTCGGCAGAAGCCCGGCGGCGGCCCGCGCGCGCCTTGGGGAAATCGTCCGCGTCATTCACGATTTCACGGGAATCCGCGCCACGGTGGTTTTTGACGGCCGGGGCGAGGAAATCGAAATCGAACGGCCCGGCGAAGAGCCAACTTTTTCTTTTCTCTACACCCCCGCTTCGGCCGCGGCGGACAGCGTCATCGAGCAGCTGACGGCGAAAGCGCAACACCCCGGCGCGGTCATCGTCGCCAGCGCGGACAACCCGCTGCGCCAGACCGTGCTGGCAATGGGGGCGCAGGTTATATCCCCGCCGGATTTGGCGGCCTGGGCGCGAACATGCCGCCAGCGCCAAAGCGCGCGCCTGAAGCATTTAAGCAAACAGGTTGACAGGCAGTGGCGGCGGCGGGAAAATCCGCCCCCGTGAAAAGACCCGCGGCCGCGGAACTCCAGGGACTATACGGGCCGGTGACGGTTTCCGAGACGCTGCTGCAAAAGATCTGGCAGCGCCAGGATTTCTCGCGGGAGGAATTGACGACGCAAAACGGGGAAAGCTTGCGGGTGCTTTCCCCCGGCCGGTGGAACCGCCTGGAAGGGCCGGACTTTCTTGGCGCGGAGATGGAAATCGCCGGCCGCCGCCTGCGGGGCGACGTCGAAATCCATTTCCGCCAGCGTGACTGGCGGGATCACGGCCATCACCGCAATCCGCTTTACGGCAACGTGATCCTGCACACACTCCTCTTCGAACCGGCAGTCAAAACCTCCGCCGCCCGGCGGGCGGACGGGCATGCGCCCGCCACCTTCGTGCTGCTCCCCTGGCTGCGGCAGGACCTGGAGGAATACCTCATGGAGGAAACGCTCTTTGCCCTGGGCCGGCAACAGGAAGCCGAATGCCTGCGGCCGCTGTGCGGGAAGCCCCTGGAAGAATGCCGGCAGATTTTCCGCCGCAACGCCCAATGCCGCTGGGAGCAAAAAAGACGACATGCCAAAACCCGTCTGGAAAAATTCGGATGGGAGGAGGCCTGCCACCAGTGCTTTCTCGAAGTCCTCGGAAGCCGCCGCAACCGCGCTCCGATGAGCCGTCTGGCGGCCGGTTTTCCCTTGCGGCGGATGCGCGGCGGCGCGCGGGACGCCCGTTATTATTTCGAACAGGAGCAAGGCCGGTGGCGGCTGCGCGGGGTTCGCCCCGCCAGCCATCCTCTGCGCCGTCTGGGCCAGTACCTCGAACTGCTTGAACACCGCCCCGCATGGCCGCAAGCGCTGGCGGACTGGCAAAAAATCCTTCCGCACGGCCAGCCGGAAAAGGAAAACACGGCGGCATTCCGGCGCCGCGCCGCCCTGAAGTCATGCCGGAATCAGTTAGCCAATGAAGTCCTGGCCGGCTGTTTTCCCGGCGCCCGGCTGGACACCCTGGCGGCGGATGCCCTTCTGCCTTTGCTGGCGGCCGGCCATGACACGGATCTGTTCGCCTGCTGGTTCCACTGGTACGGGGGCGATTTTCCCGCCGCCCTTGGCCGGTTCCTGGCCGGGGCGGGCATCCGCAAGCCGCCCCGCCACCCCGCCTGCAACGGCTCCAACCAGGGGGCGCTCCATTTTTTCTTTCAGCAAGGACTCACTTGACAACCGCGCCGGGAAGGTTTTTGTTAACACGATTCAACACCGTCTCTGTTCCAACAGAGTGGGCCGGCGCCCGCTCTTTTTTTTCCATCTTTCCGACATAGAAAAAAATGAGCAACGAAATTCTCTCCGTCCTCGAATACATGGAGAAAGAGAAAGGGATCTCGCGCGACGACATGATTTCCGCCATCGTCACGGCTATCCGCAACGCCTCCCAAAAAGGCGTCAACGCCGGCCAGGAACTGAAAATTGAAATCAACCCCAAAACCGGCGCCCTGCGCGCCTGGACCGTTTATCAGGTCGTGGATTCAGTGAGCGACCACAAGACGGAAATCCACCTCGAAAAAGCCCGGCATCTGGATCCGGAAGCCGAATTGGGCGGGCACATCCTCAAGGAAATAGAACCCGCCTACCTGGGCCGCATCGCCGCCCAAACCGCCCGCCAGGCCATCATGCAGCGCGTCCGCCAGTTTGAAAAAGAACGCATCTACGACGATTACAAGGACATGGTGGGGGACATCGTATCAGGCATCGTGCGCCGCAGGGAAAGAGGCGACCTGATCGTGGACCTGGGCAAAGCCGAGGCCATGCTGCCCCATCGTGAGCGCGTGCCCGGCGAAGACTACAGCCCGGGCGAACGCATCCGCTGCCTGCTCCTCAATATCGAGCCTTCCAACCGCGGGCCGGAACTCATCCTCAGCCGCGCCGCCGTCAAGTTTGTCCGCCGCCTCTTTGAACTGGAAGTCACGGAAATCGCTGACGGCACCGTAACCCTCGAGGCCATCTCGCGCGAGCCAGGCTACCGCACAAAAATCGCGGTGGACAGCACCGACCCGAAAGTGGACCCCGTGGGCGCCTGCGTGGGCGCGCGCGGCGCCCGCGTCAAAAGCATCGTGCGCGAGCTGGGAGGAGAGAAAATAGACATCATCCGCTACTACACGGACCCCCTGAAGATGCTGGAAGAAGCCATCAAGCCGGCCGTGCCGCGCAACGTCCAAGTGGATGAAGCCAGCCGGCGCATGTCCTTTGAAGTCACCGAGGAAGACCTCTCGATCGCCATCGGGCGCCGGGGCCAGAACGCCCGGCTGACATCCCGCCTGCTGGGCTGGAAACTGGACATCGCCAAACAGCAAAAAGCCGAAGTGGGATTCGAGGAAAGGCTGCAGCAAGCGATCGCCGGCTGGCGCGGTGTTGCCGGCATTTCCACCGCCGCGGCCCAAAAACTGGTGGCCAACGGCATCGTCAGCCCCGAAGCCTTTGAAGGCGTGGAAGTGGAGGACTTGATCGCCATGGGATTCACGGAAACCGAAGCCCGCGAAGCCCACGCCACTGTCAGCCGCCACCGGAGCGCCTCCTAACCCCCGGACCTTTCAGCCGCTTCATTTATGAGCGTTAGAATCTACGACCTTTCCAAAAAGATCAAAAAGACGAACCAGGAGCTGATCCAACTCCTGCGGAAGCGCGGCTATGAAGTCAAAAGCGCCTCGAGCACAATTGACAACATCTCCGCGGATGCGCTGATTACAGAATTTGGAGGGAAAACCGAGGCGCCGCAGCCACCCCAACCTGAATCCGCTCCTCCCCAACCGGAAAAACCGGCCGAACCCGCGCCCGCCAAACGCCCCAAAGTATTCGCCCTGCCGCCGGGCGCCATTGTCAAAACCCCGGAGGAAGTCGCAAAAGAAAGAGAAGCCAAAGCCGAAGCCCAGCGCCGCCCCATAATTATGCCGGGCATGCCTCCAGCGCCGCCGCCGCCCAAACCGCCCCGCCCTCCGGCGCCACATCCGCCCAAAAAAGAAAAGCCTCCGCCACCGCCTCCGCCGCCGCCAGCGGAAGAACCGGAAGTCAAACTGCCGGAGCCCGGGGAAGACAAGCGCCCTCAGACTCCCGTGCTGCCGCGGCCGTCTCCGCCTCCGGTTCATCCCGCCGCCAGGCCCGCGGCGGAGAAACCGGAACCCGCCGGGCCGCCCCGGCCACTGCAAATAAAACCCCCCATCGTGGTGCGCGACTTTGCCGCCCTTCTCGGCATGAAGCCCTTCCAGCTCATCTCCGAGCTGATGGAAATGAATATTTTCGCCTCGATGAACCAAGTCATCGAGGAGCCGGTGGCTTCCCGCATCGCGCAAAACCACGGCTGCCAACTCGAAGTCCGCCACAGGGGAGAGACCGCTCCGGAAAAGAAAAAAGAGCAAGAGAAACCGGCGGTGGACGAAAGCCGGCTGCTCGAACCCCGCCCCCCCGTCGTCTGCATCCTTGGCCACGTGGACCATGGGAAAACCACGCTGCTCGACACTATCCGCAAAACCAATGTAGCCGAAGGGGAAGCCGGCGGCATCACCCAGCACATCGGCGCTTACCAAATCGAGCACAATGGCCAGGCCATTACATTCATTGACACCCCCGGCCACGCCGCCTTCGCCAACATGCGCGCCCGCGGCGCCCACCTTACCGACATCGCCGTGCTCGTGGTGGCGGCGGATGACGGGTTCATGCCCCAAACGGACGAAGCCCTGCGCTTCATCCGCTCCGCCAAAGTGCCCGTCGTGGTGGCCATTAATAAAATTGACGCCAAAGGCGCCAATGTGGACCGGGTCAAACAACAGATGCAGGAACGCCAAATCGCCTCCGAAGACTGGGGCGGCGAAGTGCTGGCCGCGGCCATATCCGCCCTCAAAGACGAAAACATCACCGGACTGCTCGACAACATCCTGCTCCAGGCCGAGATTATGGAAACCCTCAAAGCCAACCCCCACTGTCCGGCCGAAGGGGTGGTCATCGAGGCGCAAAAAGAAGCGGGGCGCGGCTCGACGGCCACCGTCATCGTCCAGAAAGGCACCCTCAAACCGGGTTCGGTCATTGTGTCGGGACAAGCCTGCTGCAAAGTGCGCGCCATTACCGCCCCTCAAGGGCAGACCGTTAAAACAGCCCGCCCGTCCTTCCCCGCCAAGCTGGCCGGCTGGTCCGAGCCGCCCGCGGCCGGAGCGCCTTTCCTCGCCTGCAAAAACGAAAAACAAGCCCGGCGGCTGGCTGATGAAGAAGCCCTGCGGCGCAAACGCGAAGGCCAAATCTCCGAAGAAAAAGAAGAACCCGCCGCCTCCGTGGAAACCCTCTTCGCCGCCATCGCCCGGAAGGAAGTGAAAGTCTTCCGCGTCGTCGTCAAATCCGACGTGTTTGGCACTGCCGAAGCCCTCGCCATCAGCCTCGAGCAAATTCAAAGCGAAAGAATCCAGATCGAAGTCGTCCACACAGGTGTCGGCATGATCACAAAAAACGATGTCCTGATGGCCGATGCCGCCAGCGCCGCAATTGTCGGCTTCAACGTCGGCCTCGAGCCAGGTGTGCCCGCTTTCGCCAAGCACCACGGCATCACCATCTATCAAAACAACATCATTTACGAGCTGATTGACACGGTCAAAGAAGCCATGGCGGACCAGCTCGAGCCGGAAGTGCGGGAAAACAAGCTCGGCGCGGCTGAAGTCCGCCAGGTCTTTCCCGTGGCGAAAGGCAACTTCGCCGCCGGCTGCATGGTCACCGAGGGCCGCATCCTGCGCGATGCCGCCGCCCGTCTGCGCCGCGGCGGCGAAGTCGTCCACGAAAGCAGAATCAGCGCTCTCAAGCGCTTCAAGGATGACGCCAGCGAGGTGCGGGCCGGCTACGAATGCGGCGTCGTTCTCGAGGGCGCCGGCACTTACCGGGAAGGCGACACCATCGAGTGCTTCGAAATCGCCAAACTTAAACCCAAACTGTAACCTGTCAGGGCCCCGGGCCGTGCCCGCGGCCTTCCCGCGGGAGGCTCCTTACTTCTGGAGGCGGGCGGCGGCGAGGATGCGGGTGACTTCTTGATCGAGGTCATCGGGCAGGAGCTTCTCCTCGTAGGTGTCCAGTAATTCGTCCACGCGGGCGGGCAGTTTCGAGGCGAGGTCCGGGCGCCCCGCATTCTCCCACGCGGGCCAAAAGGAACGGTCGAGCAATTGAGGCATCCAGAGCTCCTCGCGGAAGTGCTCGGCGGTGTGTGTGTGGTCAATGAACGTTCCGCCGGGGCTTACTTCGTCAATAACATCGAGGGCAAGTTTTTCGTCATTTACCGTGATGCCGACCAAGATATGCTCGATGTATTCAATCACCTCATGCTGGAACACCAGCATCTCGAGGCTCGAAGCCTGGTCCACTCCGGCGATGCCCATGTGCCCGAAGATATCGGAGCCGGCCAAGGCGCCCATGAGGAGGGTTGCGGCAATCTCGAGGCCGGCCTGGGCGTCCGCGCCCTTGCTGTCGGTCAGACCGGTGTTGGTGTAAACAGGAAGCCCGTAATATTTGCCCATCTGGGTCATGGCCGCGGCCATCAGGCCCTGCTCCGGCCCGGCGAAAATCATCTGGGTGGTTCGCATGTCGAAGGCGTGGGGAATGCCGCCGAAACAGACCGGAGTGCCAGCGCGGATTAACTGGACGGCGCAGATTCCGGCAAGGATTTCCGCCGTTTCCTGGACCACGGTTCCCGCCAGCGTGCCGGGGGCGCTCAAGCCCGTCTGGGCCATGGGGCCGATGGAGACCGGCAGCGGCGCCCGCGCGGTCTCGAAAAGCAAATCAATCCCCCGTGTGTCGAACCGCAGCGGGCTGATCGGCTCAAGGAAGGGATAGGTGATGGGAAATTTGGCCAGGTCTTCCATGGAGCCGGCAGCGGCGCTGAACATTTCCATGAGGAACTTGGCGCTGGAACGGTCATAAAACCAGAACGTGAAGGGTTTGTCCGTGGCCCGCAGAAGCGCCGCCGCGACTTCGACGCAACGGCAAGCCGCATCCACCTCATGCGGGTCGGACATCGCGCCCACGATGTTCAACCGCGGCAGCACATCGCCCAGCTTGGCGGCGGCGGTGACGTCATCGAGGCATGCAAACCGGCGCCGGCCGCCCCGCTCCAGCCAATGGGCCTCTCCGGCGATGGAGTTGTAGTTGCGCCGCCCCTGGCCGAAGGCGGCGGTCCGGTTGCGGTTCCGCCCGTGGAGCGTGTAAGATTTGCCCGCCTGCCCCAGGCACTCGTCAGCCAGCCGCGCGGAAATCCGCACCCGGCCCCGGGCCTCGTCCACCTTGGCTCCCGCTCTGGCGAACAGCCGCAGCATTTCCTCGTGGGGAACGAGCACCCCCGCGCGCTCCAAAACCGCTTTCGCCGCCCGGTCAATCCGGATAATTTCGTCCTGTGACAAAACGCCTATTCTCATGACAACATCCATTTAAGGAAGCTCTGAAAAAGGCCCGGAAGGGGCAATTGTTTTTTTTATTGGATAATTGACATAATATAGAATATGTAGTAATATAATATTATGCAAACAAGCTTCCTCTCCCTCGCCACCCACCGCAAGCAACCGCGCGCCGAGCGCTTCCTGGACGAAATGGACCAAGTCGTGCCCTGGAAGGAGCTCTGCGCCATCATCGCGCCGCATTACCGGCCGGGCAAGACGGGGCGCAAGCCCTACCCGCTGGAGATGATGCTGCGGGCGCACTGCCTGCAGCAGTGGTATGACTTGAGCGACCCGAGGGCCGAGCAAGAGATCGCGGACCGCATGAGCTTCCAGCGCTTCCTGAGGCTCGACCCCTTGTGCCAGCGCATCCCCGACGAGACGACGATCCTGAACTTCCGCCGGCTGCTGGAGGACAAACGCCTGGCCCCGGCGATCTTCGGGCGCGTCAACGCGCTCCTGGAGGACAGGGGGCTGATGATGAGGCAGGGCACGATCGTGGACGCCACGCTCGTCGCCGGCCCCGCCAGCACCAAGAACAAGAGCAAGGCGCGCGACCCCGAAATGAGCTCGACGAAGAAGGGTGAGAACTGGCACTTCGGCATCAAGGCGCACATCGGCGTGGACGCCCGTAGCGGCCTGGCGCACAGCGTCGAGGTCACCACGGCCAGCGTCCACGACCGCGAGGTCCTGGACAAGCTCCAGCACGGCCAGGAGCGGGCGCTCTTCGGCGACAAAGGCTATTACGACGAAAAGGCCAAGCGCAAAGCGCGCGCTGAAGGCGTCTTCTGGGGCGTGCTCGACAAGGCCAAACGCGGCCCGCGCGGGGCGCTTTCTCCCAAACAAAAGCGGCGCAACCGGCGCAAATCCTCGGTGCGGGCCAAAGTCGAGTTCCCCTTCCGCGTGATTAAACGCCAATGGGGCCACGTCAAAACCCGCTACCGCGGGCTGGCCAAGAACGCCGCGCAATTCATCACGCTCTTCGCCCTGTCCAACCTCTACATGGCGCGCAAAAAAATCCTTTGCCCGGCCTGACCCGTGCCGCGCTATGGCCACAAAGGCCACAAATGATAAAACACCATCAAATAAACATCCGGCATTGGCCTAAAAAACCGCTTCTCCTCCCGGTTTCCGCGCAACCTTGACAAAAACTCCGCCCCAAGGACAATCCCCCGCCACAGACTCTTTTTTCAGAGCTTCCT
>CAZYUX010000003.1:0-32332 GCA_964650745.1 uncultured Puniceicoccaceae bacterium
GTGGTGGTGATCTCGAGCGCCGGCATCGGGTCCACCGTCAGCGTCAGCTCCTGTGTGTCAATGTCCAGGGCGAAGTCGGTCACCTGCAGGGTCATCGGAAAGGTTCCGTTTTCCGTCGGCGTGCCGCTGATGACGGCCGTATCCGTGTCGAAACTCAATCCCGAGGGCAGCGTGCCGCTGATGATTTCCCAAGTGTAGGGCGGCGTCCCCCCGCTGGCTTGGATTTGCTCGTCGTAGGGGCTGCCCTCCGTGGCGTTTGGCAGGCTTGTTGTCGTGATCTGCAGTTCGCTGCCGGAAACCAGGGTGGTGACCTGGTTGGGGCCGACGAGGAGGATTTCACCGGGCGTGTAGGTGCCGGCGCTGACCCAGTGGCTGTTTTCCCACGAGTGATACACATCGAAGGATGCGGCCAGTCCCGCGCCCTCCACCGTGAAGGTTTTGGTCACGGTCTGCGGGACCACCGGGGTGGTTTCCCAGTTGCCGTCGGGCCCCAGGTTGCTGATGACGATGGTCTGCATGCCGTTGGCGGTGTCATTGGCGGCAAGGACCTTCAAGTCGCTGTCGGTCGTTGTGGCGTCCACGCGCACGGCGCCCGGGCGGATGTATTTGCTGTAGTGCTTCAGGCCGATGGCCTTGGGCCAGGGCTCGTCGAACTTCAGCAGGTTGAAATGGGCCTGGCTGTCCGAGTCGTTGCCGGCGTAGCCCCAGGCCATCCAGCCGTTGCCGCCGTGGTTGAAGTGGAATTGCAGGCCATAGGCCAGCTTCGCTCCGCCGCCGTTCCATGTGTGGTCGCCGAAGGAACACTCGCTCGTCCACATGTTGCGTCCGTCGGCGTCGCACCAGGAGCGCAGATCATTGTAGAGGGTGCGGTTCCAGTTCAGGAAATACTGGAAATGGTAATCGTTGGCATAAACGGTGGCTCCCGCGTCACCGTCCACCACGGTGTAATAGTCGTCCGCCTGGCCTTGGCTCTCGAGGACGGCGCCCCAGGCCAGCTTCGTCTCGGACTCGGGAATCCGCGCCCGGAAATGCGGCCCCAAAACATTGAAGATGTCCGCGTGCTCCTGGGCCGAAATGCGGCAGGAGGCATAGGGCTCGTTGAACTGCGGCTCGTTCTGCAGGCAGATGGCGTAAAGCGGGAAGCCCGCGTTTTTCTTGAAGGCCTGGCACATCCCCACGAAGGATTCCGAAAACTCCTTGTAGAAGCGCGGCAGCAGCACGTTGTCATACTCGGACAGGTAAGTTTGCGCCACGGAGCTTTTGTTGCCTTTCATCCAGAACGGCGGGCTCCACGAGCGCAGCGTGATCTTTTCGACCGAAGGCAGACCGTAAATGCGCTGCCACATTTTCCAGTTGAAGGCGCCGGTTTCGAAGCCGTCCAGGTTGACCACGTCGTGGTTGCTGTTGTCGCGGTGCGGCTCGAACTGGCTGCTGCCCACCATCGAAATCGTGATGATCGAAAGCCCCAGCTCCTGGATCATGTTCAGCTGCCCTTCGGTGATGTCCGCTCCCGGGCCGATGTGCGCGCCCATGCCATCAATGGTTTGATGCTCCGTGCCGAGGTCCACCGTTACCGCGGCCTCCGCGGTCGAGACATCTCTTATGCGCACCGTGAACTGCTCCGACGCGTCCGTGGAACCTGACGCCGAGGCCGTCACCGTGATGATGGCGTCCCCCGTGCCCGCGTTCGGGCTGACGGTCAGCGTGGCGGTGGTCTGCCCCGCCGGCACCGGGTTGGGCGTGACCGTCGGGTTCGGAATCAAACCGGTGTTGTTGCTGGTGGCCGTGATGGTGACGTCCACCTCCGGGTCCTGTCCGGAACCGATGCCTGTCAGCCCGATGTCAAAGGGCGCCGAGCCTTCGGCGATCGCCTGGCCGGGCACCCCGTCCAGAGTGCAGACCGGCGTGGTTGGGGGCAGGTTCGCCTGGTCGCCCAGCCGCAGGTCATCCATGTGGATGGTGCCGATATACACTTGGCCGCCGCAGTTGCCTCCCGGATCCCAGTTGAACAGCAGCGCCTTGATCCGGCTGAAGTCCACCGGATCGCCGTTGCTCTTGGTCCGGTAGGCGTCGTGATCGAAGAAATACTCCGCGTAGCTGCCCGTCAGGGTCACCGTCAAATTGCCGCCCTGGCCGGTGTTGTAGTTGTTGTAGGCGTCCCACAGATACATCCGGAAATCGGTGTTGGTGCCTCCTTGGGTGAAGCTGGCAACCCGCTGGATCGTGCTCATGTAAGGGTTGGCGTCCATATCCATCTCGTTGGGAATCAAATACCACTGTCCAGCCCAGCAGTTGCCGGTCTCCGTCTTGTCAATATCCACGTTCAGGTGCGGGGAGGGTTCGGTCACCGTGTGGCAGCCCTCGCCGGCCGGTTGGGTGCCATTCCAGTTCGTGCCGTCCCACGTCGGGTCCAGCACTCCGTCCTCGAAGTCGTCCATCCAGCCCGTGATCGGCGTGATCCGCGCCTCGATGTCGAACGTCAGCACCTTCGACTGCGGGCCGTTGGCTCCGCTGCCGCCGTCATCGTCAACCGTCACCGTGATGGTGGTGGTCGTTGTCTCCGTGTTGTCCGCCGGCGCGTCGTAAGTCAGCGTTCCGGTCTCGTCGCCCGAAGTGTAGCTGACCGCGGGGTTGGCGATCACCGCCGGGTCCGAACTGACCGCCGTGATGCTCACGTTGTCCGTCCACTCGTCCCCGTCCGTGATCCCCGTCATGGTCACGATGTGTGTGCCGCTCTGGTTCTGGATGAACTGGTCGGGAATCACGTCAATCGTCGGAACGTGGTTGGCCGAGGACCAGACGTTGACGTCGAAGGTCTCGACCACCGTGTCCACGCCGCCTCCGGATGTCCCGCCGTCGTCCTGCACGGTGACGGTGATGGTCGCCGTGCCATCCGTGCTGCCGGCCGTGAAGTCCAGCGTTCCCCGGTAATCGCCCGATGTGTAGTTGACCGTCGGGTCCGGAACGACGCCGGTGTTCGAGCTTGAAGCCGTTATGGAAATCCCCTGGCGGGCGTTCGGGTTGCCGTCGTCTATCCCCGTCATCGTGATGCTCACGACTTCCCCGTAACTGACGTCCATGTTGTCCAGCGGGTCAATCTCCGGCGACATGTTGCCTTCGACCATGATGTCGAAGTCCATCGTCTTGACCCCCGGCCCGCCGGAGGTGCTCAGTGTGATTGTCGCCGTGCCCGTGGCGTCCGCCACCGGAGTGTAGTCAATATACCAGCCCGGCCCCACGTGCTCCCAGCCGGTTGGGGCGGATCCGCGGTTGACAACATTCGGATCCGGGATGATCCCCGTGTCGCTGCTCGTGGCGCTGAATCCTGTGGCGTCCGCGATGTTGCGCAGAGGAATGTATTGGGTCGGGGCGTTGATCACCGTCTGTTGGTTGGGCACCTGCGTCACCTCGCACGCCTGCGCCGCGTCATCTCCCACCTTGAAGTCGTCAAAGAACACCGTTGGCCGCTTGCAGTCCGTCCCCGGGTTGAACTGGATCATCAAATGGTCGACCGAGGAGATGTCCGGCGGGTTGGCCCCCGACAAGCTGCTGTAGTCGAAATGATACTCGGTGTAACGGTCGTGCTCCACGATTTCGTGCCACACCCCCGGCAAATAATTGCCCGAAGTGTCCCACAAATAAATCAACAGGTTCAGGTCGTGACTGGATTTCACCTTCACGCTGATCCACGGGTTCGCGCTCATGTCAAACGGCGAACTCAGGAAAACATTGAAGCTGTCCCAGTTCATCCCCTTGTTCGCGTCAATCACCAGCGACTCCTCCGTCGGCGTCAAGGTGCTCACGGTTGGCAGCGGCGTCACGCCGTCCACCGCTTCCCACGTCGTCACAGCGTCCGGCGTCGCCACGTCGTCGAACGACTCGTAATAAACCACGACGCCCACCGTCTTGCCCGTCTCCGGGTCCACCAGATCCGTCGTGATGTTCCAGCGCCCGTTGCGCCAGACAATCTCGTAGTCGCCCGAGTCGTCCACGTAGCGGTTCTTGCTGTTTTCCTGCCGGTAGAGGCTGTAGTCCAGGTTAACCACGGAGGACCCCGCCCCGGAGATTTGCATCGCATACTTTTTATACAGGCCCAGCGGGTAGGAGCTATGGTCGCTTTGCCACGCCGGATCCAGAGTGGAGGCGTTGAAATCGTCGCTCCAGCCCGCGCCGCAAACAGGCAGGCAAAGCCCCGTCAGCGCCGCGATAATCAGCAGTTTGTTCAATGTTTTCATGGGTTTTGTTCAGGTTTCAGGTTTTGTCGAATCATCAAAAAATTTCTTTCAAGGGTATTTGCCAGCACCTTGTAATCCGCCCGCCCGCCTGTGTCAAACATTTTTCAAGCATTATCCCTCAAACCCGGCCTCCTCCGCGGGGCCAAACAGAAGCCAACCGGATGAGGCGTTATTTTTCGTTCAGCGGGAAAGGCCTTGGTTGTGTTGTCGGGCGCGAAGGGCAACATTCCCGATAAGGCCAATAATTTAAAGCCGCCCCCGGGTGTTTTCCATGACACGCGCGCGGCATGAGGGCTTTGACATCGCGGCGGCAATGGGTGCAGGGGGTGGATTTGAACCACCGACCTTCAGGTTATGAGCCTGACGAGCTACCGGACTGCTCCACCCTGCATCAATTTTCACAAGGCAAAGTAATAGGATTTTTTTCGCGGGTCAAATCAAGCTTTTTTTTCAAAAAGAGGGAATTTCGGCTTGCTTTGGCCGGTTTTAGGGGTAAACCTGCGTCTCATTTCCCGAATGTCCGCGGGGTCCGTCTTGCGGCCGCGGGCCTTTCTATTGATAAACATAAAACCACAACGTCAGACAACGGAAAGACACGGTCTAATTTATCCAGCCGAACCGGAATGAATATTACGATTCGAGACTTGCTTGATGCCGGGGTCCATTTCGGGCACCAGCTGAGGCGCTACAACCCCAAGGCAAAAAAATACGTTTACGACAACCGACACGGTATTTCGATAATTGATTTGGAGAAAACCTTTCAATTATTGGAGGAGGCGGCGCGATTTGCGGAGGACTTGGCGGCATCCGGCAAAGACATCCTCTTCGTGGGGACCAAGCGCCAGGCCCAGGAGATTATCCGCGAGGCGGCCGCGGCCTGCCAGATGCCCTTCTGCGCCAACCGCTGGCTGGGAGGGACTTTGACGAATTATTCCACCATTAAAAACAGCATTCAAAGGTATAAAAAATACCTCGAAATGGAAGCCGACGGCAGTTTGGCCAAGCTGCCGAAAAAAGAAGCCGCCGTCATCCGCCGCGAGATGAGCCGGATGCAGCGCAATTTTGAAGGGATCGCGGACATGAAGGGTTATCCGGCGGCGCTCTTCATCATTGACGCCCGGCACGAGGAAATCGCCGTGGCCGAAGGGCGGCGCTTGGGTCTGCCCATCATCGCCTTGGTGGACACCAACTCCGATCCCGCCCTCATTGATTATCCTATTCCGGGCAACGACGACTCGATTAAATCCATACGCCTGATCGTGGAAACGATCATGGAAGCAGTTCAAACCGGCCTGGCCCGCCAGGACACGAAAACGCCCGGCAAGTTTGACGCCGGCCGCATCGTTAAAGAGACGGTAAAGGAGGAACAGCTGCCTGTGACGGCTCCTCCCGCCGCCGGAGAAGGCGCCGCCGAAATCCCCGAGTTTTTTTCCACCGACGATTACGACGAATCCTCCAAAACATAATTCAACCGGCGGGATTTCACACCCGTCCATGACTTTTCAAATTATGAGTGTGACAATCAGCGCGAAAATGGTCAGCGAACTCCGGGCTCAAACCGGCGCGGGGATGATGGACTGCAAAAAAGCCCTGACCGAGGCCGGGGGCGACCCCGAACAAGCCATTACCATCCTCCGGAAAAAAGGCATGGCCACCGCCGACAAGAAGTCAGGACGCGAGGCCAAAGACGGCTTGATCGACGCCTATATCCACTTCGGCGGCAAAGTGGGCGTGCTCATTGAGACGGGTTGCGAAACGGACTTTGTGGCCAAAAACGAAGATTTCAAAAAATTCTGCCATGACTTGGGCATGCACATCGCCGCCGCCAATCCGCAATACGTCTCGCGCGAGGATGTGCCTGATGAAGTGCTGGCCAAAGAGCGCGAGATCGCGGCCGGCGGCGCCGAGGGCAAACCGGCCCACGTCGTCCAGAAAATTGCGGACGGCAAGATGGAAAAGTTTTTCTCCCAGTCATGCCTGCTCGAACAGCCCTTTGTCAAAAACACCAGTCAGACCATACAGGAATTGCTGAAGGAGAAAATCGCCCATTTCGGCGAAAATATTATTGTGCGCCGCTTCAGCCGCTACCAAGTCGGAGAGTGACGGGCATCCGGAAGCGCCCGGTTTGAAACGGTTTCCGTGCCGGAAGCGGGATGGCCGGATCCCGCAAGCGTCCCTTTCCAGGGCTGGCCATCACGGGAAAACACGCGGGAAATTTTTTCATGGAGGGAAAAAGGCAGAACGCGCCGGCCGCGTGCCAGTGCGCGGACCGGCGGCATTTTCCGGAGAAGTTCAAAGGAATACCGGAAGGTTATTGCGGCTGGTGCGATATTTGCGGGCGGCCCGGCCACCGGCGGCGGCATCCGCGGCTGAAAGACGCTTCCGGCGCATGGTGCCAGCGGCATTGGAAAAAAAT
Organism: uncultured Puniceicoccaceae bacterium; assembly: GCA_964650745.1. Lineage (GTDB taxonomy): Bacteria > Verrucomicrobiota > Verrucomicrobiia > Opitutales > CAZYUX01 > CAZYUX01. Next base: position 6,652 of record CAZYUX010000003.1, read on the forward strand.
GATCGCTCCGAAAAGCTTCGGGCGGCGCGAAGCCATTCTTTATCACCTGATGGCGCTGGTTCCTCTTGCGCTGGCCGTAATGCTGCTTTTGATCTTTTTTTGGTGAGAGCCGCCAGTCCAAGCCCTTGGATCCTTTTCAACCAGGCCTGTTTTCCGGAGGTTTGGCGGCTTCACGTTCGCCGGCGGGCTCCCGGCCGGGGTCGGGATCATCGGGGCTGATGGACCAAACGGGACTTTCTTTGGAAGCGTCGGCCAGTTTCTGGGTGGTGCGTTCGAGCCTTGCGGCCAGAGTTTTGATGATTTTGATGGCGATGGCCGGATTGCTGGCAAGGGTTTCTTCCATGTTTTCTGACCCGATGTGAAGCACTTCCACTTTGGTTTTGGCCCGGATGGTGCAGGTGCGGGGCCTGCCCAGAATATCGCTCATCTCCCCGAAAACAGTTCCCGGATGCATGAGCACGGCCAGCTTGACATTGTCCTTAAACACTTCCAGCGTGCCGGACTGGAGAATGTAAAACCCCCGGCCCGTGATGCCCTGCTCGATGATCGTGCGCCCCGGCTCCACCTCGATAATCATCTCATTGCCGCCGCCGGTTTCGTTTTCCCCTTCGTTTTGAGCGGTGACAAATTCTTCTGGGTCGTTTTCGGCCATATTCTTGGTTGTGCGGCTGTTTCTGTAACGGCATCAAAGCGTTTGACAAGGCAAATCGGCGGCGGAATGTTTTTTTAACGGCCTTGTTCCCGGGTTCCCGCCAGCGAGAAAAGCGCGCAGCCGCGCCGCTGTTTTGGGTCCGATGCCAGGGACTTTCCGGAGCTGTTCATGAGAGGCTTTTCTCATGTTTTTCATGGATTTGAAATGGTCCAGCAAATCCCGGCGGCGCGCCGGACCCAGACCGGGAAAGTCGTCCAGGACCGTTTCCCGGATACGCCGCCGGCGCAGATCGATGTTATAAGCGCGGGCGAAACGGTGGGCTTCATCCCGCACACGCTGCAGGAGTTTGAGGGCTTCACTGTCCCGGCGCAGGCGCGGGGCCGCCCGGCCGCTCGGCAGAACTGCCTGTTCCCGCTTTTTCGCCAGCCCCGCCAGCGGGGGCGGCTCGATATTCTGGCTGCGAAAGGCCCGCAGAGCCGTGTTCACCTGGCCCAAACCGCCGTCAATGAGCACAAGGTCCGGGAATTCCCGGCCTTCATCGCGCAAACGGCGGTAACGGCGGCTGACAACCTCCTCCATGGCCCGGCAGTCGTCGTTGCCGGTGAAACTTTTAATTTTATAACGGCGGTACTGGCTCTTGGCGGGCTTCCCGTCAGTGAAAAGAACCATCGAGGCGGCGCAAAACGTGCCGGAGATATGGCTGATATCGAAACATTCGATGCGCCGCGGCAGGCGGGGCAGGGCGAGGGCGTGCCGCAGCTCCGCCAAAGCCTCCGCCGGCTGGGGGCGGGGCAGGGGACCGCGGGCGAATTTCCGGGTTTTCCGGAGGGTTTCCTCAAGAGCGAACGCGAGATCGCGCAGTGTTGCCGCCGCTTCAAAATCCTTTTTCTGTGCCGCCCGGCGCATTTTTTGGTTGATCTCCGCCAGCCATTCGCGGGATTTCCCTTCAAGGAAATCACACGCCCGGGCAATTCTTTGACGGTATTCCTCAACGGTGACGATGTTGGGATGATTATAGATTTCCGCCCGGGCATCGTCGTAAAGACGCCACGAGCCGTCCGGCAGGCGCGCGGGCCGGGCGTCCCCCAGGAGGATGCCGAATCGAAGGCGCATCTGAATCAAAGTCTGGCGCAGCGCTTTCGAGTGTGGAAAAGGGCCGAAATAGCGCGCGTTTTCCGTTTTCTTGAAACGCGCTAACTGGAAAAGCGGCATCTCGCTTTCCACGTCCACCCGCACCAGCGGAAAGCGTTTATCGTCGGCAAAGTCCGTGTTGAATTTGGGCCGCCATTCTTTAATGAGCTTTCCTTCGAGCAGGAGGGCTTCAGTCTCATTTTTAACCTCGGCCGTCTCGAAATCATGAATCATACCAAGCATGGCGGCCAGCTTCGGCTGGCTGGAGAGACGGCGGCGGGAAGGCTGAAAATAACCCGAAACCCGTTTTTTCAAATCTTTGGCCTTGCCCACATAGATAATCCCCCCAAAACGGTCCTTCATCAAGTAGACACCCGGGCGGCGGGGCAGCCGCCGGACCTTTTCCTTTATTATTTTACTGCGCGCGGGAGTTGGCATTTTCAGCATACTGGCTATAATGTATCACCTGTAACAGTGAAAAGAAGAAACCGCAAGGATGCGCGCCTTTTCTTTCGGCAGGCTTCCGGCCGGGCCGTGCGACCGGCGGCGCTCCATAATTCCCGCTCTTCATCCAGCCATGCCTTCCACGACGACGCCCAAGCCCAAAGTTGAAATTCTCACGATCGGAGACGAATTGCTGTTAGGCATCTGCGACAACGGCAACCTCACCTTTATAAGCCGCCAGTTGAACCGCTACGGCTTGGCTGTGGAGCGCAACGTGGTCGTGCGCGACCACCCGGAAACCCTTGCCCGCTATTTCTCGGAAGCCTGGGAAAACGCCGGCATTGTCATCACCACGGGCGGCCTGGGGCCGACACGGGACGACCTGACCCGCGATACCGTGGCCCGCGCGCTGGGCCGGAAACTGGTTCCTTCGCGCGAAGCGGAACAAGCCATCCGGGAACACTTCGCCAAACTGGACCGCGAAGTTACGGATAACAATTTGCGCCAGGCCGCCATCCTGGAAGGCGCGGAGGTCATCCCCAACCGCCTGGGAACGGCTCCGGGCCAGTGGCTGCAAACAGACGGGCGGATCCTGGTCATGCTGCCCGGGCCGACGCACGAGCTGGAGCCTATGTTCGACAACCACGTGCTTCCGCGGCTGCGGGAAGCCGGGTGGGCCGCGCAAACCGTAGTTTACCTGCAAATCCGGACCTGCGGCATCGGCGAATCTCTTTTGGAAGAGCGGCTTGCGCCCGTTTTGCGGCCGCTGGAGGATCGTCTGCACACCGGTTATTGCGCGCACGCCGGAATGGTGGACGTGCGCATCAGCCCCAAAGAAGGGCTGATGACCTGGGATCAGGCGCGGGAAGCCGCCGAACAATGCCGCGATTTGCTTGGGGCGGATTTTGTCTGCTTTGGCTCCCTGTCCATGAGCCGCCTTCTTTTGCGCAAACTCCGCGCCGCGGGCAAAAAACTGGCCGTGGCGGAATCCTGCACCGGCGGCCTCCTGGCCAGCGCTTTCGCCGACATCCCCGGCGCGTCGAAAATCTTCGCCGGGGGAGTCGTATGTTATAATAACGAGACAAAAATCCAGTTGCTGGGCGTGCCCGAGGCGATTCTGCTTCAGCACGGGGCCGTCAGCGCCGAATGCGCGGCGGCCATGGCCACCGGAGCGGCCGAAAAATTCGAAGCCGCCTATGCCTTGAGCGTCACCGGCTTCGCCGGCCCCGGAGGCGGCACGGCGGAAAACCCCGCGGGCACGATTTTCTTCGGCTACCACTCGCCATCCGGCGTGTGGTCCCACAAAATCGTCTATCCCGGCAACCGCATGGCCGTCAGGAAACGCGCCGTCAACACCGCGCTGGACTGGATGCGCCGCAAGCTGGAGAAATATGAAACGTACGAGATTTTATCTGATTTGGCTTGTTAGCGCCGTTCCCCCGCTGCTAACATCCATCTTTCCCGGCCGGCGTCTCATGCCAAAGAAAGAAAAACTCCAATGAAAAACAAAAACTGGATCATGACAGGCATGGCCCTGTGCGCGCTCATCGGCGCAACCCGCATCCACGCGCTGGAAGCGGATGCCGCCAAAGCCGAAACCCCCGCCGCGGACAGGGAGAAGGCGCTCAAAACCCTCATGACGGCGGCCCTGGACAAATCCGAAGACTTTTTCGAAGCTTACGACGCCGCCCGTGACGCCGGGGTGGGCAAAGCTCAATTACTCGAAGCCCAAGCTTTGAAACTTCTGAAAGCCGGCGACGTGGATGGACTGAAGCTGCTCGCTCCCAAGCTTGACGCCCATAAAAACGAAATCATCGTCGGGCCGGAGCAGACTTTTGCCTCAAGAGCGCAGCTCGAAGGTTTCCTTCATGCCTTGGCGGCGGTGAAAGCCTATCAGGAAGACGATATCGCCGTTTTCGAGACAGAAGTCAAACAAGCCCTTTGGAACGCGCCCAAGTTCTCCGAAATCTTCCAGCTCACCAGCTTGATACATGAGTTCCGGCAGAATGAAGTCATTCAAACGGCCATGGAAAAGATCGTCCTGCCCATGGACATGGAAATCCCGAAAACGGACGGCGGAACCACCACGCTGGGCTTGATGGCCATGGGCAACAAAGCCGTGCTGTTGGACTTCTGGGCCAGCTGGTGCCGCCCCTGCATGGCTCTCATGCCGGAATTGCAAAAAAAAGCCGAAAAACTGCCCTCCCAGGGCGTCTTCGTTGCCGCCATCAACACGGACGACGAAGACGCCGTGGCCAAAGCCAAGAAAATCCGCGAAAACCTCGAAATGGACATGCCCTGGTATATCGAGCCGGATCAACGCCCCCTCTCGCGGCAACTGCTGATCAACTCCATCCCCCGGATGGTTTTAATCACTCCCGAAGGCAAAGTCCTCTTCAACGGCCACCCGGCGGATAAAAAACTGGTTAATGAATTGAACAAACTGGGCGTCGAGCTTTAAAAAAACTTCCCCTTCCCCGACAGCACGCCCCCGCGCCATAACCTTCCGGCCCAGTCATTCGGCATCCGGAACCCGGCGGGGGTTTCGCGCTTGATATTTGGGGCTTGGAATATCCGGTTATTTTTCACAAGCTCTCCGGGTCAAATGTATGCGCAATTCTATGGCTTCCGGGAGATGCCCTTCAACATCACTCCCGATCCCAAGTTCCTGTTCCTGAGCCCGACGCATCACGAGGCGCTGCAGCACCTGCGCTATGGGGTCGAAGAGAGAAAGGGGTTTGTCGTTCTGGCCGGGGAAGTGGGCTGCGGCAAAACCACGCTGTGCCGCACATTCCTCAACGAGCTGGACCCGAAGCGCTTCGAAACAGCCCTGATCCTCAACCCGCGCCTGAACGAAGTCCAGCTGCTCAAAGCCGTGCTGACCGAGCTGGGCGAGCAGGACAAGGCGTCCAGCAAAGCGGACTTGATGAACCGCCTCAACCAAACACTGCTCGACCGCATCGGCCAGGGCAAGGACATCGTGCTGATCATTGACGAATCACAAAACCTCAGCTACGACACGCTCGAATTCCTGCGCCTGCTCTCGAACCTCGAAACGGACACGCGGAAGCTGCTGCAGATCATTTTGCTGGGCCAGCCGGAACTGAAAGGCATGCTTCAGGAGGACCGCCTGCGGCAGCTGCGCCAGCGCATCCTGGTGTTTTGCGATCTCAAGCCCTTAAATCTCGAGGCGACGATCCACTACGTGCAACACCGCATGACCACGGCGGGAGGCATGGGCAGGCCCCGTTTCACGCCGCGGGCTTACCGCAAACTGCACCGGGCCAGCGGCGGCATTCCCCGGCTGATCAACAACCTGTCTGACAAAGCCCTGCTCTCGGCCTACATCCGGTCTTCCGATGAAGTCAATTACTGGGACATCCACCGCGCCGAAAAAGAAATGAAAATCAAATGAGCCTCATCAATGAAGCCTTAAAAAAAGCCCAGCAGGACCGGTCCGGCAGCCCCGGCCCCTCCGTTCCAGGCCAGCCGTCATATCCGCAGGGGGAACCCGGCGGCGCCGGGCGCGGACTGTTCGTCAAAATGATCATAAGTGCCGCGGCGGCCGCCGCGCTGGTGGCGGGGGGCGTCGTTTTGGCGGTCTTCATGTATATGGGCCGCTCCGGTGTCCGGCAGGCGCCCGAGGCGGATGTCAACATTCCGGCGGCGGGACCCGAGCCCGCTGTGGCTGCGGACGACAGGACGCTTGCGGCCGGACCGCCTCCCCCGCTCCCGGCGGGCCAATCAACGCCGGCCGCCGTGGCGCCCGCGCCGGAAACAACACCGGCATCAGAGCCGCCATCCATTGGCGCCGCGCCCGCGCGGAAAGAACCGCCGCCGGCCGCGGGCGCTCATCTCGCGCACGAAGCCCCGCTCCAAAAAACCGCCGCCGCCCTTGAAACGCCCGCCGAAGAACCCGCCTATGAAGAGCCCGACTTCGTTATTCCAAAAACCGAACCCGCGCCTGAAAAATCCGGCGGGCCGCCCGCCAAGGCCGCGCCCGACAAGGCGATTATCCGGTTTCTGAGCCGACTGAAAGTCCTGGGCGTTAAAAAGGACAACACGAAAATCCTGCTGGAATCAGGCATTTACAAGGTCAATGACCTGGTCAACTATAAGCCCAAGATCATCCTCCGCCAAATCGGGCAGCAAGCGTTATTGTTTGTTGACGCTCACGGCGTCACGTATAAAAAGGAACTTGACTTGTAAATTCTGAAAGCGCGCAACCCGCGCGGGAAAACAAGCCCGTCTCATGCCGCCAGAGGAGAACAAAAACGAATCCGAAAATCCGCCGCCGAGGAAAAAACTTTCTTTGCGGGGAACCCCGTCAAACGGCCCGGAAAAACAACCGGCCCCGCCGGATCCCGGCGCCGAGGAAGAACCGGAGCCGGAAAAACAAGAGCCGCGGAGCCAGCCCAAAATAAACCTTCATCCCCGCCTGCCAGAAAAAGCGGAAGAACAAACGGAATCTTCGCCGGAAGAATCCGCGGCTCCCGAGGAATCCTCCGAACCAAGCCAGCCGCCCGGAAAGGAAACTGAAACGGAAGAAGAATTGCCTCTGGTTTTCGATATTGTTGAAGAAGAAGGCGGAAAGGAACCCGGACCGGAAACACCCGCTGAACCCTCGCCTCCAGCCGGCGAGCGGAAAAAGAATGAAGAAGACCCGCTGCTGGCTAAAGCAGTGGAGATTGCCGAATCTTCCGCAAAAGTCTCCCCGACGATGCTTCAGCGACGGCTGCACGTGGATTATGCGCGGGCCGTGGAACTCATCAAAACGCTTGAAAAACAAGGCCTGGCAGGCTCCGGCAAACCCGAACCGCCGTCTCCGGAGCCGGCCGCACCGGCGCGGGATGAAAGCGGCATAACACATTTGGCGGCCGGAAAGCCCGAAGAAACGCCATTGTTTGCCGCCGGGGAGAAACCCGCGGCCGAAAGCGAGCCGGAAGAACAGCCAAGCGGGGAAACGCCGCTCTTTATTGACGACGAGGAGGAAAAAGCCTTGCGGGCGCAAACACAGGAACAGGAAGCGGAAGAGACCGAACCCTCCGCGCCGGCAATGGAAAAGCCTGCTCCTTCCGCTGGCGGGAAAAAAGAAAAAACCGCCGCGGCGGCAAAAAAAAAGCCGTCGAAGAAAGTCCTGGCAGGCGTGCTGGCGGGCGGTTTCGCTGGCATCGCGGGCGTCATTTGGCTCTTGTCCGTCATCATCGCGGCTATATTCGGCGGAAAGGAAGAACCACCGGCGGAGACGGCGCAAAAGCCCGCTGAAATGGCTTCCGCCGAAACCTTTCAAGCCGAAGAATTCGCCAAACCCATCACCCGCGAATCACCTGCTGCCGAATCCGCCATCGCCGAGGAAGATTTGCCTAAAACCATTGACAACGCCGTTGATTTCGTGGCGAACCTGAAAATCAACGAGGTTTACCTGAAAGCGGAGCCTCCGTTTGTCATCATTGATCATGTGGCCTACCCCGTTCATTCGATTCTCGAACCCGACCTGGGGCTTAAAATCATCGCCATCAAAGCGGAGAAACACACAATCGTCCTGCGCGACGCGGAAGGCAACAATTACATCAAACCCTTCCGCCGATAACGCGCCGGCGCGCGTTTTTTCCTTGAAAACGGCAAAAGGGATGGGAATATCGGCGGCAGTTCACAAAACAAACCTAAAATCAAAAGGAAATATCTCATGGGAACCAAAGCGAAAGCAATTGTGGGCGTGGACGTGGATGAACTGCTCAAACTGCTCAACAAAGCCTATGCCGACGAATGGCTGGCTTACTACCAGTATTGGGTGGGGGCCAAAGTGGCCAAGGGCCGGATGCGCAACTTCATCGCCGAAGAGCTCGAAGAGCACGCCAAAGAAGAGCTCGAGCACGCCGAAAAGCTGACTGAACGCATCATCACCCTCGGCGGAGCGCCCCTGCTCAAACCGGAAGACTGGCCCAAGGAAAGCAACTGCGGCTATGACGCCCCGGAAAACTTCAGCACCAAGGCATTGCTGGCGCAAAACATCAAGGGCGAACAGTGCGCCATCGCGGTTTACCAGAAACTCCTGGACTTCGTCAAAGACAAGGATCCCATCACCTTTCACCTTGTGCTGGACATTTTAGAAGACGAAGTCGAGCACGAGGAAGACCTGCAAGCCATCCTCGAGGACATGCAGGAGCCGCCAACGGCGTAAATTACTATCATCACACCAGCCGGCGCGCGGAGGTGTCGCGGGCGCGGGGGCGTTTCCCGGGATAGTCCAGGATATGATGGAGCCCCCGGCTCTCGCGCCGCTGGAGGGCGCATTCGACAATCAACCCGGCCACCAGGACGAGGTTGCGCAATTCGAGCAGGCGGGTCTCGACCTTGAAGTTCCAGTAGTAGTCATGGATTTCCTGGGCCAGGGTCTGGATGCGGGCCCGGGCGCGCTCAAGGCGCTTGGCGGTGCGCACGATCCCCACATAGTCCCACATTGCGCGTTTTAACTCGTCCCAATTGTGGATGAGCACGACGCGCTCGTCGCTGTCCTGCATGTCACCATCCGCCCACTCCGGCAAATCCAGCTTCACCGGGCCGTGGCCCGCGAGATATTGGTCCAGAGCGGCGGCGGCGCGCCGGGCCAGCACGACCGCCTCGAGCAGGGAGTTGCTGGCCAGCCGGTTGGCGCCGTGCAGGCCGGTGCAGGCCGTTTCCCCGCAGGCATACAATCCCGGCAAGTCCGTTTCGCCCCGCAGGCCGGTTTTCACGCCCCCGCACAAATAATGCGCCGCCGGAACAACGGGAACATAATCTTTGGCCATGTCAATCCCCTGTCTTGCGCAAGCTTCCCAAATGCTGGGAAAGCGTTCCCGCAGGAAGTCCCTGGAATGGCGCGTGATATCCAGCCACACGTGCCGGGCGCCTGACATTTTCATCTCATTGTCAATCGCCCGGGCCACGATGTCTCGCGGCGCGAGGTCCGCGCGCTCGTGGCAGCGCTCCATGAAGGTTTTGCCCCGCTGGTTGCGCAGCACCGCCCCTTCCCCCCGCACGGCTTCGCTGATGAGGAAACGTTCCTCCGTGGAGGTGTAGAGCGTCGTGGGATGAAACTGGATAAATTCAAGGTTGCGGATTTCCACCCCCGCCCGGTAAGCCATCGCCACGCCGTCACCAGTTGCGATGGAGGGATTTGTCGTGTAAAGGTAAACTTGGCCCGCGCCCCCCGACGCCAGAAGGACGGCCGGTGTCCGGAAAGTTTCCACCCGGTTGGCTGCGGTATTATAGGCGTATAATCCCGCGATGCGGTTCTCGCCCCCGCGCATCAGCTTGCGCGTCGTGATAAGGTCAATGGCGAAAAAATGCTCGAGAACACGGATGTTCGGCTGGGCGGCCGCGGCGCGCAGCAGAGCTTCTTCGATGGCCCGCCCGGTGAAATCCTTCACGTGCAGCACCCGGCGTTTCGAGTGCCCGCCTTCCTTCCCGAGGGATATCCGCCCGTCCCGCAGCTGCGAAAACCGCACCCCGATGTCTGAAAGCTCACGCACCCGTTCCGGGCCTTCGCGCACAATCTCGCGCACGGCGCGCTCGTCGCACAAACCATCCCCCGCCTCCAGCGTATCCCGCACATGGATCTCAAAGTCATCGCTTTTGGAGGTAACGGAGGCGATGCCGCCTTGGGCGTGGTTCGTGTTCGATTCAGCCTTATCTTTCTTGGTCAGCAACCCCACCGAACGCCCCTTGGCGGCCAGGCCGAGGGCGGCGCTCAGCCCCGCGATCCCGCTGCCCACAATGATGGCGTCGTAATTATACATGCTTTTTCAGTGGATGGAACACGCTGCTCCCGCAAGGGGCAAAGCTTATACCACGAGATTGTCAATCAGGCGGACTTCGTCACACCATACGGCGGCCGCCAGCAACGTTTGGCCGGGAATGATGTGGCGGAGCGGCTCGAGTGTCTCGCGGTCCACGGCTGCCGCGTAAATGACGCGCAGGCGGCGTTTTTCGGTAATCGCATGGGTGATTTCGGCCAGGATACGGTCGGCGTTGCGGATGCCATGGTCCGCCAGTTCCTTGCCCTTGAGCAGAGCCTGATAAAGCATACAAGCGTCCCGCCGCTGATGTCCGTCCAGGTAATTATTGCGCGAGCTCATGGCCAGCCCGTCAGGCTCGCGGACAGTCGGCCCCACGATAATTTCCACCGGGAAATGCAAGTCGCGGACCATTTTTTTTATCACGGCGGCCTGTTGCGCGTCTTTTTGGCCGAATACGGCCAAGGCGGGCTGGACGATGTTGAAGAGCTTCGCCACCACTGTGCAAACCCCCCGGAAATGCGCGGGCCGGGAGACCCCGCACATCCCCGCGCTGAGTTTTTCCTCTTCCACGTATGTCGAGTAATCCGCTGGATAAAACTCCTCTTCGCGCGGATAAAACACGATATCCGCGCCCCGGTTCCGGCAAAGCTTCAGATCCCGGTCGCGGTCGCGCGGATATCGCTCGTAATCTTCGTTCGGCCCGAACTGCGCGGGATTGACAAAGATGGACACCGCCACGGAGTCCGAGCGCTCCCGCGCGATGTCTATCAAGCTCAAGTGCCCATCGTGCAGGCAACCCATGGTGGGCACGAGGCCCGTTTTTCCCCCGGCCGCGCGCAGTTCCGCCACTCGTTCTTGCATCTCCTGAATGGTTTCGAGAACTTGCATCGTGCAAATAGTCTATCTATCCAATTGCCAAATTGTCAAACGGGTGTTTAACCTCCGCCGCAATATTCGTTCCGGCCAGGCTATCCATCCAGTCTTTTTATTATGATACGCATCAACGAAAATTACCGCAAGCTGCAAGCCTCCTACTTGTTCAGCGAAATCGCGCGTCGAGTTCAGGCCTTTCAGGAAACCCGCCCGGACCGCCCCGTCATCAAACTGGGCATCGGCGACGTCACGGAACCCCTCCCGCTGGCTTGCCGGAATGCTTTCCATCATGCGGCGGATGAAATGGGCTGCCGGAAGACCTTCCGGGGTTACGGACCGGAGCAAGGCTATGATTTCCTCCGGGATGCCATCGCGCGGCACGATTTTCAAGCCCGGGGAGCGGATATTTCGCCGGATGAGATTTTCATCAGTGACGGCGCCAAATGCGACACGGGCAACATTCAGGAGATTTTCAGCGCGGACATCACGGTGGCCATTCCCGACCCCGTCTATCCGGTTTATCTCGACACAAACGTCATGGCCGGGCGCGCGGGAAATTTCAGGGAAGGGCGCTTTGGAAAGATTGTTTACCTGGATTCGACGGCGGAAAACGGCTACGTGCCAGCGCCGCCCAATACGGCCGCGGATTTGATTTACCTCTGTTTTCCAAATAATCCAACCGGCGCGACGGCTTCCCGCGAGCGCCTTCAAGCCTGGGTGGACCACGCCCGGAAAACCCGGGCCGTCATTCTTTTCGACGCCGCCTACGAGGCTTTTATCCGGGACACATCCCTGCCGCATTCAATCTATGAAATCGAAGGCGCCAAGGAAGCCGCCATCGAGTTCCGCAGCTTTTCGAAGACGGCGGGCTTCACCGGCGTGCGCTGCGCCTACACCGTTGTTCCCGAAGACCTGCGGGCTTACGACCTCCAGGGCCAGGGCCACTCCATCCATGCGTTGTGGAACCGGCGGCACACGACCAAGTTCAACGGCGTCTCCTATCCGGTCCAGCGCGCCGCCGCCGCGGTTTACACACCGGAAGGCCAAAACCAGGTGAAGGATTTGATTGATTTTTACATGGGAAACGCCCGGATCATCCGCGAAACCATGAGCGGATTCGGCTACACCTGCGCGGGCGGGGACAATGCCCCTTATGTGTGGATCAATACCGGCGGCGATTCGTGGGAGTTCTTCGACCTGCTGCTCAACAAGGCCGGTGTGGTCTGCACACCGGGCGCGGGCTTCGGGCGGTGCGGCGAAGGTCATATCCGCCTCAGCGCCTTCAGCTCACGCGAAAACGTCATGACCGCTCTCGAACGCATCGAAAAGGTTTTGTGAGGGCGGCGGGAAACGGATGGAACAGCGCGCGCCGGTTTCACATCGCGGAGAGTTCGATGGAGCGGTTTTTGGCCGCCTGGACGGTTTCTTCGAGAATGGCGCGGAAACGGTGCTTTTTCATCACCTCAAGACCGGCCAGGGTAGTGCCGCCGGGGGAGGTGACGCGGTCCCGCAGCGTTTCCGGGGACTCTCTCGTGTGGGCCAGAAGCCGGGCCGCGCCCAGGGCGGTTTGCAGCGCCAACTGGCAAGCCGTCTCCGGAAGCAGGCCAGCCTTGACGCCGCCATCCCGCAACGCGGCCACGAATTCGAAGAGGTAAGCCGGCCCGCTGCCGCTGACGGCCGTCACGGCGTCGAGATGCTTTTCTTCAACAGGAAGAACCTGCCCAAGGGCGCCGAGAACTTTTTCCACGGCCTCTTTATCTTCGCCGCTCAAGGGAGCCCGCGCGGCATATGCGGTGATGCCCGCCCCGATTTGCCCGGGCGTGTTAGGCATCGAACGCACGATGTTGCGGGCTTTGGGAAATTTTTCCGCGAGTTTGGCGACGGGTGTGCCGGCCAGGATCGAGAGGATGAGCTTGTCCGCCGTGAGCGCGGCATGCCGGTCCGACATCTGGCCCATCTGCTGGGGTTTGAAGGCGCAAACCACGATAGCGGGCTCCGCGAGCAGCTCCTTCAAATCCGCTGTAAAAGCAATCTCCAAACGGCTGGACAAGGCCTCACCGGTGCCGTCAGCAGCGCTGGTGCAGCCGATTTCCGCGGCAGTGTAGTATTTTTTCGCCAGCAGGCCCTCAATCATTGCCGAAGCCATTTTTCCGGCGCCCAGAAATGCGATCTTGATCATGTGAAACAGAAGTTCGGTTCCTTTATCGGATTGCGGTGAAGAAACACGGATATTCACATCCGCAGGGACAGGCATCAAGAAAGAAAATGGCGGGCGGCATCCAGCGGATTGTCTTGGTCACCCGCCGGCTGGCGGCGGCACGGATTCGGCTTGCTCCGGCAGAAGGCGGACGCGCCGGTGTTTTTTGGGGAAATGGAGGGTGACGATGGTGCCGGCGCCGGTCCGGCTGTCCAGCCCAACCTGGCCCCCGTGCTCGCGCATGATGCGATCGACGATCATCATGCCCAGGCCATGGCCTTCTTTTTTTGTGGAAAAATAAGGTTGAAAAACTTTTCCGAGGTTCTCCCCGGATATGCCATGCCCGGTGTCGGCGAATAAAAGGTAAAAGAAATCGTCATCTTCGCGCGAGCGCACGCTGATTTCCCCGCCGCCGGGCATGGCTTCAGCGGCGTTTTTCAGGACGTTGAAGTAGACCTGCTTGATCTGGTTGTGGTCGGCAAGGACAACGGGAACCTCCCCGGGGCGCTCGACGGAAACCGTGACGCCTGCGTCGCTCAATTCATACCCCTGCACTTCAAGCGATTCTTCCAGCAGGTCGAAAAGATTGGCGTCGTCGAGATCCGGCGGTTTGGGCCGCAAGGCGTCAAGGAAATGATTGAGGATGCCGTCCAGGCGGGCCACTTCCCTCATTCCCACATCAATGGACTTGAGTATTTTCCGCGCTGCCTCCTTTTCTTTTAAAGCAGACACTTGGCGGCGAAGCAGCTGCAAGTGGATCGTCAGTGAATTGATGGGGTTGCCCAGCTCGTGGGCCACTCCGGCGGCCAGCATCTTGAGGGAGGAAATTTTTTCGTCCTCGATCTGGCGCTGGGTGTTTTCACGTTCTCTGGTGATATCGGAAAGAATGACAAGAAAACGGCCGGTTCCGGCATTTTCCCGGTCTTCGGGAAAGGGCGCCGCATAAAGCCGCAGGAAGCGGTTTTCCGGATATGAAACGGCAAACTCACGGGAAAGCACGCTCCGCCCCTTGAAACTGCCTTCCGTTGAAAAATCAAAAGTGCGGGCCAGGGCGGGAGCCAGTTTCCAGAGCACGGGCTGGCTCGTCTCCGCGCGTTTGAAGCCCAGCAGCCGGGCCGCGGCGGCGTTGGCATATTGGATTTTCCCCCGGCTGTCCGCCACCAGAATGCCCTCGCGCACAGTGTTAAAGACGGTTTCAAGAAGCTGCCGTTCCCGGGCCAGGCGCCCGGCCAGATTAGTAAGGTTGACCGGATCAAGGTCATCGAGACGGCCGAGGACGTGCTCCAGCGGAGAAGTCTTTTTTTTTCTCATGGATGTCAGCTGCGCCGGCGCGGGCCGGCGGGTTTTTCAGGCGAATAAATTTTCATTATTCAATTGTTGAAAAACACTTGCAAAAGGTATAAGTTACAATGGAAAAATCATTTCCATGAGTTTGCGCAGCGTAATCGAGGATCCCCAAACCTTGCGGTATTGTCTGATCGCCGTGGTGGTTCTGGCCGTGCTTTCGACAGTTAAAAAACTGGGAAAAGTAATGGGCACGGTTGTGGTTGTCCTCTCTGTTCTTATTATTATTTTTGTGATGAATCCGGACTGGGCGCAGCGCTTCTGGGGCGTGTTCGACGCGACGGACCCGTGGGCGGAATAGGCATCCCGGGGCGCGGTTTTAAAACGCGCTCAAGTCCTCCGCCCAGCGGCTTATCAACTGTTCAGCCACTTCTTTTTTCGGAGCGGGACCGACTTTTGTCATCCCGCCATCAGCCTTGAAGAGCCACACCTCGTTGCCATCGGCGCCGAATCCGGTTCCTTCCCGTCCAATAATGTTGGCCGCGATATAGTCGCAGTGTTTCTTGCGCATCTTTTCCAGGGCGCGCTGTTGCAAATCCCCGGTTTCCGCCGCGAACCCCGCCACTAACTGCTGTTTCTTTTTGGCAGCCACCGTTTGGAGAATATCCGCGACGGGCGCCATATCGAGAGTCATCCCGCCGCCGGATTTTTTAATTTTTTGCTCCGCCCGGACTTTCGGGCGGTAATCCGCCACGGCAGCCGCCATGACCAGCAAATCACAGCTCCCGAACCGCTCTTCCACCGCCAGAAGCATTTCCTCTCCCGTCACCACCGGGATGAGCCGGACACCTCCGGGCGGAGCCAGACAGACCGGCCCGCTGACAAGCTCGACGGCCCAGCCCCGCTCCGCCGCCGCTTCCGCCAGGGCGTAGCCCATCTTCCCGCTCGACGGATTGCTGAAAAACCGCGCCGGATCAAGAAACTCCCGCGTCGGCCCCGCCGTAATCAAGCACCGAACAGAAATTGCGTTCATGGGCGCAAAATTAAGAACTTCCGCCTTCCCTTTAAAGAAAAAAGGCTCTTTATTCAAAAAGACCGCAGACATCAAAGAACCATTACCATGCAACAACCGAAAGTTACCGTGATCGGAGCCGGCAGCCTGTTTTTCGGGCGGCAGGCCATTTGGCAAATGACGCAGTCTCCCCACCTGCAAAACGGAACGCTGGCCCTTGTGGACACCAGCGCCGTCAACCTGGCCCGTATGGCGGAGCTGGCCCGAAAGGCCATTGACCACACCGGCGCGAATCTCCATCTGGAAGCTGCCGCAGACGCTCGTGAAGTGCTGCCGGGTTCGGACTTCGTCGTCCTGAGTTTCGCCGACCGCTCGGTTCATTTCCGTGGCATTGACTGCCGCATCGCGGAAAAATATGGCGTGCGGATGTGCAGCGGCGACACCATTGGCCCGGGCGGCATCTTCCGCACTTTGCGCGAGTTCCCGGTGATCCTGAACTATTGCCGGCAAATCGAAAAGCTCTGCCCGGATGCCTGGGTCATCAACTACATCAACCCCACCGCCGCCAACGGCATGGGCATCCGCCTCTTCGCGCCCAACTTGAAAAGCTTCGCCCTTTGCGACAGCCACCACATGCCTCACATCAAGCGGAACTACGCCAAACGCGCCGGAATCATCAAAGACGACAAAGAATGGAACGAGGACGTGGACGATAATTTCAGCTTCCGCGTCGCCGGGCCGAACCACTTCACCTGGCTCCTCGCGGCCGAATACGCCGGCAAAGACGCGGCGCCCGCCATCGCTGAGGAACTGCGGGCGCACGCGGCCAGAGAAGCCGACGGCGGCGACACCGGCGCGAAGGCCCGGCACAACGCCTCCATCAGTTACGCTTTGTATGAAGCTTTCGGCCATGTCCCCACATGCACTGGTCACACCAAAGAATACGTGCGCTTCTGGCAGGGGCTGGGCCGGACCCCTGAATCCATCCCGCCCTTGTCCATATGGGAAACGGACGCCCGCCTCGAACGCCACGCCCAAATGTGGGAACAGGTGGACGCCTTCAACCTCGGCGTTAAACCGATGGATGAATTCCTGACGAGTTTCGGTCCGGACCACGCAACGGACATCATCGAATCCATGTGGGCCGGTTTGAACAAGCCTTTCTTCATCAACACCGCCAACCGGGGCGCCGTCCCCAACATGCCGGATGACGCTTTTCTGGAATTGCTCTGCGGCACAGGCATGGACGGGCCGAAACCGGCTCCGGTCGGGGACGCGCCAGTGGGGCTGCGGGGGCTTTGGCAGCAGGTGCTCGACACCCATGAACTGAGTGTCCGGGCCGCCGTGTCCGGCGACCGCGGCCTCCTTCTCCGGGCCTTCCTCTGCGACCCCATGATCTCCAGCATTGCCGACAGCCGGGCCATGATCACCGAACTGCTTGAAGCCGAACGCGATGTTCTGCCGGAATACTGGTTCAAATAAAACCGCCGGCATCCTCATGCCATTGTTCCAGTCAGAAAAACCCGGACAGCTTCAACCGCTCTGCCGTCCTCGGGATGGCGGAGAGGGAGGGATTCGAACCCTCGGTCCCCTTGCGGGGGACACACGCTCTCCAGGCGTGCACAATAGGCCGCTCTGTCACCTCTCCGGCCGGTTTTTCCAGAGCGGGACAATAACGAACAAGCCGCCACGCGGTCAATTCGAATCTTTATAAAAGCCAGCCGCGCTTTTCGAAAATTAATTGAACCTTGATCCTGGCTATAGAAAGCTCATGTGACGAGTCGGCGGCCGCGCTGTTTGATGAGGATGCCGGGGTCGTCTGGGAGCAAGCGCACAGCCAGGTTGAGAGGCACCAGCCCTACGGCGGCATTGTTCCCGACTTGGCCAGCCGCGAGCATTTGGCGAATTTTCCGGCGCTTCTGGAGCAGATTCACAAAAAACTCAGCGGGCACATTCCTGATAAAGTAGGGGTGACGCGCGGGCCCGGTTTGGCGGGATGTCTGGCGCTGGGGGTGGCGCTGGCCAAAAGCCTGGCGTTGGCGTGGCGGACGCCGCTGGCGGGCGTCAACCATTTGCGGGGTCACGCTTTTTCACCGTTCATCGGCTTCCACCGCGAGAATCCGGAAATGTTTTTCGACCGCTTGGAAAAACTCTTGCCGCATCTGGGGTTGATCGTTTCCGGCGGCAACACCATGTTGTTCGCAATCGAAAAGAATTCACGCCGGCTGCGTATCATCGCCGAATCCGCTGATGACGCCGCCGGGGAAGCTCTGGACAAAGGCGCCAAACTGCTGGGAATGGAGTATCCCGGCGGGCCGCTGATCGAGCGGGCGGCCGCCGGAGGCGACCCCGCCGCCTTTGATTTTCCCCGGGCGTATCACGAATCGCACGAGATGAAATTCAGCTTTTCGGGGCTTAAAACCAGCCTGCGCTACCGGCTGGAAAAGATGAGTGACGCCTCGGTGGAAAAAGCCTTCCCGGATCTTTGCGCCAGTTACCAGGAGGCCGCGGTTGGCGCGCTGGCGCGAAAAACGGAGCAGGCTCTGGCGCAAAGGTGTTACGCCAGCCTCGGCTTGTCCGGAGGTGTGGCGAACAACCGGCGCCTGCGCCGCGTTTTCGCGGAGATGGCGGAACAAAGAGGCCTTCCCCTTTTCAGCGCCGCGCCGCGACACACTGGCGACAACGCGGCCATGATCGCTTTCGCCGCTTACGCCGATCCCGAAGGCTGTTTAAACGACGACCGGCACGGCTTGACAATTTATCCGGCGCTGGCTTTGACTTGAGGAACGCGTGATCCGGCGATCAGGCCGTGTTCGAAAGCGTAGCGGGTCAGCGCGGCGGTGTCGTGCAGGTTCAGTTTTCGCATCAGATTGTTGCGGTGGTTTTCCGCGGTTTTCACGCTGATGGAGAGTTTGCCGGCGATGGCCCGTGTTCTATGGCTCTCCGCAATCAAGCGCAGCACTTCCCGCTCCCGGCAAGTCAACAGTCCCGGACCGTTGACTTTCCCGCTCGGATTGGCGACAGCCTCGCGCAAGAGCCGGGCCACGAGCGGTCCGAAGTAGCTGCCGCCTTGCGCCACCACGTCAAGGGCTTTTTTCAAATCGTCCAGGGCCGCGCCCTTTTCAACGAAACCGTCAGCGCCGGCTTTCAACGCTTCGCGCGCCAGCGGAAGCGATGGATAACCGGAAAAGATCAGGATGCGGATTTGAGGCAGTTCCTGGCGGATCAGGCGGGCGACCTCGACGCCGTTCAAGCCCGGCAGCATAGCGTCGAGAACAACAAAGTCCGGCCGCAGGCGCAGGCACAATTGGACGGCCGCCCGCCCATCGCCGCTGCGCCCGGCCACTTGCATTCCCGGCCGGCCGGCAGCCACGTCCGCCAGCATTTCCTGGACCGCCGTCTGGTCCTCGATAATGAATACTTTTATCACGGACCCGTGGCCGAAGCCTTGTGATTGCCGTAAAGATCCGGCCATGTATCGGCGGCTTGCCGGCGGACTTAACCGCGAACCTCCGGCCCGGGACGGAGGGTCAGAGCATCGGCCCCATTTCGAGATCGCCCCAGCCCAAAGGCGGTTCGGCTTCCTCGGCGGATTGTCCCCACGGGCTGACGCCGCCCAACCAGCGCAGCTGATCGGAGCGGCCGGGCAGGTAATCCCCCGGATCGTGGTCGTTATACCCCGGAGAAAAACCGAGCCGGGCGCCCATCGGCGGTTCTTCCGGCAAACCGCCGTTGCCCGCTTCGCTCCATGGGATAAACCATTCCTGGGCGCGGGTGAATTTGTCTATCACCGCGTGGTCAATCTCTATCCCGTGGCGTTGTTTCCCTTCCTCGATCGTCAGGGCCGAGTAATTCATATCCCACGGATCGGCGAAGGAGCGCCGGAAAACAGCCGGAGGAACGGTTTCTCCGAACGCCACTTGATACTGCACCGTCGTCAGGGTGATGCTCCAGTAACGGATGACGAAAGTGCGGTTGATATCGCCCGCGCCGATTTCTTGCGCGGACCGGCTGTCCAGCAGAACGTCCAAGGCGTCGTAGTGGTAATAGTTGTCCATGTCGGCCACATCCACGAAACGGTTGTCCATAACCTCGAAATAAAGGTAGAGCCCGGCGGCGCTGCGGGCGGCTTTGATTTTGAGGCGGGCGTCATGGTTTTGAACAATGGAAAAATTGTTCGGCTGGGGCGCGTTCCGCTTCTGGGTCATGGCGATGCGGTCGTGCGTGTCACCCAGCAATTGCCAAAATGGCGAGAGTTTGCGGTCCGAGCCGTCGAATTGTTTCTCCTGTTCCGCGGAAAGGCCGTAAACGACAAGGACGGCGTCGTCCGGGGCCGCTGCCGCATTGCCGGCAACAGCGGTTTTCGAACCGGTGAAGCGGCGCTGCCGGGCATCGAACACCGGCGGCGTCTTTTCCGCTTGGCTGAGAACAGCCGCGTCCGGATTCCGGACATAAAAGTAAAGGGGGGTGGCTCCGCGCGTCTGGCCGTCCGGACCGCGGCCCAAGGCGTGGATATTATACATGCGCTTGGCCCCATCCAAAGTCAGATGGAGGACAGGCGGTTTCCCGGCGGATACTTCGGCGAGTTTGGCCGCGGCGTCATAGAATTCGATCTTCGTCCAGCCCGGGAACGCGCTGGTGTCACAGGTAACCGTTATGGTTTGTCCCGGTTCGAGGGCGGGCGCGGCCACTCCCAGCAGGCGGCTGCGGTAATCGGTGTCCGGGTTAAACATCTCCCCCACATCGGCGGAATACATGACAAGGGGATTGTCATAGGTGGCCACCGCCCGGTAGAGAAAAGCGGTGTCCCGGTCCGGCAGCCAGCCGGCGATGCTTTTATCGCCCTCGTATGCGTCATACGGGGCAATAACGGTCAAACCGCTGTCCCAGCTTTCCTGGTCGGCCAGCCAGCCGCTTTCTTCCGGCAAGTCATTCAGTTTTACCGGGCCTTGGGCCGGGTCGGCATCCGGCGGCAGGCGCAGCTCGATGCAGCGGTCCCAATACTTGGTGCAGATGGCGTAGCAGGCGCCTTCCTCATGGCCTTTTTCTTCCGCGATCCAGCACCACCGCGCGCCCCGCGCGCGGGCATTGTAAACGAGTTTGCGTGTGTCGTCAATGCCGGTTCCCCGCATGAAGGGATCGAACAGGCCAACCAGAAAGAGACCGGGCACTTTAATGGCGGCATCCGGGGGATCTTTGGGGTTCCACCAGCCGGCCGCGTTGGGGGTGAAACAGATGGCCCGTTCCGGCGCGGCGCAGGCCAAAGCGTAAGAAGTGGCCCCCCCGTTGGAACCGCCGAAAATGACGAACGGCAGGTGAGCGATTTCCGGATGCGAACCCAGTTTGGCGAATTCATCCAAGGCATGGAAAAAAACCTTGGCGCCGTCTTCGTAGACTTCCCGGCCGGGAAACCAATGCAGTCCAACCACGGCGAAACCATGCCGGACCGCGTAGGCCCGGAAGTTCACGTCCCGGGGAAAGTTGCGGCTGTCGCCATTTCCCCCGCCGTGGCCAATGATAAACATGCCCCGGACCGGCGAGACCTCGGGCGGCACCCACATTTTGACCATTTTCCGGCCGTCGGCCGCCCGGAAATCGTAATAGGTGCCGTCGAACTGGACTTTGCCGCCATTCGGCAGCGTTTTCGCCCCCGCAAGATGCCCTTGAAGCAAACCGCAGAGAATACCGCCAATGATGAGAATTTTTCTATGCATGAATTGAAGATGAGAGGTTTGTCGTTTTATTAACAGAATCTAAATTAAATCTTGGAAACGCAAGGGTAATCCGTTGCGGCTTCCCCTGTTTGCGGCGGAAGATTCGATGCGGAGGCTGTTTTATTTCTTTTACGGCGGACCGCTTCCGACATTGACAACCATTCCTTGGCAGTAGAGTGTGAGGCACGCTCTCGCTCCACTGTCATGGTTATTCCCAATCTGCACAGCCGGATTTTGGTTCTGTTGCGTCAGCATGGGCCGCTCAGCCGGCTTGAAATCAGCCGGCTGACGGAAGTCCGCCCCAACACCATTGGCCGCGCCGTGTTGGAGATGCAGGAGAAAGGCCTGCTCCGCGAGTCCGCCGCTCATGCCGGCAAACGCGGGAGGCCAAAAATCCCTCTCGAGATAGATCCGGCGGGAGCCTGCGTGGCCGGCCTTTCGCTTTCACCCGGCAAAGCCGAGGCCGTTCTCCTCAACCTGTTCGGCCAGATCCGCCAAGGATCCCGCACCGCTGAAGTGGACAAGCCAGAGGACTTGGTTGCCTCCGCCGCCCGTTTATTGAGGCAAATTCTTCAGCCTTCGGTTATAGCCGCGGGCATGAGCATTCCGGGATTCATGGATGCGGGACAAAAAACCGTTCTGCTCAGCTCCGCTTTTCCCGGAAAAGAACCGGCGGACCTGTCCCCGGTCTTCAACACTGCCGGGAATCTGCCGTTATTCTTCGACAACGACTTGCACGCTCTCGCCTTGCGCTGGCTGCACACCCACCAGAGCGAACCAGGAGAAGACGTCCTTCTGGCCGGTTTTGGGGACGGCTTCATCGGCGCCTCGATTCTCATCGCCGGGGAGCCTTATGAGGGGCCTGTGCTGGGCGGCAACGAGTTGGGGCACACCCGTTTCCCCGTGAAAACGGAGCCTTGCTACTGCGGCCACGAAGGCTGCCTCGAGCGCATTTTCAGCAGCGGATTTCTGCGCCTTCACGGCGCGGGGGCGGACGCCCGGCTGGAGGACCGGCTGGAACGGTGCGACACTTCCGAACCGGCGTTGTCGGCCCTTATCCGGCACTTCGCCGCCGGGCTGACAAACGCCGTCCACCTCGCCAAACCGGCCCGGCTGGTTCTGGCCAGCGAACTGATCCGGCACGAGAAATTCACTCACCGCCTGCTGGATGAAGTCCGCCGGGGGCTGCTCGCGGTCCTGCGCGACAGGATGCAAATCAGCCTGTGGGACCACCCGGTGGTCAACTCCGCCGGCACCGCCTGCTGGCTGGCCTTATCCGACATTTACACCCCCCGTGAGTAAAAAAGAAATCCGCTTATGTATGCTTGGAGCGGGCCGCCACGCCGCCGCCAACATCTATCCGTATTTCCAATGACCCAGTTCAAAGCGCATGAGAAGCAAGGCAAAATCCGCCGGACGATAAATAAGGCCAAGGAGATCGATCCAGCGAAAGCTTTCGAGGAGAACATTGCCGCCTTCCGGAAAAGCCGGAACAAACCGCCCGGAGAAAGCGTCGTTGATTTCCGAGGCCTCTTGGCCGCCCTAAAAGAAACTGATTATAACGGTTCAGTGACTCTGGACCACGTCAATCCCGGCGCTGACGACGAAGCGCTCTTCCGCGAATCCGCCGTATTCATTCGCCGGATACTAAACGAATTGAACTCCTGAAATCATGGCCTGCGAAACGAATAAAGTGTTGCTGACGATGCTCAACAGCATGGCGGGGCGGGATTTCGAGGCGGCGCTGGACCGGCATATCGACTGGGGACTGCGCGTCCTCGATCTCAAGGACGGCATTTACGGCAAGGCGGTGGCGGATTTGACAAATGAAGAGGCGCAAAAAGCCGCCGCCGCCATTGCGCGACGCGGGCTTGCGGTGTCCACACTATCCACAAGCCTCTTCCATCACGATGTGGAGAAAGGGCCCGAAGCCTTTAATCAAGACTTGGATAAGGCCGGGAGAATCATTGTTTTGGCCAAAGTTTTGAAGCCGCGGCTAATCCGTCTTCTTTCCGCCTCATCATCGAACCGCACGGATTTCGCCAACTGCGCGGATTATATTTCCCGGCAGCATCCCTGGCTCTTCGATTCATACCGAAACGCCGCCGCGAAAATCAACACGGCGGGTTTCGGAGTGGTTATCGAGAACGAGACCGGCGGATCAATTTTTTCAAATCCGCAAGAGGTCCTTGATTTCTTTGCCAAACTGAATTGCGGGACCAGAGTCCGGTTCATCTGGGACATCCAAAACCTGTGGCAAGAGGGAACCTTCCCCACAGTGGAAGTTTATGAACACCTCAAGCCCGTCATCGGCATGGTCCACTTGAAAGGCGGCAGATCGGAAACGCCCGGCGGGCCGCTGGTCTGGAGGTCATCCCTCGCGGACGCGAGCTGGCCCGTCCTTGATATTATTCGCCGCGTCGCGGCTGACCGCGCATCGCCTGTCATCTGCCTTAATCCCAGCCACGGCCAAGCGCCCCCCGGTTTTAAGGAAAATTACAAACAAGACCTGGACTTCATCAGGCAAGCCATACCGGAGATCGAATAAATGAGCTATCAGCGGGATTTTGAAAAGAAACTGAATATCGCCCTGGCGGGAGTGGGTTTGCATGGCTACCGCACAATTCTGCCGACGTTTCACTATTTGCCGGTGAACCTGCGTGCGCTGTGCGACCTTGACGAAAACCGCCTGCGCCAGACTGCCCGGCAATTCGGCGTGGAATCCTGTTACACCGATGCGGCGGAAATGTTCGCCAAGGAAAAACTCGACGCCGTGTTCCTCTGCGCCGGCCCAAAACAGCATCCGCCGCTGACCTGCCAGGCGCTCGACGCCGGGCTGCACGTCTGGATGGAGAAGCCGCCCGCCGTCCGCGCCGCCGAAGTGGAAGAAATGATCCGCCACCGCAAAGACCAGGTCGCCGTCGTCGGATTCAAAAAAGCCTTTATGCCCGGAGTGCAAAAGGCCAAAGATCTGTTAGCCAAAGAGAATTGCGGCAAAATGCTGACGGTTTTAGGGGAGTACGGCATGGACATCCCCGCGGACGGGAAAAAGATTTTAGAGGAGGGCCGGATCACCAACTGGCTGGCCAATGGCTGTCATCCTCTTTCGGCCATGCTGGCATTGGGCGGCAAGGTGAACGCCGTCACCGTTCACCGGGGAGCAAACGGCGGCGGCGTTTGCATACTCGAATTCGCCAGCGGCGCTTTGGGCAACCTGCATCTGGCCGCCGGAATCAAAGGCCCGACTGAAAGTTATAGCGTCTTCACTGAAAACGGCCACGTCGTCATTGACAACTGCCGCCGCGTCACCTGGCACCGGGGAATCCCGCTGGATTACGCCCGGACGTCCGACTTCGCCCCGGATGGGATGGAGAGCGGCTCGGTGGTGTGGGAGCCGCAGAACAGCCTGGCCACTCTCGAGAACCGCACCCTCTTCACCCAGGGCATGTATCAGGAAATGAAACACTTCTGCGATTGCGTCCTCGAAGGCAAAAAACCCGAAACCGGCTCGCTCGAATTCGCTCTCGAAGTCATGCGCGTCTATGAAGCCGCCCTTCTTTCCGGCGGAGAGCGGATCGAGATTCCCGGATAACCGCTAAAATCCGATGCGCATCAACTTTCACGGCAGGGTTACGGCGGCGTGCCCTCCTGCTACGGCGGCGGCCCGGCGGAAGCTTCGTCCGCTTGGGAGCCGGAGTTTTCACTGGGCCAGCTCTATAACAAAGGGCTGTTTCTTCTCGGTTATTACAACGAGGTCAACGAGTTCGCCCGCTCCATTCTCGAAAACCGTCCGCCCGCCAAGGGCACTCTGGAACACGCCTGGCAGGTGACGCGTCTCTCTCGCTGGCATTCATTCGTTTGGAAAAAGGCGGAATCGGTTGCGTGGAAAAGCTTGACGGTTTAACCGGGCGGCATTGGATAAAACCCGGTTTAACCGCGCAACGAAATCCATGCCGCCCGCCGCCTTCACCGCAAGATTTCACCGCCAATAAAAAAAACCAGAAACGATGGAGAAGAAAATAACCGTTGTCAGGGATTCCGAAAACCAAAAACAGGATTTCGAGTGGGGGCAGCTGACTTGGTATGCCAGCCGGGATCTGGGAAACTCAGACGATATGACCGTGGGCCGCTGCCTGCTCAAACCAGGCCAGGCCAACCCACGCCACCACCATCCCAACTGTTCGGAGGCGCTGGTCGTCACCCGCGGCCGCGTCAAGCACACCACGGCGGACGGCGGCGAGACCGAACTGGCCGCCGGCGACGCCGTCATCATCCCGCCGAATATCAAGCACCAGGCCCGGAATACCGGAGGGGAGGACGCCGTTCTTTTCATCGCCTTCTCGGCGCCCGACCGTCAAACCGTTGGAGAGTGAAACCTGGCGGTCTTCCGGGTCTGCTGAACCGGCGGCGTTTGCCTTGCCCGGCTGCTGATATCACAGATGTCTTCTTTCCAAACGGCTGACAGCGGCAAAATCAGACCGCCTGATTCCCGGGGGTTCATCTAATGCGGAACAAGCGGTTTAACTCATGCTCCGGCAAAATAACCTTTGCGTTGTCCGCAATGATTTCCATACTGTGGAAAATAAGTTTCTTCAT
>CAZYUX010000003.1:32342-35475 GCA_964650745.1 uncultured Puniceicoccaceae bacterium
CTGATTCCGCAATGGGAAGCGAACCAGACAAGCCTTCCGCTTTGCCCCGGCATGTGGCCATCATCATGGACGGGAACGGGCGCTGGGCGCGGCAGCGCGGGCTGCCCAGAACCGAGGGGCACCGCCGCGGCGTCGAAAACGTCCGGCGCGTCATCGAAACCGCCCGGGAAGCGGGCCTGCAGCATCTGACTCTCTTCGCTTTTTCGGCTGAAAACTGGAACCGCCCACCCGGGGAAATATCATTCCTCATGAACTTGCTGGAGGAATTCCTGCAACGCTACCGTAAAGAGCGGCACCGGCACGGTGTCCGCTTGAAACTTCTCGGCAAGCCCGGCGACTTGCCGGAAAAAGTCCGCCGTCCGCTTCAGGAAATTATCCGCGAAACAGCCGGAAACCGGGAGGGAACGCTGTCTGTGGCTCTCAACTACGGCTCGCGCCAGGAAATCATCGAAGCGGTTAAAGCCTGCGCGCGGGACATCCATGAAGGTCTGCTCAATCCCGATGAATTGGACTGGCCGGTTTTTTCGCGTTACCTCTTCACGGCGGACTTGCCCGACCCTGATTTGATCATCCGCACATCCGGAGAAAGCCGCACCAGCAACTTTCTCCTGCTCCAGGGAGCCTATGCCGAATACTACTTCACACCCACTCTCTGGCCGGACTTCGGCGCCAGGGAGTTCAGAAAAGCTCTGGATGAATACGCCCGGCGCGAACGGCGCTTCGGGCTGACCGGCGAGCAGGTTCACGCCTCGGAAGGAGCGGCGCGCGCATGAAAAAACGCCTGGCCAGCTCCGCCGCGCTGATTTCTGTCACCGCCGCCGTTTTCGCCCTCTGGGGCGCGGGTGGCGGAGCCTGGATATTGGCCGCGCTCGCGGCGCTGACGCAAATCGAGCTGTATGACATTCTGAACCGCGCCGGCTGCCGCCCCTTCGCCCGGCTTGGCCCCGCGCTGGGTTTCCTGATGGTGGCGGGAAGTTACCATCTCCCCCGTCATTCCAGCCAGCTGGCCGTGGAAGCGGGCGCGGAGCTGTTCCTGATAGCCGTCGTCATCTGCTGTTTGGCGGCAGTCCTATCCAACGAGGCCAATAACGTTGTGAAGACCCTGATGCCCACTTTATTCGGCCTGCTTTACGCTCCTTTTCTTTTGCAATTCTACGTGATCCTCCTGCGCCTCGCTCCCGCGGAAAACCAAGGCCTGTTTCTGGTTCTTTGGGTTGTCGCGGCCGCGAAATTCTCAGACATCGGCGCGTTTCTTTTCGGCACCATTTTCGGGCAGCATAAACTTGCGCCCGCCCGCAGCCCGAAAAAGACATGGGAAGGAGCGGCGGGCGGCCTGGCGACAGCCCTGATTGCGGGGCTGGCGTTCATATATTTTTTCCGGGACCGTTTCCCTCCCGCTTTCAGCCTCTGGCGCACCGCGGTTTTCGCCGTGCTGGTCGCCGTGGCCGCCATGCTTTCCGACCTCATCGAATCCACCCTTAAGCGCGAAGCGGGCGTCAAGGATTCCGGCTTCTGCGTCCCCGGCATCGGCGGCGCTTTTGATTTGACTGACAGCCTTCTTTTGCCCGCGCCTCTGGCTTACTTCCTTTTCCGCTACTTTCTTTTGTGACACACTTTTCAGTTCGGAACCGCCGCCGCCGCGGTCACTTCACAGGCTGGTAAATCCAGAGGCAGAACAGCATGACGGCAGCCAGGGCAATTTGTTTCCCCGGAAATATAACCATCCGGTTCTCCGCTTCCAAGCGGGCAATGCGTTTTTGCCTCTCCGCGATCTTTTGTTTCCAGTAACCCGCGTCTGCCGTTCCGCTTTGTGTCCGGAGATCCACGTATTTATGCTGGTCATAAGCCCAGGCCTCCTTTTCCAGCAATATCCGCGCGGGCGCTTTCCTTTTAAGCTGATGGCGGCGATGGGTTTCCAGGCAGATATGTGCAACAATCAACGCGGTCAGCGCCGTCTTGAGAAGCTGGAAGATGACCTGGCAGTAAGTTTCCATTCCGGAACCGGGACATGAAAAATATGGCGCTCCCGGCGGGATTCGAACCCACATCCCAGGCTCCGGAGGCCAGTATTCTATCCATTGAACTACAGGAGCGCTTTAACTCCCGCAAAGGTAGGTTCAAAAACCTCCGGGTCAATCTCAAAGGCGCGCGCCTTTTGTGCCGCGGCGGTCAGACTTTATTCTCCGCGACGAGCTGGGCGAAGAACTCGAATGAGCGGTTGTAGGCGCGCTCGGAGTCGCCGGGAAAGCAGCAGCCAGGCAGCTGGCGGGCCTTCAGGTGGTAACTCAGGCAGTCGCAGCAGACGCCTTTGCGCGGGCAGGGGTCGTAAGTGCAGTTGCAGTTTTTCAGATTGGTGTCTTGTTTGCAATTCATCGGTTCGCTGTGTTTTGATCCAAAGATGCGCGGTTATCTTTTTCGGCTTCAGATTCAACCGCGGCCCGGCCTCCCTGTCAATCCGGCAAAGTTTAAACTTGCCATCGCCCCCGCGGAATATTTTAATCGAATGATGAAAGAGCAGCCGCCACTGGAGCAATTCCGTGTTAAACGGAAACCTAACTATATCCCGCACGGCAACGAGGAACGGGTCTTCAGCGCCGCTTTTCAAGGGCGCGTGCCCCTGGTCCTCAAAGGGCCGACAGGATGCGGCAAGACACGCTTCGTCGAGTATATGGCCCACACGCTGGGAGTGCCTCTGATGACGGTGAGTTGCCACGAGGATTTGACCGCCGCCGATCTGCTGGGGCGGTTCCTTTTAAAGGATGACGAAACGGTTTGGCAGGACGGTCCCCTGACCCTTGCCGCGCGCCATGGCGCCATTTGTTACCTCGACGAGGTCGTGGAGGCCCGCAAGGACACGAGCGTGATCATCCATTCGCTGACGGACGACCGGCGGGTGCTGTGCCTTGACAAGACAGGAGAGCTCATCCGGGCGCACCGCGGTTTTATCATGGTGTTGAGTTATAATCCCGGCTACCAAAGCATCGTCAAGGACCTGAAACACTCAACCCGCCAGCGCTTTGCCACGCTTATCTTCGACCATCCCGCCGTCGAAGTCGAAAGCCGGATCGTCGCCACCGAGTCCGGCCTGAGTGAAGAGGAGAGCCGCAAACTGGCCGAAATGGGGGCCAAGATC
>CAZYUX010000004.1:0-29803 GCA_964650745.1 uncultured Puniceicoccaceae bacterium
ATGCAAAATCACACCCCCGCATGAACATAAAGAAGGATGGATAAAGTCAGCGATAATTTCAAGAAAGCTTTGGTCACCGGCGCCAGCAGCGGTTTGGGCAAAGGTTTCATGGAGATGCTCCTGGCCGAGGATGTGGAGGTGTGGGCCGCGTCGCGCAAGCCGGAGCGCCTGCCCAAGCACCGGCTCTTGCACCCCCACCGGCTTGACTTGAAGAACCCCGCCGAGGTGGAAGCCTTTGTCCGTTTCCTGACGGAAGACGTCCCGGATCTGGATTTGCTGATAAATAACGCGGGCTACGGCGTCTTCAGTCCCTTCGAAGAGTTTCCCATGGAGGAATTGACCCAGCAAATGAATGTCCTGCTGAACAGTCCGGTGATCCTCTGCCGTTATTTGTATAAAAACATGCGCCGCCAGAACCGGGGCGCCATCGTCAATATTTCCTCCCTGGCGGCGCGTTTTCCCATTCCCTGTCTGAGCCTTTACAACACGGCCAAGGCCGGGCTTTCCGCATTTTCCCGCAGCCTGATGCAGGAGACCGCGGGGACGGGGGTGGCCGTCATAGACATGCAGCCGGGGGACTTCCGGACGGCGTTTAATGAAAACACCCTGCGGGATGAAAAGGTTTTGTATAAGTCAGAGCCGCTGACCCAACTGTGGGACGCGCTGGAGCGGCGCTTCAAGGGAGGGGCGGACGTGCGAACCGCCACGCGCAGCCTGCGCCGGCGGTTGCTCCGGCCCCGGCCGGGGGTGCTTGTCACCGGGCCTTTTTTCCAAGCCCGGCTGGCGCCGTTTCTGGCCCGCTGGGTTCCCCCCCGCCTGGTTTTGTATGCCGTGCGCAAATATTACCGGATGTTGTAAATCCTTGTTGTCATCCCCCGGCCGCGGGGCGCCACTTTTGGATTGTCATGCTCCGCCGGAAGCCCAAGGCTTGTGTCCGGACACCGGAAACATTAAAAGCAGGAGGCCGTGAAAATGAAAAACAGAAAGCGGAAAATCGCATTTCTTTTATCTTTGGCTTGGCTGGGGCTGTGCATGGGCCCGGCGGGCTTGGCGGCCCAGGCCAAAGAAAAGAGCCGCGCCGGCCCGCCCGATGAAAAACAGGAAAAAAAAGAGCCCTTGCCGGAGAAGGGCGTTTACGTGCCGCGTGATGACGGGGGGTATGTCAACATGCGCATCCAGGACAACAAAGCCCGCTTCTATTTCCTGGACGAGGATAAGGTCGTGCGGGAGGAACTGCCTTACACGCGAGGCAATTTCATATACCGCCAAAAACACGAGAAGGATATAGTCCAGGGATTGTCCAAAAGCTCGGATGACACCGGATTGTTTCTCACGTCCCCCCGGTTTATCCCGCCGCCACACCGCGGTTTTGTCATCCTGAATTTGAAAGGAACGGATGGGGAAGTGGCGGAAAATCACAGTTTCCGTTTTTACCAGCAAGCCGAATAAGTTTTTGGCAGATTTCCGGAAATGATCAGGACCAGGTTACTCACTCCGGCCTTGCGGTCTGGATGGCGCGCCGCGGCGGGACTGTTTGCGGCGGCCGTTTTGCTGGCTTTGCGGGGATGCGCCGCGGCGCCCCCCGGCGGGCCGCATCTGCCAGCCCGTTATGAAGTCAAGGCGGGAGACACGCTGGAAAAAATAGCGGGGCACTTTTACGGCGACCCCGCCCGCGGCCAAATCATCCTGGAAGCCAACCGTCAAATCCTCAACACGCCCGCCGGATTAACCCGGGGGCAAGTCCTCGCCATCCCGGTTCCGCCGGAAGCGGAGGACTTCGCCCCTCCCTCCAAACCGTAATCCATGGAACCGGCAGGCGCAGCCAGAACGCCACCGGAGCTCCAGGCCGTGGCGGAACATTTTCAAGTGGAAGGCCGGTGGGCGGGCGCGGTCCGCATTCCCGGCGGACACATCAACGACACCTACAAGCTTTCTTATGCCACCGCCCGCGGCCCCGTTCATTATATCCTTCAGCGCATCAACCATCATGTTTTCCGCCAGCCCGGCCAGCTGATGGAGAACATCCGCCGGGTGACGGGGCACCTGGAGGAAAAAATCAAAGCCGAAGGGGCGGCCGCCGGTGAAGAGACTCCCCTGCGCCTGATTCCCGCCCGT
The DNA here is from genome assembly GCA_964650745.1 of uncultured Puniceicoccaceae bacterium. Taxonomy (GTDB): domain Bacteria; phylum Verrucomicrobiota; class Verrucomicrobiia; order Opitutales; family CAZYUX01; genus CAZYUX01. The sequence goes on from CAZYUX010000004.1 coordinate 2,116, forward strand.
TCGGGCGGCGTCTATTGCCGTCTCGGGGAAAATTATTGGCGGTTGTATAACTTCATCGGAAACGGCGTCTCCCGCGACGAGCTGCAATCGCCCGCGCAAGCCCGCGAAGCGGCCAGGGCTTTTGGCAAGTTTCAACGAAGGCTCAGCGACTTGCCGGGCCCGCCGCTGCATGAAACCATTCCGCGTTTTCATCACACGCCCGGCCGCTATGCCGCTTTTGAGAAGGCCGCGGCGGAAGATCCGCTGGGGCGCGCGGCCGCCGCGCGGACGGAAGCTGATTTCGCCCGCCGGCGGCAAAGCATGACTTCGGTGTTGCTGGAATTGCGCGGCAAGGGCGCCGTCCCGGAGCGCATCACCCACAATGACACCAAGATCAACAATGTCATGCTGCATTCGCGCACTGTGCGCGCCGTCTGCGTGATTGACCTGGACACCGTGATGTCCGGTCTCGCTTTGTATGATTTCGGAGACTTGATGCGCACGGCAGCCAGCGCGGCGGCCGAAGACGAGCGCGATTTGGCGAAAATCCGCCTGCGGCCGGAATACTTCGAAGCCCTGGTGCGGGGCTACCTGGAGGGAGCGGACGGCTTTCTCAACGAAATGGAACTCCGGCATTTGGTTTTTTCCGGAAAACTGATCACTTTCGAAACCGGCCTGCGGTTCCTGACCGACTATCTGCGGGGCGATATTTATTTCAAAATCCGCCGCCCCGAACACAACCTCGAACGCGCGCGCGCCCAATTCAAACTGGTCAGTGAAATGGAAAAAAGCGAAAACGCGCTGCGGCGCATAGCGGAAAAACACGCGCGGGCCGGCGCGGCCTCTTGAAAAAATGGCCCGGCGCGGGAAAAAGGAAAAAACCGCCAGCGCGCGCAACGCGTTCGGCCAACCGCACGAGTATGGTCCGGACACGGCATCCATTTAGACGGAAGCGCTGGTTTTGGCCGGTGATTTTAGGAGCCGCCATTTATTATGCAACCGGCGCGGCGGGCGCGCCGGAGGTTTTGTGGCCTGTTTTCCCGCATCAGGACAAGGCCGCCCACTTCCTCCTTTTCGGCCATTTGGCGACTCTCCTCATACGCCTGCGGGGAGATAACCGGACCGGCGCCGGAGCTTTCCTCTTCGCGTTGTCGTCGGCTTCATTATTCGGCCTCGGCATCGAGTGCCGGCAGTTTGTCAGCCCGCGCCGGGCATTCGAGTGGGCGGACTGGGCAGCCGACACCCTGGGCGCTTTTCTGGCGGCTCATCTTTATTGGAAGTGGACTTTTTACCGGAACATGTTGGAATGCGAGATCTTTTCCCGGAAAACGGAAACGAAGCCATGAAAACAATGGATCCGCGGGAACGCATGGAGCAGTTGTACCGGGAAATCCGGAAGCACGACGAGTTATATTACAAGGAAGCCAAACCGGAAATCTCCGACCGGGAATACGACCGGATGAAAGAGGAGCTTGCGGACTTGGAGGCCCGCTATCCTTTGTTCGCCCGTGCCGGCTCCCCCACGAAACGAGTGGGCGACGACCGCCTGGAAACCTTCGCCACGCGCCGCCACCGCCAGCCCATGCTCAGCCTCGACAACACTTACAGCCAGGAAGAACTGCTGGCGTTTGACCGCAGGCTGGCGAAACTTTTCGGAGGGAAAGAGCGGACTTATATCGTGGAACCGAAAATCGACGGAGTGGCGGTCAGCCTGACCTACAAGAATGGCGTGCTGACCCGGGGAGTGACGCGAGGCAACGGCGTGGAAGGGGACGACATCACCGCCAATGTCCGCACGATACGAAACCTGCCCCATCGGCTCCGGGAGGATGCATTTCCCGCTCTCATGGAGATTCGCGGCGAAATCTATCTCACGCGCGAAGAATTCAGCCGCATCAACACCGAGCGGGAGCAAGCGGGCCTGTCCCTTTATGCCAATCCGCGCAATCTGGCCGGCGGCACTTGCAAACTGCTGGACCCGCGGGAAACGGCCCGGCGCGGATTGTTAATCGTATTGCACGGTTTGGGTTATTGCGAGCCGCCGGTTTTTAAAACCTTGAGTGAATTTCACGAAGGCGTTGGCCGCTGGGGTTTGCCTGGCGTGGAGAACGTTCGCCGGGCCGAAGGCATCGGGCAAGCGTGGCGGCATATCGAAGAACTGGACGGCCGGCGGCACTCCTTCCCTTACGTGACAGATGGAGCGGTGGTGAAACTGGACTCCTTTGAACAACAAAGCGCGGCCGGAGCCACCAGCAAGGCGCCCCGCTGGGCCATCGCTTACAAGTTCAAAGCCGAGCAAGCCGAAACCTGCCTGACGAAAATCATTATACAGGTGGGACGCACGGGAGTTTTGACTCCCGTGGCCGAACTGGAGCCGGTTTCGCTGGCAGGCACCACCGTCTCCCGCGCCACCCTTCACAACGCCGATGAAATCCGGCGCAAAGACATCCGGGAAGGCGATATTGTGCGGGTGGAGAAAGCGGGGGAAATCATCCCCGCCGTGGCGGAAGTCAACATTGAAAAACGCCCAGCGGGCAGCCGCCCTTTCGGGTTTCCGAAGAAATGCCCGGCCTGCGGGACGGAAGCGGTTCGCCTGCCCGGTGAAGCGGCATGGCGGTGTCCCAACCTGGCGTGCCCTCCTCAGGTGCGCCGCCGCATCCAGCACTACGCTTCGCGGCAGGCGATGGACATTGAAGGCTTGGGCGAGGCCGTTACGGATCAGCTGGTTTCAACAGGACTGGCGGAGAATATAGCGGACATCTACCGCCTCAAGACGGAGGATGTGGCGGCGCTGGACGGCTTCGCTCAAAAATCAGCGCAAAACCTGATTCAAGCCATAGATGAAAGTAAAGGGCGCGATTTATGGAGGCTTTTGCACGGCATGGGCATCCCCCACGTTGGAGTGCAGGCCGCCAAAGCTTTGGCCGGGCGGTTTCGCCGGCTCGAAAGCCTGATGGACGCGGATGAAGAGACCCTCGTGGCGGTGGAGGACATCGGCGGAACAATTGCGCGAAGCATCCGGCATTTCTTCTCCCGGCAGAAGAACCGGGACGTCATCCAGCGTTTGATGGACGCGGGCGTCAACACGCGGGCGCGGGAGCCGGCGGACGGCAGAACTTCCCGCCCGCTGGCTGGCGGCACCTTCGTGCTGACCGGCACTTTGCCGCACCTCAAACGTGAGGAAGCCAAAGCCATGATTGAAGAAGCCGGAGGCAAGGTGGCGTCCAGCATCAGCAAGAAAACCAGTTGCGTCGTGGCCGGGGAATCCCCGGGATCGAAATACGGCAAGGCGGTCCAGCTGGGCGTGCCGGTTATAACGGAAAACGAATTGCGCCGGATGCTGGAATAGAAAGTTAAAAAGCCGGAAGGCGGGCAAAGCTTGCGCAAGCCGTCCGGGCAAGCCGCAGGAATGCGGATAGAGCTTGCAGTGGAAGGGGATTTGGCAATGGTGTGGCCGGAATGTTTGCCATAAAGAACCGCCGGACCGGACAGGCGGGGAAGGTGTGCGCGATATGACATTGGCCGCCATAATCCCCTATGACGGACTTTCACTTTTATGGCTGCTGATCCTGATGGCGGCTGGACTGGCCATGCTCTGCTGCGGCGGGAAGTGGCTGACCGCCGGTTCGGGGAACCTGGCCTTGATCCTCAACATCAATCCCGTGATCGTGGGGTTGACCGTGGTGGCCATTGCAACCTCGATGCCGGAATTCATCACATCTTTTCTTGCCGCGCGCGCGGCAAGCCCGGGCTTGGCGGTGGGGAACATCATCGGGAGCAACATCGCCAACATTGGCCTGATTATGGGCGTCGCCGCCTTGATTTGGCCAGTGCGCATTCAGCGGCGGCTGATCCGGCGGGAAGCGCCCTATCTGATGCTGGTGACGTTAATCTTTACCGGACTTTGCCAGGGCGGCCTGGATCGTGTGGACGGCGCGATTCTGCTTGCGGGCATGGCCGTTTACCTTGCCTGCCTGGCATGGAAAGGGCGCCATCCCGATCTTTTGGATGAGAAGGAAGTCGCCGAGGAACTGCCCGGACGGATCAGCTCACTTGGGATTTGCGCCTTTTTGATTTTGCTGGGAGGAGTTTTCCTCGCCGCCGGAGCGGACCTGCTGGTGCGCTCGGCAACGGAACTGGCCCGGCGGCTGAACATCAGCGAAGTGTTGATCGGGATTACGCTGGTGGCTGTCGGCACAAGCTTGCCGGAGCTGGCGGCGGCGGGAGCGGCGGCAATGAAAAAACAGAGCAGCCTGGTGGCCGGAAACATCGTCGGCTCGAACTTGTTCAACATGCTGTTTGTCGGCGGCGGAGTCTCGGCATTTTATCCCCTGAAAGTTGAAGGCGGCCTTTTTTATCTGGAATTTCCCGCCATGCTGCTTCTCACGCTTTTGCTGCTGGGATTTTGCATTAGCGGCAAGAGAATAAGCCGCGGGGAAGGGGCAGTCTTTTTGTTCCTTTACGCGTCCATTATCGCCCTGTCGATCTGCGCCCAGACCGGTGTTTTTCATTTTTAACGGGCGGGGGATCTTTGCCGGTTGACCCGCCCTCCTTTTTCCCTTCCTATTTGGCCGAACGATAACCGATATGAAGAGAAAACCCGTAGTACTCATCATTCGCGACGGCTGGGGCAGCAACCCTCATCCGGAACATGACCCTTTCAACGCTATCAATCTGGCCCGAACTCCCTGCGCCGACGCGCTTGGGGACGGCTGGCCCCGGACAGAGATTATCACCTGCGGGCCCGATGTGGGCCTGCTGGAAGGCGTCATGGGCAACAGCGAAGTGGGGCACCAAAACATCGGGGCCGGGCGCGTCGTGGAGCAGGAAATCCTCCGCATCAACAAATCCATCGAAAGCGGTGACATTAAAAACAACGCGGTTTTGCGGGAAACCTTCGAGAAAGTGAAAGCGGGCGGGACCAGGCTGCATTTCATGGGGCTGGCGTCGGACGCCGGCGTGCACAGCGTTCTGCCGCACCTTTACGGTCTCCTCGCCCAGGCCAAGGAAGCGGGAGTGCCGGATGTGTGTATCCACGCCTTCATGGACGGGCGGGACACTTCCCCAACCAGCGGCGTGCGCTTCCTCAAGCAGATCGAAGAAAAATGCCGGGAAACCGGCCTGGGCCGCATCGCTTCCGTGTGCGGCCGTTTCTGGGCCATGGACCGGGACAAACGCTGGGACCGGGTGGAAAAAGCGTATGCCATGCTCACCGGCGTCAAAGCCGAAGCCACCGCGCCGGACGCCGAAACCGCCGCCCGCCAGTATTACGATCACCCTCTGGACAGCTCGCGCAAGGGCGACGAGTTCATTGTCCCGACGTGGCTGGTGGACAAAGAAGGAAACCCGCGGGGCACGGTGGGCGACGGCGACGCCGTCATCTTTTTCAACTTCCGGGGCGACCGGCCGCGGGAAATCACGCGGGCTTTTACAGATGAAGAATTCCCCCACTTCGGCCGGGGAAAGAAACTGGACCTCTACTACGCCACGCTGACGGAATACGAAAAAGGATTGTGTCCGCATGTCATCTTTCCCAAACCGCCGAAGATGAAGGACATTCTCGGCGGTTACCTCGCGCGGCGCGGCATCCCCCAGTTCCGGTGCGCCGAAACGGAGAAATACGCCCATGTGACATTCTTTTTCAACGACTACCGGGAAGAACCCTTCGATGCGGAGGAACGCAAACTGGTGCCCAGCCCCCAGCAGGTGCCGACCTACGATCTCGTCCCGGAGATGAGCGCTTACGCCGTGAAGGACGCGGCCCGGGAGGCGGTCCTCGGCGGCAAATACGGCTTTATCGTGGTCAATTTCGCCAATCCCGATATGGTGGGTCACACCGGGTCGCTGGAAGCCGCCATCAAAGCTTGCGAAACCGTGGACGAATGCGTTGGAGATCTCCTCGATGCCGTGGACGAAGCCGGGGGATGCGCCGTGGTGACGGCCGACCACGGCAATTCCGAGCAGATGTGGGACCCCGAAACCAACGGCCCGCACACCTCCCACACCCATTACCCCGTCGAACTCATCCTCTACGGGGAAAAATGCGCGGACCTGCGGCTGCGGGACGGCGGCCGGCTGGCCGATATCGCTCCGACAATACTCGAATTAATGGGGCTGCCCCAGCCGGAAGCCATGACCGGGCGCAGCCTGCTCGCGGATTAGCCGGACACGGCCTTGAACCGCAAATTCATTGTATCGGAAAAATAGATACCATGGCACGGCCCAACATTTTATATGTCGTCTGCCACGACCTGGGGAAGCACTTGGGGTGTTACGGAGCGATGGTGGAAAGCCCGAACCTGGACGCTTTCGCCGCGGAAGGGGCCAAGTTCAACCGCGCTTTTTGCAACTCGCCGGCGTGCAGCCCCTCGCGCGCCTGCGCCATGACCGGGAAATACGCCCGCGCCACCGGCGCCATCGGCCTTTCCCACATGGGCTGGCCCCTGCGGATGGAAGAAAGAACCATCGTGGACTGCCTTAATGACGCTGGTTACGAGACGATATTAAGCGGCGTCAACCACGAGCGCCACCCCAATTCGGACCGCTACCAAAAAGATCTGACCCGGCACTGGCGCGACTGGCACGCCGGAAGAGCCATTGACAACGCCCTCGATTACCTGCGCAACCGGGACGGGAGTCAGCCGTTTTACCTCAATATCGGCACTCAGCAGGTCCACGCCAGCGCCTGGCATTTAGCGGATGAACTCTACGGCGGCGCGGTGCCGCCGGAGGACGTCTATATCCCCAGCTATTTGCCGGACTCGCCGGTGTTGCGGCGGCAGTTCGGCAAATTCCAAGCCGCCATCCGCTACATCGACCGCGAATTCGGGCGCTTGCTGGGCGAGCTGGAGAAACTGGGCCTGGCGGAAAACACGCTTGTGGTGTTCACGACCGACCACGGCATCTCGGCTATGCGAAGCAAAGGCACGCTATACGACCGCGGCGTGGAAATCACGCTGCTGATGCGGCTGCCCGGCGGCCGCGCGGCGGGAACCGAAGTCAGCCATCTGATTCAGAATATTGATTTTGCTCCGACACTGCTGGAATCGTCCGGCACGCCTGTCCCGCCGGACATGCTGGGGCGCTCCTTCTGGCCGCTGCTGGCCGGCCAGCCATACCAGCCGCATGAGCATATCTATACAGAGCGGAATTTCCACGGCGAAAAAAAAGACCGCTTCACGAAGGGATTCGAGGACAAATACGACCCCGTGCGGGCCGTGCGGACGCCGGATTTTCATTACATCAAGTGGTTCGACCCGGAAACCAAGAAACGGCCTTGGCTGCCCTTTGAAATATCCGCCGGTTATGCCGGGGAAGACGAAGATTTAGACCGCGCCTGGCCTGAATTGACGGAAGACCGGAAAGAAGAAGAGCTTTACCACGTCCGGCATGACCCCGCGGAATTCCGCGACGTGGCGGGCCAGCCCGAATACCGGCGCGTCAAAGAAGACCTGGCCCGGAAGCTCCGGGAGTGGATGGAAAGCACGGACGATTTTGCCCTCCGCGGGGAAAAGCCGCGGCGGCCCGAACCCCCCGGCTGGGGGCCGTGGGAAGACTTGGGCTGACGGCATTATAGGCTTGCCCGGCTGGCTTTTTTCCGTTCTCCAAGTGGCGAAATCCAGCCTGTTTATTTCCCATGGTTCTCAAACGGGTTTGCCAAGTCCAAACGAGGGAAGGGAAAGTCATCGTTCCCTACGAGCTGCACCGTTCGCCCCGCTTGCGGCATCTGCGGGTGGTGGTGGAAGGCGGCCAAGTGCAGCTTAAGGTGCCGCCGCGCGTGCCGGAAAAACGGGCTATTCAATTCCTCCTCGGCCAGGGGGATTGGATTGCCCGGCAGCTTGCCGCCGCCCCCAAGCGGGTGCCGCTGATTAAATACCTTTTCAAGAATCCGCGTTTGGCGGCGGGCGGGAAAAACTGCCGGCTGGCTTTGAAATACAAAAAAGGTCAAAAAGGCTGGAAGTTCGATTGCCGCGGGCGGCGGGTGGTTTTGTATTACAACCCGTGGACTTCCACTGAAGGCCAGCTCACCGCGGCCTTGCGTGATTTCGCTTCCAAAGTGCTGCGCGAACGCGCTGAAATCCTGGCGAAACGCATGAAAGCCGGGTTCAAACGCGTCATCGTGCGCGACCAAAGCAGCCGCTGGGGGTCATGCTCGGACCGGCGGACGCTCTCCTTCAACTGGCGGATGGTTCTGCTGCCGCCCCGGCTCCAGGATTACTTGATCTGCCACGAGCTGGCGCACCTGCGAGTGATGGACCATTCGGAAAAATACTGGGACGTGCTGGCCCGCATGGACCCGCGGGCCAGGTTGCACGACCGCAAGGTCACGCAAATGTCCGCTGAATTAATGCGGTTGGGGAGGTTGCCGAAGAAAAAGACCGGGCCGGTTCAAGAATAAAATATCAAGCTCCTGCCCGCCGTGAAAAAATGCCGCCATCACGCTCTTGAAAAAAGAAGAACGGCGGTTATCGTGCGCGCCCATGAAGTTTGAAAAATATCACGCCTTGGGAAATGACTACCTGGTGCTGGATCCCGCGGGAGCGGAAGCGCCGCCGGAAAAAGACATCCGCCGGATCTGCCACCGGCATTTCGGGCTGGGTTCCGACGGCATCCTCTTCGGCCCATTGGAGACTGGCAAGGCGCCCTTCGGCCTGCGCATCTTCAACCCCGACGGCAGCGAGGCGGAGAAGAGCGGCAACGGCCTGCGCATCTTCGCCCGTTACTTGTTTGACCATAAGAGGGCGGGAGAAGACGCTTTCACCGTGGACACGCCGGGCGGTGTCGTGACCTGCCAGGTTAAAGAAGGCGGAAGCGCCGTGACGGTTGAGATGGGCCGGGTGAGTTTTCACAGCCGGGCTATTCCCGTGGCCGGGCCGGAGCGGGAAGTTCTGGACGAGGAAATCGAAGCGGCGGGGGAAACCCGCCGTTATTATGCCGCGACAATCGGCAACCCCCACTGTGTGCTGCCGATGCCTGGAATTTCCGCGGAGCTGGCCCGGAAGATCGGCCCGGAACTGGAAACGCATCCGAATTTTCCCAACCGCGCCAATGTCCAACTCATGCAAGTGCTGGACCGGCGCAACATCCGCATCGAGATTTGGGAGCGGGGGGCGGGCTATACCCTCGCTTCAGGCAGCAGCGGCAGCGCTTCCGCCGCCGTGGCGCGCAAAATGGGCGCCGTGGACGATAAACTCACGGTCCACATGCCGGGGGGGGAAATCGGAATCGTCATCGGAGAGGATTACGGCGTCACCATGACCGGCGGCGTCACCCGCGTCGGCCGGATGACCCTCGACCCCGAAGCCCTGTGCGGCGGTCCGGAAGATTGAAAACCGGCGGACGCGGACGTTGACGCTTTGATCCTTTGGGATTTCGAGTTGATTCTGCCGGAGCCGGTGATGGTGATTTTTTTGGCGGATCCGCGCTCCCGCGCCCCGGCGGCCTCGCGGAAGGCTCGTTGCTGTTCTCCTTCTCTCATCACAAGACTTTTTCCTTGCCTCCGCCGGCTTTTTCCCGCAAGCTTCCTTTATTCCGAGCTCCAGCCCCGTTTATTACTTTAAGATCTTCATTTAATAACAGCAATATCAACAACCAGGAGAGAGTATCCCCATGAAAGCACACAAGTTGAACTACCCGGCCGCTTTTTTGTCCGCCCTTCTGCCTTTGTTAACTTTTGCCGGTCAAGGCGGCGGCTACTTGGACGGCGGTCTGGACGGCGCCTATTACAACAACACGACCCTGACCGCCCCGGCGGAATTCACCCGGCGCGACATCCGGCTTAGCTTCGACTGGAACACCTTGCTTAAACCCGGCGGCTCCATGTCCAGCGCCTACCAGGTCATTGGCACGGACAATTACTCGGTTCAGTGGACTGGGCAGCTGATGTCCCGCTTCAGCGAGACTTACACTTTCGAAGCCGAGGCCGACGACGGAGTGCGCGTGCGGATAAAAGAACAAGGCCAGCCCTCCTTTACAACTATTATAGACGAATGGAGCGCCGCCGGGACCGCCACGGCGGAGTTTACCCTGACGGCGGGGACGGTGTATGACATCGAGGTGGATTACTGGGAAGGAACGGGCGGCGCGATGATTTACCTGCGCTGGTCCAGCCCTTCGACGCCGGAAGAGGTCATCGAGTCCACCACCAATTTCGGGATGCACTCATCAGGCGTGGCCGCCAGCGGTTACGCCAACAAGTTCCACAACTGCACCAACTTCGCCGACTTGGACGGCCTTGAAGACGGAGACATCACGGTGGACGCTTATGGCTGGCCAACGGAGGACTTCAACTGCCACATCCGCCCGGAAGACGAGCGGGTAATCTGGGGCACCTACCACATCCAGTTCACCGGCCTCGCCCGCGTGACGCACGGCCCCGGCAACTGCACGTTTAAAAACATGGACGGTTCCGTTGTCTTTGGCGACGAAGTTCCCGCGGGAGACCCTGACGCCTACAACTCCGGGAGCAACACCACCAGCTTCATCATGGAAGTCCCCTCGACCACGGGCAACCTTTGGGTTCAATACCGCGACACACAGAAGGACAGCGGCTCCCCCGTCAACTCCGGCATTTCAGACATTTACATGATGTGCCCCGTCACGCCGGGGTCTTCGGCTTACCATGGCACAGGCGAGTGGCTGCACCGCTCCGCCAAGGAGTCCTACAAGTATTTCGCCACAATCCGCTGGCTGGACGTCAACTGCAAAAACACGGATTTCGCGGGCTGGGACGAGCGCACACACATCCTGCCCACCGGCAATCCGGACCGCCCCAGCGGCTGGGACATGGGGACGGCCCAGAACTGGGAAAAAAAGATCCTCTGGGCCAATGAAACCGGAACCGACCTGTGGATCACCATTCCGCATGAGGCGGGGGGCGACTATTATGACGACGGCACCGGCATCAATTACTTCCAGAACCTGGCCAAATTGCTCAAATACGGGTCGGACGCCAGTTTAGTCCCCTACGGCACTTACACCGCCGACCCGGTCCATCCGCCCCTCAACCCCAACTTGCGCTGCTACATCGAATTCTCCAACGAAGTCCCATGGAACACCCGGGCCGACTTTCAGCAAAGTTCCTTCATCTACCAGCGGATTGACTGGGAACTGGATAACGCCACTGCCGTGGCGGACATCCTCAATTACGACGGGGCCTCGGTCTATGACGCCGGCAATGACGAGTGGAGCAACGCCTTTGAAATCGCCTGCCGCTACGCGGCCCTGCGCACCGTGGACATGAGCAACAACTTCCGGGCCATCTTCGGCGATGCCGCCATGGGAGAGCGCGTCCGGCCCATCATGTCCGCTTGGAGCAACAACAACCAGGACCACGCCGGACGGATGCTGACGTTTATCAATGACTACTTCAACAACGCCGACGGCAACAACCTGCACCCCTCGCCCCACCCGGTGGATTATTACGTCTGGGGCGGCGGGCCGACGAGTTACTACGCCTCGGGCGACATCCTCGGTCTGGAAGACGACTTTTCCATCACCGACTTGAGCTTCGAGAACGCCAGCCTTTCCCCCGGCGAGGCGGTGATCGCTCCCGCCGGCTCCTCCTGGAGCTTCACGGGCAACGCCGGCGTGTATGCCACCACGGCCAAGGAGGAGGGCGGCATTGGAGCCTTGGGAACGCAAACGAACACGGTGGGCGCCCAGGACTGCCTCGGTTTCAAATTCACTGTCGGCGGCAGCGATGTGGCGGTGTATGAAGTGGGCCGCTACGCGGTCATGGACAATGGCGGGGATTTCCGCATCTACATTGTCCGCGCCTCGGACATGGAGGAAGTTTGCGCCGAGGACATCAGCATCAACAACGACGACGCCGGAACTTTCAAGATCCAGCGGCTGAGCTACACGGATCAGTTTTCCGGCCCCTACTACCGGCCCGTGGTCCTCACAGCCGGGACAACTTACTACATGCTCTGCCAGGAAACCGACGGCGGCAGCCTGTTCTATGACGACGACACCACGTTCAACCCCCCGGCAGGGATTTCCATTGACGGATCGGCCTCCGGCCAGCGCATTGGCACGGACGACTGGTCGTTCACGGACATCACGGCGGGCAATTACACCTACGGCCCGCTCAACCTGCGCATCGTCACCCAGCGGGTGGAGGATGCCACAAGCACGGTCAACCTGTCTTTCCCCGAAGACGCCACCGATGGCAGTCACGCCTTGTTCCTTGCGGGTAACGGCAGCGCGTCGGTCACCACAAATTTCCCCGAAACCGGAACATACGCTTTATATTACGATGTCACGATCCGGGGTGAGGGCACCACCACCGAAAACGGCAATGATGACAGCAATTATCGGAATTCCCTCGACGTCTTTTTCGGCGGAACGCGCATCACGCCGCGCGGCACCTCGGACGTTCAGGCCAATGACGGCCCCTGGGTTCACGGCCTTTATGAGTATGGCCGGGAAGAGGATGCTTACGATCCTTATGGATCGGTCACTTTTGACATCACGGCGGCCGGAGACTACACCATTACCTTCACCGGCGGCGACACTGACGTGAACCGGGTCGTGATGGTGGACAACGTCCGGCTGACCAGTTCGGATGCCATGTGGGAGGGCGGCATTCCCGGCAAGAGCGGGGCCACCGGCGATGTCGGAGCCGCGGAATGGGAGCAGCAACGGACCGAACAGTGGACGTACCAGCAGGTGTTCGGCCTCGAGGCCACCACCTACGAGGGCGCCTGGTACACCGGGGACTTCACCAAGACCCCGCACCAGATCGCGTTCGCCTATTACGACCTGCGGATGGTCACCGGCGAGATGGACGCGCAGACGATCAATTCCAAAGCCGGGATGCGGATGCACATGAACTTCGTCTATTACATCCCCCAATGGGACTGGCACGACTCGGCCAACTACTCCTTCGCCCAGGCATGGGTCCAGCTCAACCAGGGCCTGCCGGCCGAGGACGACTACGGACATGACATTCCCATGGCCCTCTATCCTGCCGGCAGCGACTGGGCGGTCAACGCCGCCACCGCCACCGGCCAGATCAGCCAGATCGCGGGCTTTTTCTCATGGAAAGTCATCGCCCCGATATACGGGCAGTATGACTTTGAGTTGGACACGGCTGCCGGAGGCGATTACGATCTTTACCTTGACGGAAGCCAGCTCCTGCTGTCAGGCGCGAGCGGCTCCATTGACACGGTGACGGGCGTGACCCTCACCAAAGGCCTGCACACCTTGCGGCTGCAATCCGCGGGAACGGCGGCCTTCACGGTCAACAGCCTCAATGTCACCTCGGATGACGTGTGCGCTCCGGTCACGTTCGACCCCCCGGAGGGCAATTACGGCGATGACATCCTCGTGAGCATGGAGACCACCACAAGCGATGCGGAAATCTGGCACACCACCGACGGGAGCGATCCCCAGCAAAGCGGCGGAACGTCCTCGCTTTACTATGCCCCGGTTTGGGTCACCAAAGATACCACCATCAAGGCCCGGGCGTTCAAGACGGGCCTGGAACCAGGCATCATCACACAAGCCGCCTACACCTTCTCGCCCCCGCCCCCGCCGGATGATATACTCGTCTGTTACGACGACTTCGACGCCGTCGCCGGAACGACCCTCGAGAACGTCAACACCGGATATGGCTGGAACGGCGACTGGGGTGTGGAAGACTGCGGGGACCTTAATTACACCATCGAAGACTCCAGTCCGCTGACTTATTTGAACCTGGCCACGCAGGGCAATTACGCGCATAACATCACCACCTGTGGCGGGTCGGGCAGAGCTTTCGACGTGACCGGAGCTTTCAGCGACTTCAAGATGGAACTGGAAGACGAAATAGGCAAACCTGGGACGAAGCTGTGGTTCAGCTGGCTGGTCCGCCGGGATGGTTCGGGGAGCGCGAATTGCCGCGTCCTTCTGCAGGACGGCGGCGGCGCCGTTTTCCACCCTACCGGCGACGGCATTGACATCTATGTGGACGGCTCGACGGACAATTGGACGCTCGATCTTGCCGGGAAAACACCCGAGGATACGGGGATGGCAGGCCCCGCTGTTGGTGAAACCGTCCTTGTTGTTGGCAGCGTGACATTTTCCTCCACCAGCGTCGTGGACCTTTACATCAACCCGGATAAACTGGGCGGCGCGGAACCGTCCCCGCCCAGTTACTCGAGTTCCACCACCGACACGGACTTTAAATTCCACAAATTATGGCAAAAGAGCGGCGACGGCGGATCCATTGACGAGATCCGTTTCGGCGATTCCTTCGCGGCGGTGACGCCGCTGGAGACCGTGGGCGGTGAGCCGACTGTGGCAATTGACCAGGATGCCGGCCAGGCCGACCCCGCAAACGTCACGCCGGTTCTCTTCACCGCCGTCTTCAGCGAGGACGTGACCGGCTTCGACGGTTCGGACGTTTATTTGCAAGGCACCGCCAACCCGGACACGGCCGTTGTTTCCGGCGGCCCCTCCACCTATACCGTGGAAGTGAGCGGGATGAACGACAGCGGGACGGTCATCGCCTCCATCCCGTCGGGCTCCTGCGAGTCCGTCTCGAGCGGACTGCTCAACCTGCCCTCCACCAGCACGGACAATGAAGTCACTTACGAGGTTTCTCAGCCCGCGGTCACCGTCACCCAGGCGGCTGGACAGGAAGACCCCACCTGGGACGTGAAGATATACTTCGACGTTGTGTTCAGCGAGCCGGTGACCGGCTTCGACAGCGGCGACTTGGAGATCGGCGGCACCGCGGGCGCTTCCACTGGAACGGTGTCGGGCAGCGGAGACACTTACACTGTCGGAGTGGGCGACATGACACAAGAGGGCGGCGTGTGGGTGACGGTGCCGGCCTTGGCGGCGGAGAATTCCTCCGGTATCGGCAATGAGGCTGCAAGCCCCGCGGACAATCAAGTTTACTGGAACGGCTTCAAGCTGACGATCACCACCACGAGCCTGCCGGACGGCGGTGTGGGGTTGAATTACAGCGAAACCTTGACCGCCGCCAATGGAACGGAACCCTGCACATGGGGGGTCGTTTCCGGAGCGCTGCCGGATGGTCTGGCGCTTGACTCGAATACCGGTGAAATCAGCGGCACCCCCACTACCGAGCAAACGGTCAACTTCACCGTGCAGGTGACGGACAATGCCTCGGACACCGACACCCAGGATTACACCATCACCATTAATCCGGCCGAAACGATCAATCCGGCCAGCGATCTCGCGGCGGCAACCGTTTCATCCTCGGAGATTGACTTGGCCTGGACGGATAATTCGGACAACGAGGACGGTTTCAAGATCGAGCGCAGCCCAGACGGCTCCACCGGCTGGACGGAAATTGACACCGCCGGCGCGGACGCCACCGCCTACAGCGACACCGGCCTGTCCGCCAGCACGGACTATTACTACCGCGTCACCGCCACCGGCAGCCTGGGCGACGCCGACCCCTCGAACACGGCCGGCGCCACGACCTCGCCGCCGCCTGCGGGGATCCCTATTGCCTATGAGGACTGGGACTCCATCGGCGCCACCTCGGGAACCAGCATTCACGGGCTGGGCATTGATTCGGGCGGTTTTAACGGCAGCACGTGGAGCATAGACCAGGGCGGCACCGGCACGGACTATATCATTGACGACGCAAGCCCCCTCGGCGGCAACGGCCAGTATGTCTATGGCACGGGCGGTTATCAGCTGGCAAAACGCGGACTCGATAACCGCGACAGTGGCGGGGATTTCTCCGCTTATGTGCCGGCGGGCAGCGATCAAATCTCCGAGGGCGTCCTTTATTTCGGCGCGTTGCTGCGGGTCGAAACCAGCCACGGCAACAACACGCGCGCCGGGATAGACAACAGCCAGTACTCCAATGGCGCGGGCCGCGATTCGATGATTTACATCGGCAAACACGACATCAGCGGCTCCAACTATTCGGTCAGTTATGACCTTACGCCGGACAGCTCGGGCAACACCACGGAGGTGGACACGGGCGTCCCGCTGGGAACCGCGCCCGTGCTGTGGGTCATCAAGCTGGACATGAAGGCTGGCACGGACTCGGACGAGCTAACGGTATGGGCCGACCCGGCCAGCGAAACCGACACGCCGGTGGCTTCCATTACCGGAAGCCCGGACGGGGTCTTTTTCCAAAGCTTCCGCCTAAGCAAGGACATCGTGGCGGACAATATCTCACTCAGCGACGAGTTCACCGACATCGTGCCGCCCTCGGTAACCGTCCCCAATGCCGCCAGCGGGCTGACGGCCACGGTGATGGGCGACACGCAAATAGACCTGGCCTGGACGGACAACTCGGCGGACGAGAGCGGTTTCAAAATCCAGCGCAGCGGTGACGGCGGCTCCACCTACGCCACCGTGGCCACCGTTCCGGCGGACGTGGCGAGCTACAGCGACACCGGCCTGACGGCCTGCACGGAATACTTCTACCAGATCGTGGCCTACAACACAGCTGGCGACGCATCGCCCTCGGCTCCCGACAGCGCCACCACCACCGGCTGCGGCCCATCCATCCCGCCGGGCGGCTACATCATCGCGGTGACACCCTCGGCCACCGACTTGACGCTGTCCTTCCCGACGGTTGACGGCAAGCTCTACCGGCTGATGATGAACACCTCCACGCCGAACCTCGCCGGCAGCGGCTGGACGGCCACCGGGGACGAGCTGACAGGCGACGGCGCGGAGAAGTCCTTCACCATCTCCAAGCCCGCCGGCGGCCAGGTTTTCTACACAATCGAATACGAGGAGTGATTTGTGAAAGAGCTGGAGAATAAAACAAAGGGAAATCAATAACCTTCCCGGCTTGCGTCCCCCCGTCGGCCAAGCTTGTTTCATCTTTATAAGACGCGGTTTTTCAGCGCGCGGATACGATCCGATTCTCCCGGACCGGGACATGGCCGTTTCTTCTTTTTTCTCGTCTGGCGGGAGGTATTGATTTTCTTATGAAGGGCACATGGCAAAGCGAGCCAGTTTATGGCGGTGGACGGGCTTCGAGGGAGCATGGGATGGTTTGTTGCGCGAATGGTTCGCCGGCCAGGCGGCTCACGCCTGGCGAAAACGCAAACCCGTGGTGGTGGTGACGCCGGACCGCGCTGCGGAGGCGTTCCTGAAGAGCCGGCTGACGGGGGAGGGGACCGCGGTTTTCAATGTTCGTTTCCGGACGCCCGGACAGTTGCGGCAGCAATTGCTGGAAGATTTTTTCCCGGCGCGGCGGCTGGCGGTGCGGGAGGATTTGCACTTGCTGGCGGCTGTTTCGGCGGATGAGATTTCCGTCAACGATCCCTCCGCGGCGGCTATCGCGGCGCATCCGGACGATTTTCCGCGCGCGTGGGACGGGTTGACGGCCGCGGGGCGGAGCGCCGGGGATTTCTCTCATGAAAGCTGGCGGCGGACTGGCAGGCGGCTCGAAGAACATCTTGCGAAGGCCGGTTTGTGGAGCGCCCGCCAGGCTGACCATGCGCTGGCGGAAGCGGCAGAAAACGCGGACCCGGTGTTCGCGGATTTGCTGCTGCACGGCTTTAACGCATCGCATTGGGATCTTTTTCCGCTCCTGAAGGCCGCGATGCTGGCGGCGGAAAACGCGGCGGCCAGCTTGCCCGAAACCGGGCCTGCCGCAGCGGAGCAAGTGTGGATGGGGACGTGGGAGGAAACCTTCGGCGAGGGGAGCTATATGCCTGCCGCCGAAAAGACCGGCTTGGAAAAACTGGCGGAAAAATATGCATTGATCCAGGCTGGAGATTCCGCCCCGGGAGAAATCCTTTATTTTGCCGGGCGTGACGCACAGGAGGAGGCGCGGGCCGTTGTGGCTCAAGCGGCGGAGTGGCTGGCCCGGGATAATTGCGGGCGGCTGGGGATTGTCGTCCCCCCCGGCACGGAGCTGGCCCGGGAAACCGCGGCGTGTTTGGCGGAAGCCGGGCTGCCCCACAACGACGCCTTGGGCCACTATCCGGCGCCATCAGCCCGCCAGTTGCTCCTGGACGCATGGGTGGCGCTGCAAGAGGATCCGCGCCTGGCTTTGCTGTTGCCATTCGCGCATTTGCTGGAAGAAAACGGACGCAATAGCGCCGGGCCGCCAAAACAAATCGGGACGGATGTTGAAAAAGCTTTTCGAAACACGTTGAGCGACGACATCACCGCTGTCCGCGAATGGCTGCGGCAGGCGGACGCCGAAAGCCCCGCTTTGACATTGCTCGACACATGGCCGGTGCTGCCTCCGGCCGCGCCGTTTGATTTGTTTTTCGATCTGGCCGCGCCATTTCTTGACCTTTTGGGCTGGCCGTCCGAAGCCGCCGAGTTGAAGGAAAAGGCCCGGCCTTTTCTTGAAACGCTGACCCGGCCGGTGAAACGGGAAAACTTCCTGCGCTGGCTGGCCGGCCGGTTGCGCACGCCCGGCCGCCAGCGCCATCCGCTGGGCCGCGTGCCCTTTGGTTGCATCCAGATCCTGGCTTATCCGCGGGCGGCCGGGCAAAGTTTCAGCCATCTCATTCTGGCCGGTTTGAACAGCCGCATCTGGCCGCCGGAGTCGCGGGAGAATCCCTTTTTGTCCGAAACTCGCATCGCGGAATTGAACCGGCAAGGGCAGATGGCCGGCTCGCAAGGGGAGGGTCATGTGGCGATGAAGGACGGGCTTGGGTGGCTGTCGTCCTCCGCCGACCGCCTGCGGATGGCCCAGTCGGCATTCACCCATTTGCTCGCGAGTGTCACGGAAAATTTGGCTTGTTCGGTTTCTCTTGCCATCGGGGCCCGGCCCGCCCTGGCCAGCGATTTCCTGCTCAAGCTGGCTTACGCGGACACTGGGAAGATGCCGAATGAGGAAATGATGGCCGAATGGCAGAAAAACACGGCGCGGCGGCTGAAAATAAAAGAGACGCAAACCGCTATGGCGGATTTGGCGCCAATGCGCCGGGCTTACCGCGCCCGCCGGGATCCGCAAACGCCTTTCGGCGAACACATGTTCGCGTTCCGGGAGCCGCCGCCGGAAGGCTTTCGGCTGTCGTGCGGCGCGTGGGCGGTTTTTCTCAAGCGGCCCGCCCAGGTGTGGATGAAAAAGGCGCTGGGGATTGCGCGGCCGGCGAATTTCAGCGAGGCGGCGGCGTGGCCTCTGATAACCGGCTTATGGGTGCATGACTGGCTGCGCTTCGAAGAGGAAGGCTTCCGCAACCGCCCCGGCGGCAGGGAATGGAAAGCCTTGGCGCGGGACAAGGCAGAGCGGTTCCGGAAACAAGCGGCCCAAGCCTATGACGCGGCCGGCCGCCAGCTGCCTGACTGGTGGCTCTGCGGATGGGAACGGGCCAAGGCTTTGGCGGAGCAATTCGCCCGCTCTCTGGGAGCCGCCGGCTGGCCCCGCGCCGCCACGGAATTAAAGCTCCCGCGCGGCGCGTTCGCGGACGCGGGAAAGAGCCGCCGCCTGCCGGTGACGGGACGGGTGGACGCGGTTTTCTCACGCGCGGCCAGTGACGCGCCAGGGCCGGATGGATGGCCCGCCGGCGGGACGCTTTGGGTCGTGGATATCAAAACCGGCCGGGACAAGGCGCTCTCCGCCAAAGGACTGCAAAAAGGCGAGGGATGGCAACTGGCCCTTTACTTGATGGCATTGCTGCAACTGGGCGAGACGCGGGCCGAGGCCTCCATTCTTGGGCCGGAGATGGTCTTGGCGCCGCAAATTTCCGCGGCCGACGTTCAGGCCGCGCAAGCCATTCTGGAAGGAATATACGCCGTTTACGAAAGTGGAGCCGCCGGAATGGCCGGGCCGTTGCGCTCCGAATACCGTTTTGTGGGAGATTACCCTTTGGCCTCCTTGCCTGTAAGGGAAGACATATTAGCCCGCAAGTGGGAAATCACGCATCCATCTTTGCCGTATCCCAAGCCATGAGCACCCTTTCAGATCAGACCGCGCGGGAACGCTTTGCCACAGAGATGGAGCGGAACTTCTCCGTGGTGGCTCCGGCAGGCGTTGGCAAGACTACCGCCATCGTCCACCGCATCGTCCATGCCGCGCTGACGGATGATATCCGCCGGGAGAAACTCTTGCCGAACCTTGTGGTTGTCACCTACACCGAAAAAGCGGCCATGGAGATGCGCGACCTTGCCCGGCGCAAACTGATGCTGGAAAAAACCGGTCCGGATGCCTTTGCCCGTCTCAACCAGGCTTTTTTCGGCACGATTCACGGTTTCTGTTTTAAACTGTTGCGCCAGCACGGCAGTGTCCTGGGCCTTCCTTCCAGCCTGGAAGCGGTTGAAAACGAGGAAAATTTGTGGATTCAGTTCTGCCGCCAAAGCGATTCCCTGGCCGCCGCTTTGCCGGAGGACGTCCGCCGGATTGTGCTGCGCCACTGCGCCTTGGAAGATATCTTGCCGCTGGCCCGGCGCATACCCCCCTGCGAGGATCTGAAAATGGTCTGCCCCGGAAAGCCTTCACCGCAAATCCACACCCGGCACCTTTTCGATTATCAGCCAAAGAGAAGAAACAAAGGCGTGGAGGAAGCCAAACAAGTGCTTCGGGACTGGCTCAAGGAATATGAGCGCGGCTCCGGTCATCTGCCGCTGCCGGTTTACCAAAAGAACGTTAAGGATTTTAAAAAATTGTGGCGCGATGCTTTCCAGCCGTTGCGGGACTGGCTGGCGGCTGCGGCTTTATATCTGGCGGCGGACGTGTCCCGTCAGTTTTTGCGTTACCGCATCAGCCGGGGCAAGGTGACGTTCGATGACCAGACGGGTCTGGCCGGACAGCTGCTGCGCCATCACCGGGCTGGTCCCGTCATTCGCGCCTTGGGATTGCGGATTATCCTTGATGAGGCCCAGGACACTGACGCCCGGCAGTTCGAGGTTTTAACCGAGGCCGCTCGTCCCTCCGGCGCGAAAGGGATATGGTTAAAAGATGGCGGCGCGGCACCGGAACCGGGCCGGTTCTGCATGGTCGGCGACCCCCAGCAGTCCATCTATTCGGAGCGCGCCGATTTGCCCGTTTACCAGAAGCTCCACCGCGATTTATGCGCGGCAGGCGCCGCGGAAAAACTCATCTTCAACGTGACCATGCGCTGCGGCCGCGCCGCCGTCAGGGCCGTTAACCAGTGCTTTCCCGCCATTCTGCGGGGAAGCGGCCAGCCGGGCGGCCAAGTGGACTTCGTTGCGCTGGAAGCGCGTCCGGAAGCGGATGGCGGGCAAACCATCCGGCTGCCTTTGTCCGTGCCGGGATCAGCCGCCGAAGGCAAGGCCGGAGAACGGGCCGCCGTGTTATCGGAAGTTTTCGCGGAATGGCTCAAAAACACTTCCATGCGCGAACTGCGGGCCCGCTCCCGCTCCGAAGCCGCCATCCTTTGTCCGCGCAAGGACTGGCTTGAAGCCCTCTTCACGGCCTTGCGAAACCATGGCATCGAGGCGCAACTGCTTTCCCGCGAGAGACGGCAGGGGGACAACCCCGCCTATGCCTGGCTCACGGCGCTGCTCACCATTGCCGCCCAGCCTTGGAATGAATTCGAAATCTTCGGCGTGATGCGGGAAATTTTCGGCCTCCCCGATCACGATATTGCGGTTTGCGGGCATCCCCTCAAGATATTGTATCCGGCGAAAGCGGATGGCCCCGTGGCGGAAACGCTCAACCTGCTTTGCGAAACGCGCCAGCGCGCTCTTGCCATGCCCTTGCGCGAAGCCGTCCGGCACTGGAGCGAAGCCGTCTCCTTGCCTCAACGCCTGGCCGCGTTGCCGGATTATCACACCGGCGAATTGCTGCATAAACTGGACGAGCTGATGCTCTCGGCGGACCGCGCCGAAAGCGGGCGCCTTTCCCTCCAAGCTTGGGCGGAACAACTGCGGGAAGGGTTTTCCCAGTGTGAAAAAGAAGAGGCGCGAGCCCGTGACGCCCATCCCCTGCTCTCCTGCCACAAGGCCAAAGGTATGGGCTGGGACGCCGTCATCATCCCCTTCTTCCACCACTGTATAGGTTTCCCTCCGCCCCGGTACCCTTGCGCGGCGCGCGATGAAGCGGGGCGTCCGGCTGTGATTCTTGACAGCGAACACGTCCGGACGGATTTGAGAATGCTGGCCGAGTGCCGCCGCCGCGAGGAAACCGAGCGCCTCCTCTACGTCGCCATGACCCGCGCCCGCCACACCCTCGTGCTGGCGGACGACGCGGAGTTTTTCGGCAAAACCGGCCCCTCCTTCGCCCAGTGCCTGCAAATCCTTCCGGGCGAAACCAACCGCGCATTCTGGGAAAGCTTGCCGGGCAAACTGACCGCGGCGGAAGAAAAACCGCCAGCGGGAAAAACGGAGAAAAAGCCGCCGCCACTCTCCGAGCCATTCACCCAGGCGTCTTTCAAAAAGGCGGCTGAAAATCTCGCCCGGATGCCGCGCCGCGTCCTGCCAAGTTCCCTTGCCCGGAAAGAGGAAACGGCTCCCTGCCGCGATGAACCGGAACTCCGCATCGGTTTGGAATTCGATGAGGAAGCTCCCCCGTATCCGGCTAACGTTTACGGAAACTGGTGGCACGGCATGATGGAGACCGCTCCCTGGAACGAGCCACCCGATGCCTGGCGGCGGCATTTCAAGCTGTGTTTACCCGGATGCCCCGATCCGGCGCGCGGAGAAAACGAAACAGCCCGGTTTCTTGATTCTCCGCTGGCCCGGATGCTTGCCGGTCCGGGCGCGGCGGTTTTGACGGAAGTTCCATTTCTCTGGAAAGCGGATGAACAAACAATTTATGAAGGGTTGATGGACCTCGCCATGCGCGATTCCGAAAAACAAACATGGCTGGTCGTGGACTGGAAGACCGACCGCGTGGAGGCTGACCCCGCAACCGTTTTACGCCGCCGCTACGCCCCCCAGATCGAAGCCTACCGCGCCGCGCTCGAAGCCGTCTTCCAGCTCCCCGCCGCCGCCGCTTTCTATTCCACACCCGCCGCCGCCTTCATTTCCGCCGGTTGACGGAACCGGGCCGCGTTTCGGGAAAACAGGTTCATAAAGGATTCCGGAGGCGCTTTTGCCTGGATTCAGTCAGCGATTGCCGCTATCCTGTTCCGCATCAGATAAAAACGGAAAATTGAGCGGCGGGGGCTTGCGCTGGTTTCCGCCGCTCCAGCCGCAGGCAATCCTTTCTTGGTTCCGGAATAATAATTCATTTTTGAGCTCGCGCGAATGGAAACGGACAACCTGACAAGTATATGAAACATTACGACTACCAGAAACAACTGCGGATTTTGTGGGAAAAGGCCGTCAAACTGCACGGGGAAGGCCGGCGGGATGCGGGCGCTTTTTTCAGTTCCGGGGAAACGGCGTTCCTTGGCTCCATCGGAGTGTCGGAGCAGGAGATGTATGACTTCGCCGAGGATTACAACGGTGGCGGGGAGCCGGACTTTCCAACCGTGGCCATGATGCAGGACATCCGCAGGGCCTATTTTCTTGAAACGCAAAAAGGGCGGCGTTCCGGCCGCGTGATTGACACGGGCGGGCTGCCCCCGAAAAAAGAGGATGTCAGAGGCATCCGCTGGCTGCCGCGCGTCATCGCCAAGGCCAAAGCCAAGTTGCGGGGGGAACTGCCTCCGGATCTCATGTATTGCTGCGGCGGGGACCGGAATTTTTTCCGCGAAAACGATATCCATCCGGCGGAATTCCTGCGCGCCGTCCGGGAAAACGAGGACAATGACGCTGCCGTTGTTGACTGGGTGGAGGCGCGCCGCAAGACGATGGCCGGCAGGCCTGATGGAACCGGCGGAAGCTGCTCCTTGTGAACGGGCGCGGCCCGGGTCAGCTTTTTTTAGCGGATTTGCCGCTGATTTCCTGAATCCGGTAAGTGGTCTTGGCGCCGGCGGCTTTTCCCAGCACCATGCGCACGTAAGCGCTGAGCTTCAAACCGGACCGGGCGGCCAGCTCATCCAGTTTGCTTCGCAGATCAACCGGCATATTGACATTCAAGTTTTTCTTGTTGCTTGCGGATGTTTTGCGTCTTTTTGCCATGTCTGAAAAAGCGAATTGGAAAAAGCGGAGAATGGCAAGCATTTCTTGTGTTAAAAAAGAAATGTTTGCGGTGTTTATGCCGCTTCCGGTTTGAAAACGGATCCGCCCTGCGGGCGGGTCAGGAAGTGGCGGTGATGACTTCCCGCAAGGTGGTCCAGCCCGCGAGGGCTTTGCGGACGCCGTCCTCGCGCAATGGGCGCCAGCCGTGGCGCCGGGCTTCGCGGCGCAGCTCTCGCGGGAGATGCCGCGAGCCGAAACAGTCCGCCAAAGTTTCGTTGACACGGAGGATTTCAAACAGCCCGGCGCGCCCGAGAAAGCCGCGCTGGTGGCATGCGGAACACCCCGCGCCCGCCATCAGGCCTTCGGCGGGCAAGTCCGCTTCTTTCAATTCAAGCGCCATAAGGTCGCGGGGGTCGGGCTGCCGCGGCGTCCGGCAATTGGGACAGACGCGCCGGACCAGCCGCTGGGCGATGACTCCCCGCAGCGCCGCCGCCGCCAGGAATGGCGGGATACCCATGTCGAGCAAGCGGGTAACCGTTCCGGGAGCGTCATGCGCATGCAGTGTGCTGAATACCAAGTGCCCGGTCAAGGCCGCCTGAGCCGCCGCGCGGGCTGTTTCCCAATCCCGGATTTCCCCGATCATGATGACGTCGGGAGACTGGCGCATGATGGCCCGCAAGGCGGCCGCGAAAGTCAATCCCGCCCGGGGCCGCGCGGCTGTTTGCGTCAAACCCGCCAGCCGGTATTCGACCGGGTCTTCAACCGTGATGATTTTCCGGCGGGGCCGGTTCAGTTTTTGCAGGCAGGCGTATTGAGTGGTGGTCTTGCCGGCGCCGGTTGGCCCGGCGGATAATATAAGGCCGTCCGCCAGTTGCAACAATTCTCCGGCGGTCTTTTCATCGTCTGGAAAGAGCCCCAGTCCGGACAAACTGAGGCCCGGCCCTTCCTTGTCAAGAATTCTCAAAACCAGGCTTTCGCCGTGAATCGTGGGGATACAGGAAACCCGCAAGTCCAAACCGCCCCGCGCGGTTTGCAGCTGGGCGCGCCCGTCTTGAGGCCTGCGTTTTTCAGCGATGTCGAGGCGGGCCATCAGCTTGAGCCGTGTGATCACCGCGGACTGAAGGGCGCGCGGGAGCCGCTCCGTTTCGTCAAGGACACCGTCCACCCGGAAACGCACCCGGAGAAATTTTTCCATCGGTTCGAAGTGGATGTCCGAAGCCCTTTGCCGGAAGGCTTCGGCCAGGATGCGCTGAATGTTCCGGGAAAGGGGGGTGTGTTCCGTTTCGTTCGCGGCGGCGCCGGGCAAAACGAATTGGATGGGATGTGCCGGTCCGTCTTTTTTAAGTTCGGCCCGTTTTTTCTCTGTTGCCGGGCCAGCCGGGCCGTAGCATCGCTCCAAAATTTCCCGCAGCGTCTCCCGGTTCACCGGGCGCGGTTCAACCGGCATCCCGAGCAAGTGGCTGAGGCTGTCCGCCGCGTCCGCGCCGCGTCCTTCCGCCACGGCGGCGAAAAGGACGCCGCAGCGCGCCCGCAAAGGCAGCACGCCCAAACGGCGGGCTGTTTCCGGCTTCAGAAGCGCCAGTGCGTCAGCCTCGGGTTCATAAACCGGGCCGGGCGCCTCTTTGTTCTGCTCCGTCGGATTCACGGGGGCTTTTTCTCATTTAATCCGCGAAAAACCGCATCCAGCCATTGTGGCTGGATGCGGTTTTGACAAGGCGAAAGTAGCCGGCAAACAGGCCCCGCCCCGGCTTCATGGCCGGTATTTGACACTGCATCCGTAGGGTTTGACAGCTGGCCGGGTTACGGGCTTTCCAGCCAAGGCTTCATCCAGGGCCGCGGCCAGGTGGTTTCTGGCTTTTGGAATATCGGCCGGATCCGCCGATGCGATGCTGTCAATTGCTCCCTGGTAGATTAAAATGCCTTCGGGATTGATGACGAACATGTGCGGGGTGGTTTTGGCGCCGTATTTTCTCCCGGTTTTGCCGTCCGCATCCTGCAGCAGGGCGGTGCCCTTCGCTTTTTGCCGGGACCAAACTATTGCCGCCGCATCGGGGCTGTGGAAATCGCGGTGTTTTGGATGGGTCGAGTTTATTGCCAGCCAAACCGCGCCCCGGCCCGTGTAGCGTTCCTGCAGTTGCTGCATGTGGCCGGCGCTGTAAAATTTTTTCACGAACGGGCAGTTATGGTTCGTCCATTCGAGAACCACGAAACGGCCTTTGTAGTCTTTCAAGCTGCGCGTGCCGCCGTTTACGTCGGGCAAGATGAACTCCGGCGCCGGGCCGCCGGTTTTCAGTTTGGCCGCGGCGGCGGCGCCGCCGGCCAGCAGAAAAGATAAAAGAAATATTCCCGCTTTTGCGCTTGCTTTCTTCATAGCTCAATCTCCTCGTTGTTGTTTCGGGGAAATAAAAGTTGGAGCCTCCGCTCTTAATCTATATTCCCGCGGCGGCGGGCCGGAGGACGGGAAATCCTTTACTTAACCGCCGGGCCGGATTTATATTGAAGACAGAACGCGCGCTTGGAAAATTGCACGCCATGAGCCGGGATATAATATGGGAGCAATTACTCGAGGAGGGCCTGCAGGCCGCCCAGAGGGAAGGCGTTCTTTCCGAGCTTTTCCAGACCTGCCTGTTGAACCGCCGCAGCCTTGAAGACGCGCTCAGCCACAGGCTGGCGCGCAAACTGGGCCGCCGCGCCGTTTCTGAAGATTACCTGCATGACGTGTTCATGGGCGCTTTTCAAAACAGCCCGGAAATCGGGGCCGCCGTGCGGCGGGACCTGCGGGCCGTGCGGGAGCGCGACCCCGCCTGCGGCGATTACTTGACGCCTTTCATGTACTTCAAAGGTTTTCAGGCCCTGACCAGCTGCCGCGTCGCCGGCTGCCTGTGGCGGCAAGGCCGGCGGGACCTTGCTTATTACTTGCAGAGCGTCATTTCCGAAATTTATCAAGTGGATATCCACCCCGCGGCCCGCATCGGAGGCGGGATCCTCATTGACCATGCCACAGGCATCGTCATCGGTGAAACCGCCGTGGTAGGGGACGACGTTTCCCTGCTGCACGAAGTGACCCTCGGCGGCACGGGCAAAGAGCGCGGGGACCGGCACCCCAAGGTGGGCCGCGGCGTGCTCATCAGCGCCGGCGCCAAGATACTGGGCAACATCACCATCGGCGAGGGGGCTAAAATCGGCGCCGGAAGCGTGGTGCTCGAGGATGTGCCGCCCCGCACAACGGTGGCCGGGGTGCCCGCCAAAGCGGTTGGCAAAACCAGGGAAGCCGCCCCCTCACTCGGCATGGAACACCGGTTGTATTAAGCCAACACCGGCCTTTCCGCCGGGGCTTTTACAATTCGGCGCGGTGACAGTACATCCGGCTCATCCTCCGGTCGTATCCGGCGGCGATTTTTTCACCGTCTTTTTCGCCGGAAAAATAATAACCCTCATAAATGGCGGCCGTGGTCAGGGCCTCCCATTTATCCATTTGCTCCTGGGTTCGCATTTCCTCCACACCGGGCAAGGGCTCCGGCGAATAAAACAGATAACGGGTGATCTTGGCGGGTTTTTCCCCGATTTCGGCCACGGGCAACTCTTCTTCCCCGGCCCACTTCCTGAACGCTTCTTCAGGCAGGCTGCACTCGAAGACGAAAAATTCGCCGCTTTTGAAATAACAGACGTCTTCCGCTTCCCGGGGCAGCCAATCGGCGCCGGGCAGATGCTCCTCGAACTCGAAGCTGGAGAGGCCGCGGAAAACCGCAATGTTGAGCCATACCACCGCAACGATGAGAGCGCCTAA
>CAZYUX010000005.1:0-27454 GCA_964650745.1 uncultured Puniceicoccaceae bacterium
ACTTCAAAACCGCTCTCCGCCACTTTCTGATAGGCGCTGATTTTTTCCACCCGGGGAGCGATGACAACCAAATTGCCGGGATTGTAGCCCACGATTTGCCGGGTTGTGACCACATGCCCCGCCTGCATCAGATAGAAACCGTTCCCCAGCGGAGCCACTCCGTCCGGATCCTTTCTCCCGACAATCACTGAAAATTCCACGGGCAAAGGCATGGAATAAAGAGTATCGGATTCGCCCGCCGTGTCAACCGGGTTTCATTATCTGTTTTCGGGCCTGGGAAGTTGAGGATTTTCAGGGTGATAAATCAGCCGGACGGTTTCCGCGCCGGAAAAAGGATTGCTAAATGTCTCTTTTTGCAATATCCGCCGAAAATGCGCCGGGACCCCCCAAACCGGAACGGCCGGGTGCTGAGTGCCGCCGCAAAGCAAAAGAAAACGCGTCTGCGGAACCTCTCACAGGCAATGGTGTTTAACTTTCGCGGATGGGAAAAAAAGAGTCCAATTCAAGCATAAAATCCTCCAGCGGCCGCGCTGGCGCGGAAGCGCCCGCGCGCGCGGCGGATAACTCCCCCGCCCCGAAAAAACCGGCCGAGGGCGAACCTCCGGGCATCGGCCAGCCTCGCTCCCCGGAAAAAAGCGCCCTCGAACTTTACCTGCAGGAAATCAGCAAAACCCCGCTGCTCTCGCAGGCAGAAGAAACCAGCCTGGCCCGAAAGATAATCAAAGGCTCCTTCGACGCCCGCGCTAAGATGATCAAGGCCAACCTCCGTCTGGTCGTCAAAATCGCGCATGATTACAGTCACTTCGGCCTGCCCCTGCTCGATCTTATCAGCGAGGGCAACATCGGTCTGATCAAAGCCATCGAGCGTTTCGACCCGGACAAAGGCGGCAAGCTCAGCACTTACGCCGCGTGGTGGGTCAAACAGTCCATTAAACGCGCCCTGGCCAACCAAAGCAAAACCATCCGCCTGCCCGTCCACCTCGTCGACAAAATCGCCAAAATGCGCAAAGTCGCCCTTGCGCTTCATGAGGAATTGGGCCGCGAGCCGACGGACGAGGAGATCGCCGCCGAGATGGAAATGCCGGCCAGCAAGGTCGCCCACTTGAAAAGCGTGAGCGTCCGCCCCACATCGCTGGATGCTCCCGTGGGGCAGGAGGAGGGCACGGAATTCGGCGATCTGGTAGGCGATGAAACCGCCGTCAGCCCTCTCGAAAACCTTCACAGCAAAACCCTCCTGCGGGACATCCGAAACATGATGGACGAGCTGGACGAACGGGAGGCCGATATCATCCGCCTGAGGTTCGGCTTGGGCGGCGAAAAGCCAATGACCCTCGAGGATGTCGGTGAACGGTTCAACATCACCCGCGAGCGTGTCCGCCAGCTTCAGAACCTGGCCTTGAACAAAATGCGCCGGGCCCTCCTGCGGAAAGAAAAACAGCGGACCAGAGAAGAGATCAAAGAGGAGGAACTGCAAAAACAGCGCATGGCCATCCTCAAGGAATTTTTTGTTGAAAAGGTCGAAAACAAAAATAATTAGCCGGGATATTTCATAAAGAGGGAAGAAGCTGCAAGCAGCGAGAGGTTTTCCCTGTGAATGAGGGGTGAAGGTTTTTTCAAAGGGGATTTTCCAATCTGAAACCGGCGCCCTCTTTCCCCAAAAAGGTGCAGGTTAATGTCCCGCCTTTTTCGTCAATTCCGGGCGCTGGCCCGCGGGGCCGTCACTTGTCCGTTTCAAGGATGGCGCGGTTTCAAGCGGGGCGGCTGCCCAAGCCGAAGCGGCGGCTGGCTTCCCGGGCGAGGTTGCGGTAGGCCAGACAGGCCGGGCTGAGGGGATCGTATTGGAATATCGTCTGCCCGAAGCTGGGCGCTTCGCTCAGGCGCACGGTGCGGGGGATGACCGTCTTGAATACCGTGTCCCCAAAGTGCTTGCGCACATCGTCCTCGACCAGCCGCGAGAGGTTCGTGCGCACGTCGAACATCGTCATGACGATGCCGCCCAGTTCGAGGTTCTCATTTGCGCCGGCATCCCGCAATTGTCCGGTGATCTTGAGAATCTGCCCCAGGCCTTCCATGGCCAGATACTCGCATTGCAAGGTGATGAGAAGCGAGTCCGCCGCCGCCAGAGCGTTCATGGAAATGAGCCCCAAAGCGGGGGGGCAGTCGAGAATGACAGCCGCAAAAGGGCCGTCCCGCCGCACTGGATCGAGGCAGCGGCGCAATTGGCCCAGGTAATCGGGTTTTTGCGCCAGCTCGATTTCCAGGGCGGCCAAATCCACCTCGGCGGGAATGAATGAAAGGTTTTTGATGGAAGTGGGAAGGATTTTTTCCGCGGCCGCGCCCTCGCCGTGCAATGGGCCGTAAAGGCTCGCCCCGGGTTTCTTCTCGAAACCGAGGCCGCTGGTGGCATTGGCCTGCGGGTCCAAGTCCGCAAGCAGCACGGGTATTTCGCGATCCGCCAGTGCCGCCGCCAAATTGACCGCCGTGGTCGTCTTGCCCACTCCACCCTTCTGATTTGCGATGGTGATGACTTTTGCCGCCATTTTTCATTTATCTTTTTCAATCCGGAACTCCGGAGTCGAGCCGGAAATTCATCTTTCGCGCCTCCGCACCGCCCGGACGCGCCGTGAGAAGAGAAAAAAACCGCTTGCCAAAGGCGGCGGAACGGGCAAGATTAAAAACAAGGCTCCCTTATGGCAGGGGCGCGGTAGCCAAGTGGTAAGGCCGGGGTCTGCAAAACCCCTATACGCCGGTTCGATTCCGGCCCGCGCCTCCATTTTTCATGGCATCGAGCCGCGGCCCGGAACACGGCGGAACCGGGCCGTGTTCCGCCCGGCATGTCCAGCGTGAAGTCCATCCTCGACACACTTTTTCAGACCGGAGCAAACAAGTGAAGATCGTCTTCGTCCAGCGGACCACCCAGTCTGAAGGCGGCTCCCGGATGAGCCTTTTCGAGACTGTCCAGGCCTTGCGGGCGCACGTTCCGGGATTTTCCGGCAAACTGGTGTGCCACCGCGCCCCGGGTCCGTTCGCGCAGCGGTGCCGCGGGCAGGGAGTGGAACCGGTTCCCTTGTATCTTCCCCGCTGGCGCAAAATCATGGAACGCTTGCTGTTGCCGGGCACAGTGCTCGCCGCCCGCCGCCGCCTGCGCGGTTTCCGCCCGCAGGTCATCCTCAGCAACGAGATGGCCACCGCTCCGCACGCCGCTGTCCTCGGGCGGGTTCTGCAATGTCCCGCCGCTTCCTTTGTCCGGGACTTCGAGGCGATCAAACGCTGGCGCCCGTACCGTCTGCACAAAATGGACCGGGTGCTCTGCGTCTGCGGCGAAATGAAAAGCGGCCTTGTCCAGGCGGGAATGGACGCGCAAAAATTGCGGGTTGTTTACAATCCCGTCACCTCCCCGGCCGCCAGAAAAACCTCCGGCGGATTGCCGGAAGGAATGGACGAATTTCCGCACGTGCGGCGCTGGCTCCTTTATCCCGGAAAGATTTGCCGGCGCAAAAACCAGACAGACGCTTTAAAAACCTTACGCGCGCTGATGGATAAAACCGGAGAACCCTGAGGGCTGATTCTCGCCGGCCAAACGGACGCCGAATACGAGGAGCCCTTGCGCCAGGCGGCCGCAACTCTGAAACTGAACGGGCATGTCTGGAGAACCGGCCACACCCTTTGTATGGACGGCCTGCTCGAAATGGCCGAGGCGGTTGTCATGACCAGCCGGCGGGAAGGATTGCCCCGCGTGCTCATCGAGAGTTTCCTGGCTGGCAAACCGGCCTTTGCGCTGCCGGTGGCCGGAATCGGCGATATCTACGGGGAACACCGCCCCGTCTTTGTGGCGCGGGAATTCCGCCCCGAAGCGCTGGCGGATGTCTTGCTGAACGCGCTAAAAAACCAGCCTGCGGCCGCCCGCGCCACGGCCGGCTTGCAACGGACTCTTGCCGAAAGACATAACCACCGCCAGCACGCAAAATCCCTCCGGGAAGCGCTGCCGGATCTGGCTCCATGAAGGCAAGCCGGCCCAGTCTTTGCGCGCGCGCCTTGGCCCGGTTTGGCATCTGGCCAAAAGAAGTCCGGCTGGATGACATAAAAGTCGCGCTGGCGGCGTCCCCGTTGACGCGGCGGATGAAGCGCCGCGTTCTCAACCAGGGTTATGAAACGGCCGAGCGCGGCATGGCGCGGCATTTCGTCCGCAAGGGCGACCGCATCCTCGAGCTGGGCGCCTCAGCGGGAATCCTGACATCCCTCATGGCCAAGCGGGCGGGAAATGAGGGCCGGGTTGTGGCGGTCGAGGCCAATCCGGATTTGCGCCCGTATTTCGAGCGCCAAATGGCCCTCAACACCGTGACGGCGGAGCTTCACAACGCCCTGTGCTGCCCGATCTGGCCGCGGAAACCGCCGGAAATCGTCCGGACCTGGAATTATGCGGCGGATTCCGACAGCCTTTCCGGCAAGGCCTCGGAACAACCGCCCGCTTCCGCCAGTGGAAAAACGCCGGAGTGGACGACCGCCGGTCAAATCTGCGCCCAGCTGGACTTTCAACCAAACATGCTGGTCGTTGACCTGGAGGGTTCCGAACGGATTTGGGCGGAGCACCGGCCCGAGTTTCCGCCGCCGCTGGAGCGGATAATCGCTGAATTCCACCCCCATTTAACCGGGCCGAAAATCACCGGCCAATGCGTCCAGCGCGTCATCGAAGAAGGCTTTCAAATCATTGGCATGAACAAAACCGTCCTGGCTTTCTCGCGTCCGGAAGCAGCTCCGTAATCCTCTTTATTCAATTATTACGGCAAAGGTTTTCACTTCGCATGGAGTTGGTTTCCCGAAAGTTGAACAACACAGGCGCCGCGGAGGCACAAAACCCGAAGCCCGCCCGGCTTGACATCCCGGGGCTTTAAAAGAAAGTAAGCGGCATGAAAATCGTGCTCGCATATTCAGGGGGACTGGACACTTCCGTCATCCTCCAGTGGCTCAAAAACAAATACCAAGCCGACATCGTCACTTTCACCGCCGACATCGGCCAGGCTGAGGAACTTGACGGCATCGAGGAAAAAGCCAAGGCCACCGGCGCTTCCTCCCACTACACCATCGGCCTGACGGACGAGTTCGCCCGCGATTACATTTACCCGATGCTGCGCGCCAACGCCGTCTACGAGGGCCAATATTACCTGGGCACCGCCATCGCCCGCCCCCTCATTGCCAAGGCCCAGATTGACATCGCCCGCAAGGAAAAAGCCGAAGCCGTGGCCCATGGCGCCACCGGCAAAGGCAATGACCAGTGCCGGTTCGAGCTGACCTGCGCGGCCCTCGCCCCGGAGCTGAAAATCATCGCCCCCTGGCGCGACGAGTCTTTCCGGAAAACTTTCCCCGGCCGAAGTGAGATGATCTCCTACTGCCGGGAGAACGGCATCAACGTCGAGGCTTCCGCCGAGAAACCCTACTCCATGGACCGCAACCTTCTGCATATCTCCTATGAGGCCGGCATCCTCGAAGACCCCTGGTTCGACCCGGCAACGCCCGAAAACAAGAGCATGTTCAAACTCACCGCCGCTCCCGAGGACGCCCCCGACAAGCCTGAGTATATCGAGCTCGATTTCGAAAAAGGCGACTGTGTGGCGCTGGACGGCGCTCCCATGAGTCCCGCCGAAATATTGCGTTCACTCAACCAGCTCGGCGGCATCCACGGCATCGGGCGGGCGGACATGGTCGAGAACCGTTTCGTCGGCATGAAAAGCCGGGGGGTTTATGAAACTCCCGGCGGCACAATCCTCCTTCATGCCCGCCGCCAAATCGAAAGCCTGACCCTCGACCGCGAGGTCATGCACCTGCGCGACAGCCTGACCCCCCGTTACGCCGAGATGATTTACTACGGCTTCTGGTTCGCCCCCGAACGCGAAGCGCTGCAAGCCCTCGTTGACGAAACCCAGAAAAACGTCACCGGAACAGTCCGCCTCAAGCTCTATAAAGGCAACATCATCACCTGCGGCCGCAAGTCCCCCCTCTCCCTCTACGACGCCAGCGCCGCCTCGATGGAAGGCGTTCAAAGTGATTATGACCCCGCCGATGCCGGGGGCTTCATCCGCCTCCAGGGCCTGCGCCTGCGCGCCCGCCGCGGCGCCACCCGTGGAGGCTCTTCTTGAACCTCTTCCCGGACCTGCCTTGATAATCCAACTCACAACCCAAAACTGCCCGCCCATGGTGTTACGGTTTCGCTCCGCCCGCTTCCATTGATTTTTGCAAACAGGCTGCATTCGGAGCACGGCGGCGATAAAATTGACAACTTGCGCCGCTGTTTTTTCAATGTGTTTCATGCGTTATTCTGAAAAGGATAATTTTAACCGTGTCATTCATTGGAACAGCCCCTCACACGTTTGTTATCCGCCGCCGTCAGCGGGGGTGATGTATGCGGGCGCGGGTTCCGGCGCTCCCCCCTCCCCCGCCGCTTCCGAGTGGCAAGACGAGTGGGGCGTGACGTGGCGGATGGCGCAAGGAGAAGCCTTTCCCGCTGTCCCCGCCATCTCCGGCATAAACGAACTGGACCGGCTGCGAGTCCCCGATCCGCGCGCGCCGGCACGCTGGACCGAGACCCGCCAGAAAGCCCGGCAAGTCAACAGAACGGAGCGTTTCCTGGCTGTCAACCACTCCTATTTCCTCTATGAAAAAGCCTTTAACCTGCTGGGGGC
Source organism: uncultured Puniceicoccaceae bacterium (assembly GCA_964650745.1). Lineage (GTDB taxonomy): Bacteria > Verrucomicrobiota > Verrucomicrobiia > Opitutales > CAZYUX01 > CAZYUX01. Next base: position 6,678 of record CAZYUX010000005.1, read on the forward strand.
GGAGGAGTTTCTCGCCGCCTTGGCAGACGAACAGGAAACCGCTCATTGCCTGCTCGACAGGATTGTGGATTTCGAACTCGGCATTGCCGCTGAATACGTGAAGCTGAAGCCCGACCACGTTAATTTTTCCGACGACTACGGGATGCAGGACCGGCTGGCCGTCTCGCCCGAAACCTGGCGCGAGTTTTTCAAGCCCCGGCTCAAGCGCGTGATGGATTTCTATTACGCGGAGCTGGGGCCGGACATCACCGTCAGCCTTCACAGCTGCGGCCACGTCATGCCGATTTTAGAGGACTTGATCGAAATCGGCGTTCGCATCCTCAATCCCGTGCAGTCCGCCGCCAACGACCTGGCGGAGCTGCGCCGCCGCGCCAGCCGGAAGCTGGTCCTTTGCGGGGGAATTGACGGCCAGCGCGTCCTCCCGCTGGGCACACCGGAAGACGTGGCCGGGGAAGTGAACCGGAAGATGGATCTGCTCTGGGAAGACGGCGGCTACCTGCCCATGGCGGAAAAGACCCTCGGCGTCTCGAAGGAAAACCTCCAGGCCATGGAAGCCGCCATCCGCGCCTGGAGCCGCGAACACGTTGAAAACGGTTTATGAAAGGCGGCCCCGGATTTTCTTCAGCTTCCGGCTGAGGGTGCTTTTCGATATTTCGCTTTCCCAGACCCGGACGACAAGCCAGCCTTTATCCCGCAGCGTTTTAGTGACGCGGCGGTCCCGCTTTTTGTTGTTTTCAATTTTTTGCCGCCAGTATTTCACGTTGGTTTTAGGCATGCGCCCGATAGAAGGATGGCCATGCCAGAAGTCGCCATCCACAAACAAGGCGGCTCTTTTCTTCGGCCAGGGTGTTACGCGGCCCGAAGGTTGCTAATCAACAGGTTTCGCCGTCCGGCTTTTCTTGTGATTGGACGATTTGCGGTCGGCTGCTCTGTACAACGCGGCATCCTCTCGAACACCTAATTGCCTCGCATTCACACCTTGAAAAACGTTCAGATATTCAATATTCCGAACGGAAAACAAGTCTTGGGATTCCTGTTGCAACCGTCGGGCTGCCATGCGAGCATACTTTGGCTCAATCTCAACTCCAATGCTATTTCGCCCGCATTTCATTGCAGCGGCCATAGTCGTACCGGTCCCGGCAAAAGGGTCAAGAACAGTGTCGTCCGTGAAAGAAAACATGCGAACAAGACGATAGGCTAATTCGAGCGGGAAAGGAGCGGGATGCTCTTTGGTAGATGCGCCCGAAAGGGTCCAGAACTGCTGAAACCATTTGTTGAAGTCGTCTTTTCCAATTCGACTTAGTTCTCTCTGCTCCTCGGTCGGCTTTCTATATCCACCGGGCTTGCGCTGCATCAGAATAAACTCAATATCATTCTTGATGATGGCGTTCGGCTCATAGGGTTTGCCGAGAAACTTTGAACCGTTGCTAACCTCATAAGATGCGTTGGCGATCTTATGCCATATTATGGGATTCAGGTTGTCCAACCCTATCTTGCGGCATTGAACGCATATATCAGCGTGAAGAGGCACGACCACATGACGTCCTGCATTCTGCCTTCTGGAAAGGCATACATCTCCCACAACGCATATTAGCCTTCCCCCGGGAACCAAAACACGGTATATGTGACGCCAGACTTTTTCGAGTTCGCAGAGGAACACTTCATAATCTGACATGTTGCCCATTTGAGAAGGATTGTCCTCATATCGCTTCAGCGCCCAGTATGGCGGCGACGTTACAACAAGATGGACGGACTCATCCTCGATAAATGAAAGATCTCGCGCATCTCCCAAAATCAACCGGTGCCGAGTCGCCGGGTAGTTTGTCGGCTGCTCCGTAGTGTTCATGGCTTATAGCCTTTCAGATGCGCGACAAGGGCGGAGGCAAACCGGTGGAATCCAATGTCAAGGCAAGGTTCAGAATGCTTGCCGAGTAAGCCTTTATCCCGCTTCGACATGAGGAACGCGGTAGCATCGTAATGTCGTTCAAGAACGAGCTTCTTGCAGAATATTTCATATCGCTTTGCGTAGGAGGCATCGCGGTATTCGGGAAAGACTTCGAAATGCGGTTCTCGAACAGAAACGGACCTTTGCGAATGAGGACAATCTTCCATCAAAAACATATATCCCAGCCACGGACGAACTGTTCTTTTGTAAGCCTTTTCGCGGAAAGCCGTCCACAAATCCAAGGCGCTGCCCATCGCCTCTTCAGTTCGATTATTGAAGTTGTTACCGAAAGATGGTCCGACTTGCGATTTGGCTTCGATTGCAGCCAAAAGAACTCCATCAAGGACTATCAGCAAATCCCATTCTTTTGTTGGCCTGAAGTATCCAGGCAACTCAAGGAATCGGCTCTTCGTGTAGACGGCATCCTCTGGGACTCCGGCGATATTTGCCAGTTTCTCAAAAGCCTCAATGAAACCGTTCATCTGTGCGCCGCCGGTAACGGCGCCACGAAAACCTTGATCCGTCTTGCCCGATTTCTTCTGTTTCGCGGTTTGCGCCTCTCGCACTTGCCAGAAATGGGTTACCGCATTCTCGGCAAGTGTTGCGGCCATCTGTTCCGTAACTTCCATGTCTTCTCCATTGATACTATGATTTACAGCACCGCCATGACGGTGTTGCTGGGTTGACCTTCGCCTTCGCGTGGGGCTTCGAGCCTGCGCGTCTGGCCGGGGGCTTCGAGCGAGGTCTTGGCCTGTCCGCCCGCTCCCGCGCAAAGCTCCACGCTGGTCCATTTGCCCATTTGTTTAAACCATGAGGTCTTCCCGGAATCGAGTCAAGTATTCCGGCGTCCCCGCCGGAATATGCGAATAAGAAAGGGCGCCGCCAAAATCTCGATGGTATTTCCTTGCTTCTTCCAGCCTTTCGTTTTTAAAGCCGGAATTTGGCAAAAAAATATTAAAGCATGAGCCGTCCGATCTATTCCAAATCGCATTCAGCAAACGCATTCCGGAAGTTGTGCCGCATCTTGTGCGCGCTCCCGCTGCTTGTCCAGGCGGAGGATCCCGTCCATGTGCTGGAAGAGTTCATCGTCGATGAAACGCGTGCGGAGGAGGTTGAAACGCTCCTGCCCTCCGCCCGGCCGGTGGATTCGGTCTTTGGCGGCGGCCTGGATGCCGTTGAAATTCCCCGGGCCGTGACGGTCGTGACGGCGGAAACGATGGAGCGGCTGCAAATAGATGATTTCACCGATTTGCCGAAAGCCGGAGCGGGAATGCAGCCGTATAATTTCTTCGGGGTGCCGGGAGCGCCCTTTCTGCGGGGCTGGGAAGGCGGCGTGTATTTCAACGGCATGTTGCGGGCCTACCAGCGCAACCAAATGCCGGTTTCTTTCGGCTCGCTCGAGGCGATGGACATTGTCAAAGGCCCGGCCCCGGCCCATTTTTCGCCCACCCAAGCGGGCGGTTATGTCAACTTCATTCCAAAGCCGCCTTATTTCAATGAAACAAGCGGATCAGTGGAACTTGAGGCCGGCACCCATGACCATTGGCGGGCTCAGCTCGACCAAGGCGGCCCATTGCTGCTTGGCGAAAAAGTCCCTCTGGCCTATCGGCTTTCCTTTACGGGGCAGAAAGCCGGATCCTATTATAACAACGTCAAGAATGATTTCGTGTCCCTGTATGCGGCGGTGAAAGCGGAACCGGTGAAAAACCTGAAGGTGTTCACCGGCGGCGAGTATTACCATTTCGAGTCCAACGAAAACGTGGGCTGGAACCGGCCCACGCAAAACCTGATTGACCGCGGGCGCTATGTCATCGGCGAGCCGGTCAGCGTTGCGCGCAAAAGCTGGGGCGGGCGGGCCGACCGCAATGCCATAGACATGGCAGCCTACATGAATATCCCGGAGCTGCGGGCTTTGGTCATTCCCGCCGGACTGGTGGATGAAGCCGTGGCCGGCGGCTCGGTTCCGGCCGCGGCACGGGACGCCATGCTTGATCTTTCCGATCCCGCCCAGCGGGAGACAGTTTACTCCAGATTGCCCGCCGGCATGACCGCCGATATGATTCAAACCGATTCCGGTTATCTTTATACTCCCGGGTATTTTCAGAACGGGGGAAAGGTTTTTACGACAAAAATCGGGGGCGATGAAGTTCTTTCCGACTCGCGGGACCAGGCCGATGCCAGGGATTTTCTTTATTTCTGCGATTTCGCATACCAGGCTGTTCCGGACTGTTCCGTGACGAATAAAATCCTCTTTGAATATTTGGAAACGGACAAATATTCATCCTATGGCTACGCTTTCGACATGCGGCAGCTGGTTTTCAGCGACCGGCTGTCGCTGGCGCATGATTTTGGCTGGCTGCGGCTGGATGGAGGAGCGGAGTTCCGCTACACGTCCGCGCGGCACTTGGAGGACTTCTGGACGGAGCCTTTTCCGCGGCGCGACATTTCGCGCTCCTCAATCAGCCCCAACACCATCGTGCGGGCAGGTTTTCAGGAAGCTCCCGGGCGGGGCATCAACTACTGGGGCGGGGGATTTCCCTCGCCGGGCGGGGACAACAACGAATCGGACCTCTATCAAACGGCGCTGTTCGCCTTGGCGGACGCCGAACTCACGCCTTGGTTTAAAACATACTTCGGATTGCGAGGGGAACACGCCGCATGGGACTCGCGCCTGCCGGATGAAGTGGACGTTTCCTCCCGGCCCGGCAGAAACGACAACACCAATTACCTCAACGGCAGCGTCAATCCGGTGATTCAACTCTCTGAAAACATCAACCTCTACGGCGCCGCGCAATACGGCAAGACAGCGATGTTCACGGGCGGCGGCACGGTGCGCTCGAAGGAAAATTTCGGTAATGCCGAGCTTTACGAGGCGGGGCTGAAAGCATCCTTATTAGAAGGCCGGCTGTTCGCGTCCGCCGCCGTGTATTACTGGGATCAGGGAACCTACAATGACCGGGCGGGCTACGCCGAGATTTTCCGGTCGAAGGGCCTGGAAATCGAGCTGGCATGGGAAGTGAATGACAAGCTTTCCGTGCTGGCCGCGTTCACCAGCCGGCGCACGCACAACCGCTCAAGCGAACTGTGCTTCCGCTCGATGGATTTCGGCCTGGCCGACCCATTGGGAGAGGGAAACGAGGAGCGCGGCGTGGCGCTTGAAGGCGGCGCTTTTTACAATACTTACTCGCCGCCTCCGGAGTGGCTGGTGAAAGAAAAGGGGGGCGAAGAGGAAGCCGCGAAAGCTTTCCAAGGCTGGTCCGGAAACCCGCCGGGCAATCCTGATCTCGAGGTTCCCGCCAGCCCGGAGACAACGTTTCAGTGTTTCGCCGTATATAAATGGGGCAACGGTTTCGGCGCTTCGGCGGGAGCGGTGTGGAACGATTCTTACTGGGCCAACTACGACCATACCCGGCGCTATCCGCCGAGCCTTGTTCTCGGCTTTAATCTCTTTTACGAAAGCGCCCGGTGGGATGTTTCCATCAGCGTGGAAAACGCGGCGGACGAGGATTACTTCGCCGCGTCCTCACCCACCTTCGCCGCCAACACCCTTGCCGCCAAGGCTCCCGGCCGGGAAGCGAAACTGTCCGCCCGGTATAAATTCTGAGGAAGAAAAATCTTCTGACAGCTCAATACCGGTCACCTCGCATCCATGCTTGGCGGGCTGATAGCGCCCCGGGCCTTGGGCCGCTTCGATGAGATTGCCGCAATCGCGCAGGTGGAATTCCTCGCATTTGACGTTGTGCCGGAGGCGTTCGGGCGAAGATGCCGCCGTGGAGGCGCCCGTGCCTGTTAAAAAACGGTTGCCAAGAGGGCGGTATTTCGGCGCAGTGGGAAAAACATGTTTGAGACGCTGACAGAGAGGCTGGGAAAGGCCTTCCGCACCCTCGCGGGGACAGGGAAGCTGACGGAAGAGAACATGGCCGAGGGCCTGAAAGAAGTGCGCACGGCCCTGCTGGCGGCGGATGTCCATTTCCGCGTTGCCCGGGAGTTCGTCGAGCGCGTCCGGGACCGGTGCGCCGGGCAGGAAGTTCTCAAATCGGTCACGCCGGGGCAGATGGTGATTAAAATCATCCATGACGAGTTGGTCCGGTTTTTAGGGGAGGGAACCGCGAAATTGGCCGATAAAAAGCCCCTGCGGGTGCTTCTCATCGGCCTGCAAGGCTCCGGCAAGACGACTTTCTGCGCCAAGCTGGGCCTCTCCTTGAAGAAGCAAGGTTACACGCCTCTGCTGGCAGCCTGCGATATCTGCCGCCCCGCCGCGATTGACCAACTGGAAACACTGGCCCGGCAGGAGGACTTTCTCTTCTTCGCCGACCGGAACTCGAAGGACGTCCCCGTTATCGGGCGGCGGGCGATGGATTTTGCCAAAGAGAAGAACGCCGACGCCGTGATTTTCGACACCGCCGGGCGCCTGCATGTGGATGAAACTCTGGTCGAGGAAGTGAAACAGTTGCGGACCAAAACAATTCCCGACGAAGTTTTGCTGGTTGCCGACAGCGCCCTCGGGCAAGAGGCTGTCAATGTCGCCAAGGCCTTCCATGAAGCCGTCGAACTTACCGGCATCGTCTTGACCAAGCTGGACGGCGACGCCCGGGGCGGCGCGGCCCTCTCGATGAAGTCCATCGCCAGCGTCCCCATCAAGTTCGTTTCCACGGGCGAGAAAATGGAGGACATGGATGTCTTCCATCCCGACCGGATGGCATCGCGCATCCTCGGCATGGGGGACGTTGTGTCGCTGGTGGAAAAGGCCCAGGAGAAAATTGACCAGGACGAGGCCATGCGCATGGCCGAGAAAATGCGGCGGGCGGACTTCAACCTCGAGGACATGCTCGGCCAGCTCCGGCAAGTGAAAAAGCTTGGTCCGCTGGGCAGTGTCATGGAGATGCTGCCGGGCATGAGCGGGGTGGAGACCGGTGAGCGCGAGGAGAAGCAGCTCAAGCGCACCGAGGCCATCATCCTTTCGATGACGCCGAAAGAGCGCCGCAATCCGCAGATCATCAACGGCAGCCGGCGGCGGCGGGTGGCCCAGGGCGCCGGCGTCCAGGTGCGCGAGGTCAACGCGCTGCTCAAGCAATTCGGCCAGATGCGCAAGATGTTGAAAATGATGAAAGGCGGCAAAGGCAAAAAGATGATGCAGCGGATGCAAGCCATGAGCCAAGGCGTTCCGCCGGGCGCGTGATGTCCCCGAGGATTGGACGAAAGCGGTTCTGTCCGCTGAACGGCAACTCAAGTCCGGCCGGCGGGAACGCCGGCGGCGAACCGGGAAAAAAGACGCCCCGCTCAAGCGGGGCGCCCGGGATTTGGGGGAACGATACCATTGGAGTATCGTCCCGTAAAGTCGGTCCGGATCAGAGCCGGTTGAGCAGCAATTTTTGCTCCATCAAAATATCTTCTGGCAGCTTGGCGCCGACTTCGCCGAAGAACTCCTGGTTCAACTCGATCTGTTTTTTCAAGCTGGGCGGATCCAGGGCCATGAGGGCGGCGAAATCGTCCTCTGGAAAGTCGAGCCCCTGCCATTCGATGTCCCCGTAAGAGGGCGTCCAGCCCAGAGGTGTTTCAACAGCGCCGGCTTCCCCCCGGCACCGGTTGACGACCCACTCGATGACGCGCATGTTCTCGCCGAATCCAGGCCAAATGAAATTGCCTTTGTCATCTTTGCGGAACCAGTTGGCATGGAAGATCCGCGGTTTGGCCGGGCCGAGGATCTTTCCCGTTTTGAGGTAATGATGGAAGTAATCCCCCACGTGGTAGCCGATAAAGGGGCGCATGGCCATCGGATCCCGCCGCAGCGCGCCGACCTTGCCCTCGGCGGCGGCGGTCTGCTCGGATCCCATGGTGGCGGCCACGAAGACGCCATGCTGCCAGTTGAAGGCTTCAAAGATCAGCGGGATGTCGCGCATCCGCCGTCCGCCGAAAATGAAGGCGCTGACGGGCACGCCGGCGGGGTTTTCCCATTCCGGATCAATTGTGGGGCAATTGCGGGCGGGGGCGGTGAAGCGGGCGTTGGGGTGGGCGGCAGGTTTGCCGCAGCCCGGCGTCCACTCTTCGCCCAGCCAGCTGACCAGATGCGGCGGCTCCTCTTCCGTCATGCCTTCCCACCACACGTCGCCGTCATCCGTCAAGGCGCAGTTGGTGAAGATCGAGTCCTTGCGGCAGGATTCCATGGCCATGGGATTTGTGTCATAGGATGTGCCGGGCGCCACGCCGAAGAATCCGGCTTCGGGATTGATGGCCCGGAGTGTTCCGTCCGGAGAGCGTTTGAGCCATGCGATATCGTCGCCGACGGTAAAGATTTTCCAGCGGCTGAGCGCTTTAGGCGGCACGAGCATGGCCAGGTTGGTCTTGCCGCAGGCGCTGGGGAAGGCGGCGGAAACGTAGGTCTTGCGCCCGTCCGGTGACTGCACGCCGAGGATGAGCATGTGCTCGGCCATCCACCCTTCGTCCTTGGCCATAGCCGAGGCGATGCGCAGCGAAAAACACTTTTTCCCCAGCAGGGCGTTGCCGCCATAGCCGCTGCCGTGCGACATGATGAGCCGCTCTTCGGGGAAGTGGGTGATATAGGTGTTGCCGGGGTTGCAAGGCCAGGGGGCGGATTTCTCTCCCGGTTGCAAAGGCTGGCCGACCGAATGCACGCATTTGACGAAAAAGCCGTCTTTGCCAAGGGTATCGAGAACGGCGCCCCCCATGCGGGTCATGATACGCATGTTGACGACAACGTAGATTGAATCGGTCAGCTCGATGCCGATTTGGGAGATGGGGGAGCCGATAGGGCCCATGCTGAAGGGGATGACATAGAGGATGCGCCCCTTCATGCAGCCCTCGTAAAGGCCCAGAAGCGTCTGCTTCATTCTTTCCGGGTCCTCCCAGTTATTGGTGGGGCCGGCGTCTTCCTCTTTTCGCGGGCAGACGAACGTGCGTTTTTCGACGCGCGCCACATCTTTTGGGTCTGACCGGATCAAGAGGCTGTTGGGGCGCTTTTCCTGGTTGAGCCAGATGGCCGCGCCTTCATCCACCATTTGCTGCCGGAGCCGCTGGTCTTCCGCTTCCGAGCCGTCACACCAATAGACGGAGTCCGGTTTCATTAGAACCGTCATTTCTTCAACCCATTTAAGGAGACGCTGATTGTTTGTTTTTGGTGTGCTCATGTTTGTCGTTTTTTCCATTGAGATGGTAGTTGCGTGAAATTCGCGCCCAAAAAAAGGATATTTCCGGCCATGGCGATAAAAAAACGCGGAAATCAGGTTTTGGTTGACGGCCCGCCGCCAAACCATTCCTTTCTGTATGAACTCACTTGTTTAAACAAATGGCTGACACTACCGAAACCGCCGGCGCATCCGCTCCCGAAGCGGAAGCGCACGCTATTTTTAATGACGCTTGGCGCGCCTTGGAAAAGGAAAAAGGCCGGGACGCGCTGATCTTTCCGGGGACCATTTACTGGCTCAACGGCGCGCCGGGCGCGGGCAAGGGCACGCATACGGAATTCCTGATGCGCCACCTGCGGCTGGAAGCCGGGCCGATTGTCATCAGCGACCTGCTCCAGTCCCCGGAAGCCAGGAAGCTCAAGGATGCCGGCTTGATGGTGGGCGACCGCGAGGTGCTGGGACTGTTCCTGCGCAAGCTTCTCGAACCGCCATTCCGCGGCGGTGTCATCGTGGACGGTTTTCCCCGGACGATGGTTCAGGCCGAGTGCCTGAAACGCCTGCACAAGGAACTTTCCCGCCTTCATGAGGAAAAGCCCGGCGAAGCGCCCCAGCCGCAATTCCGTCTCATCGTCCTTTATGTGGACGAGGAAATCAGCGTGCGCCGCCAGTTGGGCCGGGCTAAAAAAGTTAAAGCGGGGCTGGAAAAAGGGGAACTGCGCGCCACCGACCAGAACCAGGAGGGCGCCCGGAGGCGTTACCAGGTTTTCGAGGAAGTCACGCACGAGCCGTTGCGGGCGCTCAAAAAGCACTTTCCCTGCTATTTCTTCGACGGCGGAGGCACCGTCGAGGCCGTCCAGGAAGTCATGGCCGCGGAGCTGCCGGAATAAGCGCGCCGGATCTCCGCTTATACTGCGCGAGCGGCGGATTTATTAAGCCGTTGCTGAATGGAAAAGGGACAACGCACCTGATTGGCTGCAAATAGCGCGGCAAAACCGTGGCGGCGGGCGCGCATGCGGGTGTCATTCCCTGATTTTCGCGAACTCGGAAGAGTGAACCCATCCGGTTTTGCCATCCGCGGCGGCAAGGAAATAGAATTCGCCCCGGGATTTTCCGGCGCGGGCGAGCCGCCCGGCTTGGAGGCGGGCGGCGGCGGGGCTTTCCGGCGCCGGCGCAACCCGCAGAGGCGTGTCGTCCTTTAACACCACGCCTGTCTTTCTTTTTTCCATGTAACTGAAGAAAGCCGGCAAAGCGGCCAAGACCAGCAAGATGGAAAACACCAGCCCCAGGCGGGTCAGCACGTTTCCCCCGCCGTAAAGCCGGGGCAGCAAGAGCAGCGCCAGCGCGGACCAGAATCCGAGCGCGCACAACCAGCTCCAAGTATTCAGAGACAAACGGGCGCTGAAGCGTTCCGCCAGCGGCGGCTTCCGCTCCGGAAGCCCGGCGTCCCGGAGGACGAGGTTGAGATTGGCCCGGGCCTCGTCGTGGCCGGGATCCAAGACCAGCGCTTTTTCATAGTGCAACACCGCGCGGCCTGTTTCCCCCAGCTTATAATAAGCGTTGCCCAGGTTATAGTGGGCCGCCGCCGACCGGGCTTCGTCCAAACACCGGCGGTAAAGGCTGACGGCTTCTTCGTATTCCTTCCGGCCGTAAGCTTCATTGGCCAGCCTGAAACGGTCCATCGCCGCCGCCCGGGCGGCCTCCGCGGCCGTAAAGGCCATTAAAATGGCGCAAAAGAGTTTCATCGCATGGATTCCAATTGTTCCAGAAGGGAAATCAGCCGCTTTTCCCAGGTTTTCAAATCGGTCTGCGCCGCTGCTCCGGGGGCGAATTTGAGAGCGTCGCAGGTGTCGAAAATCCCGCGCGCCGTTCGGACGGTTTCCTCGCGCATGGCGCGCCCGCGGAGGAATTGGCCCACTTCCGGCCAAGTCAGGGTTTCGGCCTTCTGGCTGATTTTCAGCCGCCGGCCGGCGCTTTCCTGGAGAGCCCGGCGGGCGGCGTCGAAAAAGGCGGGGGCATCCCCCGCGGCGGCGGCCCGGCGGGCGGCCTGGAGCCAGCGGCGAACGGCCCTGCCCGCGCGGATGTTCCGGGCGTAAAGAGGGTCGTTCCGCAACCGCAGTTGCCGGTGCCGCCAGAAGAGCGCGCCGCACAGCAGCACGGCGGGAATGATTTGCGCCAGGAAAAAAAAGGGGCGGACGAACACAGGCCGCATCCGCGCCACCCGCGCGCCGGGGACAAGCTGGATGGGAAGCAAATCGGGTTGCGCGGACCGGGCCTTTTCTTCGCCAATGGCAATGGGCTGGAAAGACCGGGGCCGCGCCGCCGCGCTTCCCGCCGGGGCCGGTTTTACCTTCAAGGGCAAGGGCGCGCTGCGCAGCTTCACATATTCCCCTTTTTCCGGCTCGAAATAACTGAACTCCACCGGCGGGATTTCCGTGATTTCCTCCGATTGGGGGATGAGGATATACTCGAAGGTTTTGGTTCCCTTGTATCCCAGTTTATCGTCCGCTTCAAAATGTGTTTTCGGAGGGTAAACTTTCCAGTTGTCATTCGCGGCTATTTCGGGTGGAGAGATGCGGCCGAAGTTGCCCTCGCCAAAGACTTCCATGGTAAAGGTAATCGGTTCCCCGGCCCGTGTTTCCCTGGCGGAAGCCTTGGCGTCGAGCTGAAAGACCCCTATGGCGCCCTGGAAGGAGCCGGGGCGGCCCTCCCGCGGCAACTCCCTGACAGGTATGTTGATGTTGCCGCTGAAAACACTGACGCGCTCGAACCGCCCGCGGCTGAAAAAAGGGTCGTCGAAAAACGAATCGAACCAGTCCCGGCGGCGGCGGTTTTCTTGCTCCGCGGGGACGGCCAAGTCCATCTGGTAGCTGATGATCTGCTCCCCGGCCTTCACCGCCGTCAAAGCCACCGGCCACACAGCCGCCTTGTAAATCCGCCCCTTCAGGCGCTCTTGCCGGATGGCGGGATCTTCCGTGATTTCGCTTTGAATAAAACCGTCACCCGTTTTTTGCGGGAAGCGCGAATCCTCCAGCCAGCGGGCTTGCAAATCCGGGCGCAGATACAGCTTGAGCGCGCAGGGCACGGTTTCTCCGGCGAGAAAAAAGTCCTTGGGCAACTCCAGTTCCAGGAAAAAGGCGTCTTTGAATTCCTCTCCGGCTTCGGCCACCCGCAGCGTGGCTGCCGGGACGCGGTAACGTTTGCCTTCCATTTCAGCGGTCCAGGCCGGGATGGTGAACTCGCCCTTGCGCGCGGGCTGAACGGAAAAGGAATAAGTGACGCTGGAACTGACTTGGAAATTGATGATTTGTGTGCTCTGTGAAACCGACGGATTGGGGGAGATTCTCAAACCCTCGACAGGCGGCAGATTGATTTCCAGGTTTTCTTTTGCTCCGTAAACCGTCACCTGATAAACGGACCGTTGTCCCAGGCGGATGACATGAGGATTGAACTGGCTGGTGATGCGCAGCCGTTCCGCCCGCAGCCCGCTGACGCCGGCGGCGAAAATCACGATGAACAGCGCCTGTCTGACACGTTTCATTACCAGTCGCGCCCTTTGGAAGGGGCGCCCTCCGTGTCTTCTAAACGGCGCGGCTGCCGCATGGGAAGTTTCTTTTCCTCCGCCCGCAAGGCATCAAGCATCTGCCGGGCCTCCTCGCGCGACATCCGGCCGGGCGTCCGCCGCGGTTCTTGCTCTTGTTTCTCTTTTCCTCCTCGCGGTTGAGCCTGCCGTCCTTCTTGCTCTTTTCCCTCGCCGCCTTGTTGTTTTTGACTCTCCTTTTCGCCTTGTTGTTTTTTTTGCTCTTTCTCCTGCTTGGTTTCCCCTTTTTTTCCGTCCCGCTGTTCCTGTTGCTGGTCTTGCTGCTGCTCTCGATTCTCTTTTTGACCTTCCTGTTCCGGTTCCCGTTCTTGTTTTTGCTCCTTGTCTTCCGGTTTGTCACCGTTTTGCCGCTGCTGCTGTTCGAGTTGTTTTTTGAGTTCTTCGAGCCGCTTTTGCAGGAGGTCCTGGTTCAGGCGCGCGTCCTCGTGATCCGGATTGATGTGCAAGGCGTTCTGGTATTGTTTCAAGCCGTCTTCCCACAGTTGGACGGCTTCCCGGGGGCTCATCCGCCTCGCGGCTTCCCCTTCCTGAAACCGTGTGTTGCCCAAATTGTAAAACGCGTCCGCTTGCAGCGCGGATTCCCCGGCGGACAGCGCCTTGGCGAAGGAATTGGAAGCCGCCTCGTAATCGCTTTGCTGATACAGGCTGGCGCCAAGATTGAAATGCAGGCGGGGATCATCCGGCTTTTCTTCAATGGCTTTTTGGTAGAGCTCCGCCGCTTCTTCGTAGCGGCCCTCCTCGTAGGCTTGCAGAGCGGCGGACGGGGAAGCTGTTGAAGGATGGGGTGTTGCCAGTGATCCCGCGGCCAGCAAAAAAACCGCCATGGAAACCGCCCCGCTCCGCCGCCGCCGGGTTCCAATCAAGCCTTCGGTGACAAGCAGGAACAAGCCCAGACCCAACGGCCATTGAAAGCGCTCGATGGGAATTTCATGCAGGCGGGCTTTCCGTTCGGCCCCGGGGATTTTTTGCAGCCCCAGTTTATACACTTCCTCCAAGCCCTGGCCCGTGCTGCCGAGGGGAACGTAAAACGCCCCGGTCGCGGAGGCCACCGCCGTCAAGGTTGTTTCATCCAGGCGCGTTTTCACGGGATTGCCGGAAGCGTCGCGGACAAATTCAGTCCCGCCGTCCTCCGTTTGCAAAGGGATCAGATCCCCTTCGGCGCTGCCCACTCCCACGGTGTAAATCTTTACTCCATCTTCAGCCGCTTTGGCGGCTTGGGAAACGGCTTCGGCCTCCAAATCCTCGCCGTCGGTTATGAGGATAAGGATCTTGTAATTGTTGCCTTGTCTGAATGCGGCCTGGGCTTCGGCGATGGCGGCGGCGATGTCAGTCCCGGGCTGGGGAATGATCTCCGTGTCAATCGTCTCGAGGGTTTGGCGGAAGGCGTCGTAATCGAGTGTCAAGGGGCATTGAAGGAACGCGCCGCCGGAGAAGGCGATCAAACCTGTCCGGTCGCCCCGCAGCCGGCTGACCAAATCGAGCATCGCCAGCTTGGCCCGCTCCAGACGGTTGGGCTTGACGTCCTGGGCGAGCATGCTCCGGGATGCGTCCAAAGCGAAAAGCACGTCAATGCCTTTGGCCTTGACCTCCTCGAAGTGCCGCCCCCAACGGGGCCGGGCCAAAGCCAGGATGATGAGTGACGCGGCCGCCAGTGTCAGCGCGCACTTCACACTCCGGCGGGTTGGGCTATAGGAGGACGCCAGGGAGCCGAGCCGCCCCGGCCCGGCGAACCGGCCCAGCTGGCGCCACATTCGTTTTTCCATGCAATAGTAAAACACCGCTCCGAGGGGGAGGATGACCAGGAGATACAGCCAGGCTTGGGCGGCAAAACTCATGGCAGGCGGCGCAGGCGGGTTTGGCTCAAGATCTGTTCCAAGCCGAGGAGTATCAGCCCGGCGGCCGCGGGCCAAGCGAACTTCTCGTCGTAGGCCGTGCGGAAGCGCATTTTGATGTCCGTTTTTTCCAGTTTGTCAATTTCCTTGTAAATGCTGTTCAGCTCGCGGGTGTTGGTGGCCCGGTAAAATTTGGCGCTGGTCAGGTCCGCTATTTTTTCCAGGGTTTCAAGGTCAATGTCGGACTGGCCCCGGCCAAAAATCAGATTGCCCCGGCGGTCCCGCAGGGGATTGCCGTGGCGGTCCGTCCGCGGAATGGGGACGATGCCCTCGCGGCCCGCGCCGATGGCATAAATCTTGATGCCGCAGGCCGCGGCGGCTTCGGCCGCGGCGGCCGGGGTTATCGTGCCGCTGTTGCTGGCGCCGTCGGTCAGGAGGATGATGATGCGGCTCCTGGCCCGCCGCCCGCGCAACCGGTTCGCCGAGACCGCCAGAGCCGACCCGATGGCTGTGCGGGTGGGATCAATCAGGCCGATTTTCAGGCGTTCGAGATTGCCCAGGAGCCAGTCGTGGTTCAGCGTCAGAGGACTGACCAGGAAAGGTTCCGTGGCAAACGCGACGATGCCAATGCGGTCGTTCGGACGTTTGCCGATGAAATCCTTGACGACCCGTTTCACCACGCTCAAGCGGTCGGTGTGTTTTCCCCGCAGCTCGAAATCGTGGGCCCACATCGAGCCGGAGAGGTCAATCGCCAGGACGATGTCAATACCGCTGGCCTCGGTTTCCGAGGACCGGCTGCCGCTCTGCGGCCGGGCCAGGCCTGTGATCAGAAGCGTCAAAACCAGCAGACGCAACAAACCGGCGGACTTTCCCGGCCTGCCACGCGCCGCCGCGCCCGCCCGGCGCGCCAAGTCCGCCGCCGGGAAGCGCAATGAGGCCTTTTCGCCCCGTTTTCCCCGCCATGCGGCGTAAACCGGCAGCAGCAGCAACAACCACAACCATTCCGGACTGGCGAACCGGAAAACCATATCAGGAAGAGACAACAGCGGGTTCGGCCGTCGCCGCTTCGGGAACGGCCGGCGCCATTTTAGCATGTGATTCTTTAATGAAATTCTCCGCTCCGGCGTAAAGTTTTTCCATGCTGGAAACATCCAGGGGCTGCCGGGCGAACTTGACCATGTCGCACTGCTGGAGAAAAGACGCCAGAAGCGCGGCCAGCGGCCCCGTGATGTGCTCGTGCTTCATTGCCAGAGGGAGAAACTCCTCCGTGGTGCGCTCGGGCGCCGGCATTTTAAACTGCCTTTCGATGTAACGGCGCAGGACGCCGGAGGCGGCCACCGCGAAGGGCTTTCCGTTGCCGGGTTGAATCATCCCGCGCGCGGCCTCAAGCTCCTTTAACGCCTGCTCGTATGGCGGGACCGGCGGCGGGCTTTGCGCCGCGGTTTTTCTCTGTTTACTCAACCGGTGCATCAGGAGCAAAATTCCCGCCAGCAAGATCAACAGTCCAAGGGCTATCATCCACATCAGCCAGGGATTCGACACCTCCACCGGCCCCCGGATGTCCCGCATGACACTTTCCGCCGTTTCCGCCGGCTGTGCTTTCCCCGTCAAGGGAGCGAGGGCCGGAAAAAAACAAAGGAAAACCTCTTTTATCTTTCCCTTCATAAATGTTACCTTCTGCGGCCGCGCTTGAGGAGGAACTGGCGCAGGGAGTGAATGTAGGGCTGGTCCGTGGAAACGGAGAAATGGTCTATGCCGCTTTGCCGGAAGGCGCGCATGAGGGCGTCCCGGCGCTTGCGGTTGGCGCCAGCGTAATAGCGGCGCAGGCGGGGATTCGCCGTGTCCACCTCCAGCAGTTCGCCGGTCTCGGCGTCCTCCAGGGTGATCCAGCCCACGTCGGGCAACTCCAGCTCGCGGGGGTCGGACAAGTCCACGCAGACCAAGTCGTGGCGGCGGCTGGTCAGGAGCAAGGCTTGGCGCAGGGAATCCTCCCGCCGGCCGCCGTTCTCCGCCCAGGCGAACGTCTCCGGTGTCAGGAAATCCGAAATGAGAAAGACCACCGCCCGGCGGCGCAGCAGGCGGTTCAAGCAGTTGAGCGCCACCGGCAAATCCGTTCCCTTTCCGCGCGGCTGATAAAAAAGGATTTCGCGGATCACCCGCAGCACGTTTTGCCGGCCCTTTTGCGGGTAAATGAATTGCTCCACGGCATCCGTGAACAGCAGCAGGCCGACCTTGTCCTGGTTGCGGGTGGCTGAAAAGGCCAGGACACTGGCCAGTTCGGCGGCCCGCTCGCGCTTGCTTTGTTCTCCGGAGCCGAAATCGCCCGAGGCGCTCAAGTCCGCCACCAGCATGATCGTCAGCTCGCGTTCTTCCGTGAAAACCTTGACGAACGGCCGGTCCATTTTGGCGGTGACGTTCCAGTCAATGCTCCGCACGTCGTCTCCCGGCACGTATTCGCGGACCTCTTCGAATTCCATGCCTTTGCCTTTGAAAACGCTGTGGTAAGCCCCGGAGAGGGCTTCGGTGACGTGGCGGCTGCTGCGGATTTCCACCTGCCGCACTTTTTTTAATATCTCCCGGGCTGTTCGCGGGTTGCCATTCATCATTTTTCAAAAACACCGGTTTTTTGGGTGAGTTCCAAAGTAAATCAAGTTTCGAGTTTTTCCAGCCCGCCTGGCAAAGCGCCTGCTCCGCCGGTCAGAAGCGAAAGGTCCAGGAAAGCTTCAGTCCGGCTTCGGCGCCGGTGGATCGCCAGGCCCCGCCGGTGTCACAGAGCTGGTTATAGACCACATACAAATCACGGCCGGGGCGGATGATCCACTTTATCCGGCTGTTGATCGAGGCGGAACGGGAGAGATTGTCGTGCTGCACTTTAGTGTTCCAACTCAGCGCGGGAGAAAATGTCAAATCCACAGAAACGTAAGTCAGAGACGCGGTGAAGTCTCCGGAGGGCAAACGGACGTCATTGCGCGCGCAGCCCGCGGCACAGGAAAAATGAGCTGATGGCTGCCAGGACAGATTGCCATGATAATGCGACCGGCTGCCCCCGTAAAACTCCCCGAACTCGAGATAGGCGCCGCCGCTCAAGGGCCGCCGGCCGGCGGTTGTCACGCTCAAAAAAACCCGATCAAAACGGTAACCGCCGGCCGGTATGACGGCGCCCTCCGAAATTTCAAACGGCTCGAAGAGATTCTCACGCCGGTGCAACAACCCGGCGCCGCAAGAATCCCCGGAAGTGAAGCTGACCTGGATATTCGGGAATTTGGCCTCTGACGAGAGCGTTTCGTTGCCGAGGCCGGCCACGATGCCGGCGCTGGCTTTGAACAGGCAATACTCGACGCGGCTGTTTTCAGGCCGGTGGCGGAAGCTGCCGAAGGTGTTGTAATTGCGCGCGCCGGGTATTTTGACGAATCCCATGGCGGGGTGAAAGTTTTGTTCGATCCGCTCGATTTCCCCCCACAGTTCCCAGCGGTCGTTCCATATATTCCATTCGGTGCCCCAGGCGTTCTCTCCGCCGGACAGTCCTTCCGTTTCAGTCCGCATCAGGTAACCGTAACCGGCTGCTTGAAAGTTTCTTTTGGTGAATCCGCTTTTGCGGAAATGAAAATCCGCCCCGCCCAGCCGGTTCGAATCTTCGCCGGAGGGATTGCCGCGCGTGGCGATCAGGCCAACGGAAGATTCCTCCAATACGTTCAGCGACACCCGGCCCGCCGCCAGGTTTTTCGAGTCCAATTCCCCGGAGCCTCCGGTCTGAACATCCAGAAGCGCGAAATGAACCCGCTCCGTCCGCCCGGTGATTTTCCCGCCCGCCAGGATGTCCACCGGGTTTCCTTCCGGATCCAGGCCGATACGGCGCGAGAAATAAGGCAGGGGAGACTGGTTGATGCCGCCGAAACTGAAAATCCCGGCGTCCTGCAAAAAGAAGTCGCGTTTTTCGGGAAAAAACAGCGGAAAGCGCGTCAGGTTGATTTGCCGGTCGTCCACCTCCGTCTCGGCGAAATCGGTGTTCACGGTCAGGGCGGAGGTGATGGCCGGGGTGATTTTATAGAACAGGTCGAAGCCGGTCTTGCTTTCCAGCCAGTTGTCATTCGCCGAATCATCGCGCCCGGCTTTGCAGGCAAGATAAGGAATGAAGTCGAGGCCCAAACCCTGTTCCAATCCGGATATTCCCTTCAGGCAGCCCGCTTTGCGCAAGGCAAAGAACCCATGGTTGCGGGACGGATGGCTCCAGCGGATAATCTCGTTTTTCCGGCTGATGCGCCGCTGGATGTTCAAGCCCCAGACGCGGCCTTGCGGACCGAAGGAAAGGGTTTTGGCGGGCAGGGCCATCCGCCGTCCATCCTTCACCGGTAATGACGGCTGCGCCTTGCCAAATGCCGTCCCAATTGGAATCGGTGGCTTCGCCTTTTTTTACGGCGCCATCGTGCTTGGCGCTTTTGGGGTTGATTTGGAAGTAATAACCGTCCCGGTAGTTATGAAAAGTGTCCAGAAGGACGATGACATAGTCTTCGTTTCCCAGGCCGGCGTCACGCTGCATTTTCCTGGCGATAATGCCTTCCGGTTCGGAATCGCGGCAGGTGAAACCGAGGTAGAGGTTGTCCGGATCGAGAAGCAGGCGCGCTTCGGTCCGCTCCGTGGGCGGAGCGCCTTCGGCCAGCTCGACCTGTGTGAAGTCCGTGACAGCCGGAGCTTCCGCCCAAACAGCTTCCACCAGCCGCCCGTCAATCACCGGGGCCTCGGCTGCGGGGATTCGCGAAACCTCGGCGGTCCATTCCTCCGCCGGCGGAGGAGCCGCCGCGCCCAAAGACGCCGCCGCCAGCAGCAGCAACACCGCCGCCGGCCCTGGCGCTGACCGCCGAGCGGTGTTTTCATTCCGCCGCATTTTTCGCGGCAAAGGACGGGCCATCTCCATAAAGTTCGCGCAATTTGTATGCCGCCGGAAAAAAGAGCATGGCAAGGAGAAAACGCTTCCGCGCCGGTATTAGAGCCATTAATGGCGGGGCGCGGTTTGATTTAGAAAAACTCCTTGCGCCACATGTCGCAAGGGGTTTATTGAAGGATTAGACATGAGGGAACACGGTCATTTTCAGCCGGAGCAATGTCCGGGAAACCGGCGCGGGGAATGCGGAAGCTGCGCCGCCCGCGGAACACATGCCAAGGCGCCATCCGGAGGGCTGGCGGGCTGGCCTCTGGCTTGGGCGTCTTTGGGGTTTTTTATCGGGCCAGTCTGTGCCGCGCTGGCGGGAGCCTTTCTTGGAGGAACGAATGGATCTGGCCAGTTCTCCGGCGCGCTTCTTGGTTTAAGCGCCGGCCTGGCCGCCTGCGTCCTGACTGCCCGGCGGCGGTCTTCCCGGGTGTCCGCTTGACGGCCTTATGAGCGGGAACAACGGCAAGGACACTTTTCCGCGCGGCATCCACCCGCCGGAACATAAAGAATATTCGGAAAAGGCCTCCATCGAAGTTCTGCCCGCGCCCAAGGAAATCCGCCTGCCCCTGCGGCAGCATCTGGGGGCGGCTTGCAAACTGGCGGTCAAGCCCCGCGCGCAAGTGGAGATGGGGGACGTGATCGGCGAGGTCGAGGGGTTCATTTCAGCCCGTGTTCACGCCAGCGTCAGCGGCAAGACGGGCCGGGAAACGGCGGTCACTTTGCCCAATGGCCGGCACGTCACGGCGGTTCCCGTTAAAGCGGATGCAGAACAGCCATTAACCGGGCGGGCGCTTTTTGAAAATATTTACGGGGGAGAATGGCCCAAAGAGGGCTTGGAAAAAGAATTCGGTCCGGACCGCATTTCCGGAGCCGCCCTGCAGGCAGGCATTGTCGGCCACGGCGGCGCCGCTTTCCCCACCCACGTCAAGCTCCAGCGCAACGAGGAAAAGCCCGTCAAGACCTTTCTCGTCAACGGCTGCGAGTGCGAGCCTTATCTGAATGCGGACTGCCGCCTGATGCTGGAAGCGCCGGCGCCAATTGTCACCGGCGCCCTGCTGGCCAGGCATGCCGTCGGGGCGGAAGAGGTGACGGTTTGCATTGAAGACAATAAACCCGCCGCCATCGAAGCCATGCGCCAAGCCGCCAAAGGCACGCCCTTGCGGGTGAGGGTGATGAAAACCAAGTATCCGCAAGGCGGGGAGAAGCAGCTCATCCACGCCGTCACCGGCAAAGCCGTTCCCACGGGGGGGCTTCCCCGGGACACCGGAGCGCTGGTGATGAACGTGGCCACGGCGGCGGCGCTGGCGCGGGCGGTCCTGCGCGGCAAACCCGT
>CAZYUX010000006.1:0-18255 GCA_964650745.1 uncultured Puniceicoccaceae bacterium
TGCTGACGACCCGGGACGTCCGCCAGTCGAGCAGAGGCGCGTAGCGGGAAGCGTCCCCGCGCCGGCATTGGAGGGCGATGGCGCCCTGGCCCGCCGCCGGAACCGCTTGCGCCAGCGGCAACGGCTTGAAGATCAGGCCTGGCCAGGCGCGCAGCCCCAGCCGGGTCAACCCCGCCGCCGCCAGGATGGTGGCGTCGGCCTTGCCGCCGGCGGTTTTTTTCAGGCGCGTTTCAATGTTGCCCCGCATTTCGCTCCAAACCACTCCGGGAAAGAGCCGGCGCAATTGGGCGCGGCGCCGGGGGCTTCCGGTGGCAATGAAACGCGGCCGGGCGCAATCCTCGCGGATGGCGAGGACATCGTGCGCGTCCGCCCGCGGCAGGCATCCCGCCAGAACCAAGTCCGGATGCATCACGGCGGGCAAATCCTTGGCGCTGTGCACGGCCAGGTGCGCCAAATCCTCGAGCAGCGCCTCCTCCAGTTCTTTAGTGAACAATCCCTTGCCGCCTTTTTCGGCAAGAGACCAGCTGGCGCGCCGGTCGCCCGTTGTGGTGATTTTTAAAAATTCGCATCCGGCTGAAAAATGTTTGCCGAGCCGTTTCCGGGCCAATTCCGCTTGCTTCAGCGCCAAAGCGCTGCCCCGCGTGGCCAGGATGATCGTTTCGGCCATGATCCGGTTTTCCCGGTGATCGGATGAGGTCTGAAAAATGCGGGCCGCGAAAGAGCGCGGAAACCTCCGTAATCCGGATTTAATTGCTTTCCCGTCCCGCGATGCCTCTGGTGCTGGCGGAGATGGTTTTGGCCGGTTCGGCGGGGCGCAGTGAACGGGTGCCTTTCCCGGCTTGCCACATCTCGGATTCGCCGATTTCACGCAGTTCCTTGGCCAGTTGTTCCTGGTAGCCGGGCGCGCCGCAGGCCGAGAGAACGCGTTCCGTTTCCTTGCCCGCGGCCACGCGCTCATAAAGCTCGTTGAAAACCGGCAGGACAGCCGCCTTGAACTTGGGTTTCCAGTCGAGGGCGCCGCGCTGGGCCGTCGCCGAGCAGTTGGCATACATCCAGTCCATCCCTTTTTCACCGACCAGCTTGATCAGGCTTTCGGTCAATTCCTCGACAGTCTCGTTGAAAGCCTCGCTCGGGGAGTGGCCCTTTTCGCGCAGGACTTGATACTGGGCTTCCATAATCCCCGCCAGCGCGCCCATGAGCACGCCGCGCTCGCCCGTCAGGTCGCTGTAAACCTCCTTCTGAAACGTCGTCGGGAAAAGATAACCTGAACCGATGGCGATGCCCAGGGCGATGCAGCGTTCCCGCGCCCGCCCCGTGAAATCCCGCTCCACGGCGAAACTCGAGTTGATTCCCGCGCCGGAAAGGAAATTGCGCCGCACCGACGTGCCGGAACCTTTCGGCGCAACCATGATGACGTCAACATTCTCCGGGGGAACCACACCCGTCTGGTCTTTATAAACAATCGAAAAGCCGTGGGAGAAATACAGCGCGTCGCCTTCGTTCAGGCATTTTTTAATGTCAGGCCAGATAGCCTTCTGGGCCGCGTCCGACACCAGCATTTGGATGACGGTTCCCTTTTTCGCCGCTTCTTCGATGTCGAACAGCGTCTTGCCCGGTTCCCACCCGTCATGCACGGCCCGGTCCCAGTCCTTCTGAAACTGTCTGGCCTGGCCCACGATGACGCTGAAGCCGTTGTCCTTCATGTTCAGGGCCTGCGCCGGGCCTTGAACGCCGTAGCCGATGATGGCTATGACCTCGTCTCTCAAAGTCTCACGGGCCTTTTCCAGGGGGAATTCGTCCCGCGTGACCACATCCTCTTTCACTCCGCCAAAATCAATTTGTGCCATGACAATATTTTCCTTTCCGGAGTTATTTTTCCCTGAACCGCCGCCGGGACTCAAGCCTTTTTTCATTTCCGTCCGGATGGCTGTTTCGCGCGCAGAGTCTTTTTCAGGCAGCCATTACGGTTCCGGCAAGAACCGGCATGGCAGACATTCCGCCGCCGGATTTTTTTCTGGCTTCCGGCTTCTGAATTCTGAATCCTTCGATTCAAGCATGGGAAATCTGCCTGAAATCGCAAGCCGGGGCTGGGACAAGATGGACGGGCCTGCGGTCCTTACCACGGTGAGCCGGGAGGGCGCCGCCAACTCCGTCTACGTCACCAGCATCAAGAAATACAGCGAGGACAAAATTGTCATCGTGGACCACGTCTTTGAGAAAACCCGGAGGAACATCCTTGACGGCAGTCCGGGCGTCTTCCTCTTCATCACCAAACCGGATCTGTCGCTGGGGGAAAAAAACGGCAAGGCCTACCAGATCAAGGGCCGGCTCGAGTATCTTAAAGAGGGGGAAATCGCGGAGGACGCCAAAAAGTGGGCGCCGCCGGAGTATCCCTTCGTGGCGGCGGTGGTGCTGCGCGTCGAAGAAGTTTATTGCGGCGCGGACAAGTTGCTGTAACGGAAAAGGCATCGCATGGATCTGGACAAGCTTCAGCTGGTCAAAGAAAAATACGACCTTTGGTGGGAGGGGAAAAACGAGGAGCCGCTCTTCCACATGATTTTTCCCAAAGGTGAGGCGGACTTCTCGCCCGTGGTCAAGGACTGGATGTCGCCGCATCTGTATAAACGCTGGAGCAACTGGCAGCAGGAGTTCGTTTTCGGCCAGGGCGTCGAGCTGACGTGGAAGACGGGCGACTGGCGCTACGTTGATGAGGCGCTGGATTTCCTCGAGTTCTACGCCGGAGTGACGGACCACGCCGCCGAGGGCTTCCCCTTTCTGCTGCCCTGCCTGGGACCCGGGGTATTGGCGGCTTTCATCACCAACTTCACTCAATTTCATGACAATACCATCTGGTTCGAGGTTCCGGAACCATGGGGCTGGAACAAGCTCTCGGCCATAGATGAAAACACCCGTTCGCCTTACGCGGAGGTGGCGTTGCCGGCGGTCCGGCGGTTAACTGAAAGGCTGAGTGACAAGTTCGTCATCTCCGGGCCGGATATCGGCGGGATTCTTGACGCCCTGGCCGCCATCCGGGGAACAAACAACCTGCTGCTGGACACGCTGGACTGCCCGGAAAACATCCTGTCCGTTCTCGCGGTCTTGGAGAAGCTTTTCTACCGTTATCATGAGGAGATGTCGGCCATCATCTCGCCGGCCAACCACGGCTGTTATGTTAAAACCATGCGGTATCTGTCGGGCAAGCCGACGCATATTTCGGTCTGCGACTTCTGCGCGATGATTTCCCCGGACGCTTTCCGGGAGCTGGTTCTGCCCTGCATTGAGCGCGAATGCGAATATTTCAACGGACGGGTGGTCTATCACATGGACGGCCCGGGGCAGATCGCGCACATGGACATGCTCTGCGGGATTGAAAAGCTCCACGCTATCCAGTGGGTGTCCGGCGCGGGCAATCCCGGCGCTTTGAGTGACAGGTGGGATGATCTCTACCGGCGGATCCTTGACGCCGGGAAGAAAATCTGCCTGGCGGGGTCGCCCAAGAATCCGGATGAAATGCGGCGCTTCTTTAAAAAGTTTCCGAAGCAGGCGTTTTTCGTTCCATTCGTACTGAACAACCGGGAGGAAGCCGAAGCCCTGTTGAACGCGCGCTGAATCATGCCTGAAACATCCGCCGCGGGCGGGCGCGAAACCGGTTTACAAAAGCTGGTTGCGCAATTGCGCGGCGCCGGTCTTGGCGGTCAGGACATAGACGCGGGAATCGTCCATCCAGGCGGCGCCGCCGTGTTCGCCTATTTGCCGGAGCACCGGGTCTCCGGTTTCCTTGAATTGGGGAAACTGCGACCTGTCGGCGACGTAGAGGTGATAGACTGTATCGCCTTTGAAACAGATGACGCCGACGGTCCGGCCCTGATATTCCCATGAAAGGCAGCCGATGCCCGGAAGGATTTTGAGGTTGCGGGGCATGCTGGCCGGAACGGGAACCCGGCGCCGGGCCAAGAAGGTTTTAATGGCCGTCAAATCTTCGTTTTTATATTCGACGCCGGGACATTTGCAGGAGTGATCAATCACCGCCGCCATGTATCTCGCCAAATCCGTCTCCTGGCGCCCGTAGTAGTTGAAAATAGCGCCTGCCGCCAGCAGGAAAAGGAAGCACGCCGCGGCGGTCCATGCCCAGGGCTGCCTCCACCATATGGTATTTGACGGCGCCTCCACCGGAGGAACGGCATCCGAACAGCGCGCGGTTGCCCGCCGCGCCGCTCCAGGCGCTTGTGAAAGGATCTTTGCTTTCAGGTCCGCGGGAGCGGGAAGGGAACGGAGCTTTTGCGCGAAAGCCCGGTCGAAGGCTTGTTCCTTGTCAAACCACGCAGCCAATTCAACATTTTCTTGCTTCACGCGCAACGCTTCCCGGAACAAACCCTCCTCCTCTTCGAGGGCATTCCGGTTGGCTTTGTAAATATGCAGCAGTTTTTTGGCTTCCTCGTAATCCATTGACGGGGGCTGTCTATTATTGGGAGCCCGCTTTTGCGGTTTTATTTCTGTCTTTCAGAAGAATTTCCTTTAATTGGTTTTTGCCTCTTGAGAGGCGCGACATGACCGTGCCCAGGGGCAGGTCCAGCGCGGCCGCGATTTCCTTGTAAGAAAAGTCTTCGAGGTAAAAGAGCGCCAGCGGCGCCCGGTATATTTCATCCACGTCCCGCAGCCGGACGGCGGCATCGGTGGCGTCCAGAACGGTTGCCATGTCCGGAAGGGTGACCGGGGCCGCCGCCGCGATGTTTTCAGGCTCGGCATTCCGGATCCGGACTTTTCGGCGGCGCAGGCGCAGGAACTCCCGGTAAAGAGTCGTGAACAGCCACGGCTTGATTTTTGCTGCGTCGCGCAGGCTGTTCCCTTTCGCCGCCCAGATGTAGAAAGTCTGCTGGGTCAAGTCGGCGGCGTCCTCCTTATTCTTGGCGAGGCTGTAAGCAAACCGGTAAAGAGGGGTATTGTAGTTTTCCACCAGTTCAATGAAATCAAGTCCGGCATGGGTTGCGTTTTTCATGGTCAGTTGTGCCGCGTGCGAAGGAATTTTATTCAGCCCGCCTGTTACTCTATTAAAATTATAGAAAAAGTAGATATTATGACGGGGAAAGTCAACTTTTTTTACATTTTTCGCTTTTCCGTGTGTTGCCCGCCTCGGTTTCACGAATAAACAGCCGGAAAAAGATAACATTGCCCCGATCGGGTATCAGAGTTATATTCGCCTTCTTTACCTATATCAAAGACAAGCCCAATGAGCCTGCAAGTCCGCGCCAAAATTCCTTTCGGCAACGCCCGCGTTCTCAACGTCCGGACAGTGGAGGACACCGCCGAAGTGCGCTTCACGCCCGATCCCCACGGCGGCGCCGAAGCCCTATGGTTCCGCTTCCGGCTGGTGGAGACCCGGCCGGATCAGCCCCACCCCGCCAGCGCGCGCCTGATTTTGTCCCATTTCCAAAACATCCTCGGCGGGCGCGATCCCGCCGCCTGCCGCCCCGTTTATAAACCTGAAGGAAAGGAATGGGAACATTTGCGCCCTGGCAAACTCCAGCTCGCGCCTGACGGCCAACACGAGGCGGTTTGGGAAATGGACTATCCCGCGCCCCGGACGGAAGTGGCTTTTTGCTTCCCTTACGGACCGCTGGAGCTGAAGCAATTCATCAAGCGCGCCAAAGCGTATTGGCGGGCGGACGCCATTGGCCTGACCCGGCAAGGCCGGCGCCTCGAACGCCTCAGTAATGATTACGGCGCGCCGGGCGGGGACCGCCCCGGCCTTTATTTTCTGGCCAGGCAGCACGCCGGCGAAACGCCGGGATCATGGGCTCTCGAAGGCGTCCTGCACGAGTTCGCCCGCGCCCGCCCGCCCTTTGTCATCTGGTCCGTTCCATTAGCGGACACGGACGGCATCATGCGGGGCGACTATGGCAAAGACCAATACCCCCTGGACATCAACCGGGCTTGGGGAAACCCGCCCATGCGCCACGAAACGCTGGTCCTGCAAAGTGACATCGGACGCTGGAAAGAGCGCTGCCAGCCCGTTCTGGCCATTGACTTCCATGCCCCCGGCGCTTGTGAAACCGACGGCCTCTACGTTTACTTGCCCCATCCCGAAAAGCATCCGGAAATGCGCGAAAAAACGGTCAAATGGGCCAATGTCATTGAAAATGACTTGGGAAAAGACTACGCGGCGGAGAACTTCAAGCGCGAGGCGGACTATCCGTCGCGATGGGACTCGCCCAATGCCGTCTCCTATTTTTGCGGCCACTTGGGCATCTGCGCGCTGACTGTCGAGGTTCCTTACGCCCTTGCGGGAAACACCCTGCTGACGCGCAAACACTACCGCGAGGCGGGCAAGCGAATCGCCGCCGCCCTGCTTCACACCATCCGGTAATGCGCCGGCGTTTTTTCAAGGGCAATACTTTTCCATAAAGGCTTCCGCCTTGGTGACGCCCAGCCGCGCCGCGCGCCGGAAATCCTCGCAGGCCGCATCCTGCTTTCCCAGGCGTATATGGTTTTTCCCTCTCTCGTAATAGGCCCCGGCATAATCCGGCTTCAACCGGACCGCCTGGTCAAGGTCTTCAACCGCGCCTTCATAATCCTGCCGCATCGCCTTGAGGACCGCCCGGTGGTAATAAACCTGATGGCGGGCCGGATCCAGCCGCAACGCTTTGCCGAAATCGGCCGCCGCGCCTTCAAGGTCGTTGAGCTTGCCTTGGATGATGCCGCGGCGGTCGTAGGCCCGCGCGTTTTCCGGATCGATCTCGATGGCCTTTGAAAAATCCGCCCGCGCCTCCGGCAGGTTTTGAAGCATTTCATTCTCGAGACCTCGGGCCACATAATAGGCCGCGTTTTCCGGCGCTAAACGGATGGCCTCGCTGAAATCCGCCAGCGCGGCGCGGTGGCGCCCCAGGCGGCTTTTAGCCACCGCCCTGTCATAATAATATTTGGCAGCCGGCGGACTGGCCGCGACAGCCCGGTTAAAATCCTCCAATGCGCCGGAAACATCCCCCGCCTCCAGTTTGGCCAATCCCCGCATGTGGAGAACTTCGCCATGGCCGGGTTTGAGCCGCAGGGCGGCATCGTAATCCCGCAAGGCCCCTTGAGTATCCCCCGTTTTTTTCTTCAGCAGCGCCCGGTTGACGAGCAAGGAAAAGTTATCCGGCTGAAGCCGAAGCGCTTGATTGATGTCCTTGAGCGCCTCCCGGAGGCCGCCGGTTTGGATTTTGGCCAGGGCGCGCCCCCCGTAAGCCCCGGCATGGCCGGGATCGAGGGCGATGGCCTTGCCGTAGGCGGCTATGGCTTCCTTGTAATTCCGGGCATTCCGGTGGTTTTCCGCTTTCTCGTAAAAGAAACCGGCACTGTCCGCAGCGCCCAGACCGCTCCGGGCAAGGTCCTCCCGCGCGCCTTCCCAATCGCCCAATTTCTTTCGCGTTTCGCTTCGTTTGGCATAGGCTTCGCTCAATCCTGGATCGAGGGCGACCGCGCGGGAAAAATCTTCCTGCGCTTTTTCCCAGCCGCCCTCATGCATCCTGGCAATGCCGCGGTAATGATAAAGCAGGGCCTCTTTCGGGCGCGCGGCGATGGCTTTGTCATACATGTCTCCGGGCACATAAAAATATCCCAGATCAAGCAAAGCCCGGCCCTCCATGTCACGGGAAAGCATCGCTTCCGGATGCAATGCGAAAACCTCGTCCCAGAAAGCGACGCTGTCCCGCCACGCTTCAGTGCGGCGCCCCGAAAGGACGCCGAGAAAAACCAGGTAACCGGAAAACAAAACCTTTAGCGGCAAAACCCATCCTCCGGCTTTGGTCTTTATCCACCCCGCAAGCGAAACCGACGTCCAGGCGAAACCCGCGCCGGGCAGATAAAAAAAATAGCCGGCCATGAACTGATCCGAACGGAATGCCGGCCAGAGCGCGGGCAATAAATTCAAGCCGCAAAACCAGCACGCGAAAATTGTTTTTGAAGACGCTTTTTTCCGCGCGCGCCATAATCCTGCCGCCGCAATGATCAGGACAGGCCACGCCATCCAGTGAACAAGCGAGAGCGCCTCCGGCCGGGGATAAAACGCGGAAAGACTGAATGGCAGAAACCACTTCACAATCCCCCGCAGCCACGCCCAGCCCCCCAGCGCCGCCCTTTCGATGATTGAAAGACTTCCGGCGCGCGAAGGAATAGCGCAATCCAGCGCGATAAAAGCGAAAAAAACTCCTGCCAAAAAGAAAGGCGCTTTTTCCTTCCAATGGATTTCACGCAAGGTCTTGCCCTTCAGAAAAAAATCGGCGGCAATTAAAACAAACGGCAAGATCAGCGCCCGCGGACTTGCCAGCAGGGAAAGAAGAAAGAAACAGAACACCGGCCATATCCCTCCCGCTCGCTCCCCCGCGTTTCTCCTCAGATAAACTGTCAAGGCGGCCAGGAAAAACAAGTTGCCCAGCAGAACCCCTTGACGCCCCGCCCACGCAACGGACTCCACGTTCAACGGATGAACACCGAACCACAAACCCGCCAGCACCGCCGCGCCGCCGCTCCAGCCCGCCCTCCGCGCCGCCGCGATGACCAAATGCGCAAAAAGCAGATGCAATACCAGGCTGGTGGCATGATACCCCGCGGGCCGCTCTCCAAACAGCCGCCGTTCAACCCCCCACAACAGCAATGGCAGGGGCTGGTAAACACCTTCGAACGAAGTGGTGAAAATGTTTTTCAGATTGTCCCGGGAGATTTCCTCAACAAGCGCGTTGTCCGTTATGCGCCGCTCGTCCTGAAAATTAATGAACCCATTGGAGAGCGCGGGCCAATAGACCAGAAGCAGAAGGGCGGCAATAGCGCCGGTTTTCCATGCGGCTCCCCTGTCCGCCGTCCCGATCACGCGCATTTTACTCAATGTGCCGGATGAAGAATTCCGCCACGCGCCGGTACCCGGCGGCGTTGAAATGAACGTCTCCAGGGATATAATACTTTCTCATCACCATCTCCGGATCTTCTTCGCTGATAAAAAGGGGGAACAAATTAACGAAGCCCGCGCCATGCTCCCGCGCGAAGTCCCGCCAGAAGCGCGCCTGCAAGCTGTCCAGCTCCCGGTTCTTCACCAGCTCCGGCCAGGGGTGGACGGCGATTGTCATGGGGATTTTATGCTGCCGGCACAACGCCGCCAGCCGGGCCATGTTTTTTCCGCACAACTCCAGCCCTTTCTCCCGCCATTTCGCAAACTTCGGGTTGTTGCCGTACCATTCGCCGATCGAGTGAAATTCCGGGCTGCGGAGAATCTCTTCCTCGCCAAAATGGCTGAAGAACAGCGCATAAAGCCGCCAGTTCACCTCGAGACGCTCGCTCTCCGCCTTCTCTTCCGGATGCAGTCTTTCGATCTGTTCTTTTCCCCGGAGCTTGTCGAATTGATGCACCCGGTAGTTCTCCTTCATTTCATGGCAGGAATAACAGGCGTAAGAAACGCGCCGCAGCCATTTGCCAAGGAGCGCAACCCATCTCCCGCCGCCCTCGATTGCCCCCGGCTCGTAATGCTCATAGGCGATCTCGTTCTGAACGTCCGAGATGTCAATGAAGACGAACAGCTCGTCGAATTTCAGGCCAACCTCCTCAATCAGATACTTTGTTTTCAGATAATACAGTTTGGGGCTGTAGCTGACGGCGGCGGCGTTGAGGATTTCCACTTTCGAGGAATCGAGCATGGCGTTGAGACGGCCCGCCAGGCTTTCCTCGTAAGAAACACCCACGGCCTCGGTGTGCGAGTCGCCCATGAAGAGAATCCGGCGCTTGCTCGTCTCGAGGGGGACTTCCCTCGGGGCGGCGTCCCGGAAACCCAGCGAGTTGGTGCAGACCTTGTAAGTAATCGGCCCCCAGCGGGTAATCGCTTCCTGGTTGGGCTTCAAACCGTGATGGTAGTAAAAATGCGCTTCGCGGAAGGAATTGTAGTCTTGCGGAATCAGCACCAGCCCCAGCAGGAGGTCGAAAAATATAACCGCGAAAACAACCGTAACCGAAAGCGTCACAAAAGGATGCCGCTCAAAGATGGTCTTCTTCCGCTCCATCGGGATCAGAACAGGGTGTAGATGAAGGGCGCCAGGGCGCTGCCTTTGGCAAAGACAATCAGCGCTCCCAAAGCCAGAATGGCGATAACGATCGGGAAGAGCCACCACTTTTTGTTCTCTTTGAGAAACTGCAGGTATTCGGCGATGATGCGCAGCTTGGCCATGGCGGTGCCTCAAGACATTTTTTCGTAATCGGTTTCCGGATTTTCTTTCCTAATCCAATAACTCTCTTTTTCAACCCGAAACGCCAGGCTGACGAACTTTTTCCCCAGCAGACGCGAAAGCAGAGCCAGGGGTGTCAGGACGAGGTAGTAAAGCAGCGTCAGGAGCAGCCGCGAGACGAACCAGCCCAGCGCCAGCGCCAGCGCCATCCAGGGGATGTAAAACCATTTCAACGCCGCCGGGGCGATGGCCCCGCCCGCTACTAATAAAGCGCCCGCCGCTCCCGGTATGATGACCCACAGGCGGGTAAAATCCTTGAAAAAAAAGAAGAGGGCCAGAAAGAGGAAGACGCCGCCGACCATCAGGCCGAACCGGCGCAGGTTCTTCCGCGTCAAGTCCAGCTCCCGGACTTCGGCTTTAATTTCGTCAATCCAGGGCATAGACTTGCCGCCAGTCAATGGTGTCGTGGAATTCCGGCTGGTCCTCTTTCAGAAGCAGGCAGCGGCCCAGGGCCAGCGCGTCCATTTCCGTGCGCATGAAGCACTTGTAAGCGTCCAGAGGCGACTCGACGATCGGCTCGCCCCGGACATTGAAGGAGGTGTTGACGATGACGGGGCAGCCGGTTTTTTCCTCGAAGCGCCGGATCAGGGCGTGATAGAGCGGGTTGTCCGCGCGGTGGACCGTCTGCACACGGGCCGAATAATCCACGTGCGTCACGGCAGGGATTTGCGAGCGGACAATGTTCAGCTTGTCAATACCCCACAGTTTTTCTTCCTCTGACGTCATCGTCCGGCGTTTGTCTTCGCGCACGGGCGCAACGATGAGCATATAGGGACTTTCCCGGTCCAGATCAAACCACTCCCCCGCCTTTTCGGCAAGGACACTCGGAGCGAAGGGCCGGAAGCCCTCGCGGAACTTGATCTTCAGGTTCAGCTTTTTCTGCATCTCCGGCGACCGGGCGTCGGCGATGACCGAGCGCGCGCCCAGCGCCCGCGGGCCGTATTCCATCCGCCCCTGGAACCATCCGGCAACTTTTTCTTCCAGCATTAAATCGCACACCCGGTCGAGTAATTCATCTTCCGGCAAGGCGGTGTAAGGCAGCCCGTTTTTCTCCAGGAACCCAACAATTTCGCCGTGAGAATAAGAAGGGCCGAGGAAGCTGCCTTTTTGCAAGCCGCGCCCCTTTTTCTCCGGCGGCGGCTGGTTGTGGTAATGATGATGGGCCACGAGCGCCGCGCCCAGCGCGCCCCCGGCGTCGCCCGCCGCCGGCTGGATCCAGATGTCCTCGAACAGACCGGAGCGAAGAAGCTTGCCGTTGGCCACGCAGTTGAGGGCCACCCCGCCCGCCAGGCAGAGGTTTCTCTCCCCGGTCAAATCCTTCACCCGCCGGGCCATGCGGAAGACGATTTCCTCGGTGACATCCTGCACCGAGCGGGCCAGATCCATTTCCCGTTGCGTCACCAGCGTCTCGGGCTTGCGCGGCGGGCCGCCGAAGAGTTTTTCAAACTCGCGGTTCGTCATCGTCAGCCCCGCGCAGTAATTGAAAAAATCCATATTGAGGGCGAACGAGCCGTCCTCTTTCAAATCAATCAGGTGATCGTAAATTGCCTGCTTGTATTTTGGTTCCCCGTAAGGCGCCAGGCCCATCACCTTGTATTCGCCGGAATTGATCTTGAAGCCGGTGAAGTAGGTGAAGGCGGAATAGAGCAAGCCCAGCGAGTGCGGAAAATGCAGCTCGTAGAGGATTTCCACATGGTTGTCATGCCCAACGCCCATCGAGGACGTGGCCCACTCGCCGACGCCGTCCACCGTCAGGATGGCGCCCCGGTTGAAAGGTGATGGAAAGAAGGCCGAGGCCGCGTGGGACTCGTGGTGCTCGGGAAAGAGGACTTTAATTTCACGTCCCAGTTCTTTTTCAATCAAATCAGGAATCCACAGTTTTTCCCCGACCCACAGAGGAACAGCCATAAGGAAGGAGCGCAGTCCCCGCGGAGAGAAAGCCAGGTAAGTCTCAAGCAACCGGTTGAATTTCAGGAACGGCTTGTCGTAAAAGGCCGCGCAGTCCAGATCCGCCATCTTCCAGCCCGCTTCTTTCAGGCAGGCGGCGATGGCCCGGCGGGGAAAACGGTGGTCGTGCTTTTTGCGTGAAAAGCGCTCCTCCTGCGCCGCCGCGGCTATTTTGCCGTCATCGAGCAGGCAGGCGGCGGAGTCGTGGTAATAAGCCGAGATGCCGAGTATCCGCGCCATGGATTTCCCTCTCTATTAAGAGAAAGAGCTTGCCGCCGGCAATCCCGAAAAATCCGCGTGTGAAAGCGTTTTTTCAAAACAGCGAGTAGATGAACGGCGTTTGGGCCGGGCCGCCGGTCAGCAGGATGAGCGCCGCCAGCAATCCCAGTATCAGCAGGATGGGAACCAGCCAATACCGCTTCCGCGTCTTTAAAAAGGCCCAGAACTCCCGCAAAAAAGTCATTCCAATAATTTGATCCGCCTTTAAGGATTGATTTATCCAGTCTTATATTGCGGCGCCCCGCCGGCAAATGAAAAATCCGTTAAGCCTCGCTCCAAAGCCATCGTTTGTTGACGCTTAAACAAATAATGCAAGACCTTCTATTCGACGTTTTGAAGCTGCTCGCGGAGGCGCTCGATTTCGTTTTTGGCCGCGAGGGCGTGCCGGATAATTTCGAGGTTGTTGGCTTTCGAGCTGATGGTGTTGGTTTCGCGCAAAACTTCCTGCAAGAGAAACTCCAGCTTGCGCCCGACGGCGCTGTTTTCTTCGAGGATATGGGCGAACTGTTCGAGATGGCTCTCCAGGCGCGTGACTTCCTCGGAAATGTCGCACCGGTCGGCGAAAAGCGCGATTTCCTTGAGAACGCGCTCGTCTTCCAGATCCAATTCAAGCCCGGCCTGCCTGAGGCGCCGCAGGAGGGCTTCGCGGTAATCGGAGACGGTCCGGTCCGCGGCGGCGCGGATACGTTCCACCAGTTGCCGCAGCTTTCGGTTCCTCTGCGACAGGTCTTTTGCCAGGGCCGCGCCTTCTTCTTCCCGCATCCGTTTTAATTCACCCAAGGCTTTATCCAAAGCGCTTTCAATCAGCGGGCGCGCGGTTTCCAAACCGGGCATTTCAGGCGTTTTGCGCAAGCAGGACACGATCCGCAGGAGCAGCGGGGCGTCGGCCTCAAATGGCACGTTTTGTTTTTTTGCCAGCTCGGAAAGCTTTTTAAGCGTCCGCCCGGCCGCCTCGTCATCCCAATTCAATTCTTCGGCTTCGGAATGGGACTGGAGTTGGACGCTGACAGATGCGCGCCCGCGCCGGACCGCGGCCCGGACTTTTTCGGCCAAGCCGCGCTCGAGCCCCTGCCATTCCCGGGGCAGAGAAAAGTTAATGTCCAGCGCGCGTTTGTTGACGGTGCAGATTTCCACCGCGACTTCCAAATCTCCGCTGGCGGCCTCTCCCCGGCCATATCCGGTCATGCTGTCCATGGTGTTATAATGCGGCAAATTTCACGTGGAGACAGGCGGCGTTATGGCATATTCACCGCCCAACAACCGGGCCGCTTCCT
Organism: uncultured Puniceicoccaceae bacterium; assembly: GCA_964650745.1. GTDB lineage: Bacteria > Verrucomicrobiota > Verrucomicrobiia > Opitutales > CAZYUX01 > CAZYUX01. Next base: position 13,742 of record CAZYUX010000006.1, read on the forward strand.
GCACGTCTTTGTCGCCCCGCCCGCTCAGGTTAACGCACAGGATTTGATCCGGCGCCATTTGCGGGGCGCGCATGGCGGCGTAAGCAATGGCGTGGGTGGACTCCAGGGCGGGCATGATGCCTTCCAGACGGGAGAGCAGCTGAAAAGCCCCGAGCGTTTCTTCGTCAGTGGCGCAACCGTATTGGATGCGCCCGCGGTCACGGTAGAAAGCGTGTTCAGGACCGACCGCCGCGTAGTCCAAACCGGCGGAGACGGAGTGGGTGTTCTCGATTTGCCCGTCGTCATTTTGAAGGATGTAAGTCTTGCAGCCTTGGAGAACCCCGAGCCGGCCGCCCTTGAAACGGGCCGCGTGATCTCCCGGAGTGGCGCCACGGCCTCCCGCCTCGATCCCCACCAGCCTCACGTCCTCCTCTTCCAGAAACTCAAAGAAAAAACCGATGGAGTTGCTGCCGCCGCCGACGCAAGCGGCCATCTCGTCCGGCAGTCGGCCTTCGCGCTCGATAATTTGACGTTTGGTTTCGCGCCCCACCACGCTTTGGAAATCCCGCACCATCACGGGAAAAGGATGCGGCCCAAGGGCCGAACCCAAAAGGTAATGAGTCGTGCGCACGTTGGTCACCCAGTCCCGCATGGCCTCGTTGATGGCCTCCTTGAGCGTCTTTTGCCCCGCTTCGACCCCCCGCACTTCCGCCCCCATCAGCTTCATGCGGAACACGTTGAGGGCCTGCCGCCGCATGTCCTCCGTGCCCATGTAGATGACGCACTCGAAGCCGAAACGGGCGCAGACGGCGGCGGTGGCCACCCCGTGCTGCCCCGCTCCCGTCTCGGCGATGACGCGTTTTTTGCCCATGTGCTTGGCCAGCAGGGCCTGCCCCAGGCAGTTGTTGATCTTGTGCGCCCCCGTGTGCATCAGGTCTTCGCGCTTCAAATATACCTTCGCCCCGCCCAGATGTTCCGTCAGCCGCTCCGCGAAATAAAGCCCGCTGGGGCGCCCGGCAAACTCGCGCAGGTGAAAGGCCAATTCGTTTTGATAATCCTCGTCCGCCCTGGCCCGCCCGTAGGCGTCTTTTAACTCGTGGAGGGCGGTCATCAGGGTTTCCGGAGCGTAGACGCCCCCGAACGGCCCGAAGTGCCCGCGCTCGTCCGGCAGGGAAAAACGGTCCATCTTATCTGAAACTGGTTTCATGGTGGCAACAGCCCACCATCCGGAAAAAACCGCCAGCCGCAAGCCTGAATCCGGCGCGCTCTTTTAACGCGGGCTAAGATCCTCATAGACTTCATTGTAATAGAGGGCATGCCCAACGGGGGTGTTGGCGGGAATGTGATTGCCGACCGCCATGAAAAAGCCCGGGCAGTCCTTGCCAATGGCCATGCACCGCTCCACTTCCCGCCGGACTCATCGCCGCCGATAAAGTGGACCAGAACAGGTCGTAGTTCCAGTCGTCGGGACCGTTAAATTCCCGTTGCGCCTTTCGCATGATTTCCGGCGGGCCATCGCCGCCACCGGAAAAAAACATTCCCTTTATTCTTCCTTGCTTTTTGCCGCGCATGAATCACGTTCGTGTCTTTTTGACACGCCGCACAGCCGGATGGACATGCCAGCATCCGCTTCAGGCAAAACGTCTTCTATACCGGCAGGGAACCAAAATACAAGTTATGTTATGAACAAGGAAAAATACACAAAAAAATCGGACATTGCTATTATCGGGGGAAGCGCGGCGGGCGTGACAGCGGCCATCACCGCGAGAAGACATTATCCCGGCAAGAGCGTCATCATGGTGCGCAAAGAGCGGCGGGTTCTCATTCCCTGCGGCATCCCCTACGTTTTTGGCACCATAGACGGAGTCGAAGAAAATTTAATACCCGACAGTTTGCTGGAAAAAAACGGTATTCAACTGCAATTGGACGAAGCCGAAAAAATTGACACAAGAGAGAAGATGTTTCACACCTCCTCCGGCGCAATTTCGTATGACCGTTTGATTCTGGCTACCGGCTCATCGCCCGTAGTGCCTCCGCTGCCCGGCACGGAATTAGAAGGAGTATTCGCCATATATAAAAATGTGGACCATCTGCAAAAGGTTAAAGACTGGGTTGCCAAAGCGCGGAATGTCGTCGTGATTGGCGGAGGATTCATCGGCGTGGAACTGGCCGACGAAATCGCCAAAGATAAGAGCAAACAGGTTTCCATCGTCGAAATGCTGCCCAATTGCCTTGGCACTTCCTACGATTCCGAATTCTGCGTTGAAATTGAAGAAGAACTCAAAAAACGCGGCATTGATGTCCACACTTCCACAAGGGTCGAAGCCTTGACCGGCCAAAACAGTGTGAAGTCCGTCAAACTGGCCGGTGGCTCCGAACTTGAAGCTGACGCCGTCATCCTCGGCATCGGCTCGAAAGCCAACGTGGAATTGGCGCGCCGCTCCGGCATAGCGATAGGGCCTGCGGGAGGCATCGGAGTTGACCGGACGATGAAAACTTCAGTGCCCTCGATATACGCTTGCGGCGATTGCGCCGAAAAAGTGTTTTTCTTCGGAGGACGTCCTTGCGCGCTGAAGCTCGCCTCCATCGCGACACAGGAGGCCCGAACCGCCGGGGCCAACCTGTTTGAAACGCGCAGGGAAACGGCTGGAACCGTCGGCGTGTGGTCAACCGCCGTCGGCAACCGGGCGCTGGGAACAGCGGGGCTGACGGAAGCGGCCGCGGCGCAATTCGGTTACCAGGCGGTCGCCTCGGCGTTCGAGGGGATCAACCGGCACCCGGGTGTCATGCCGGGCGGCTCACCTTTAAAGCTCAAACTCGTTTTCGAAAAAAACACGGGCGTGTTGCTCGGCGGCCAGGTTTACGGCAATGAATCCGCCGGCGAACTGGTTAACGCGATTGCCGCTCTTGTTCAAAAGCGCATGACGGCGGACGAAATCGCCTTGTTCCAAATGGGGACGCATCCGGCCCTCACGGCTTCTCCCATCGCGTATCACCTGGTCAACGCGGCGGAAATGGCCTGCGTCGCCCTCTTGCGGCGGTAAAAAGTTTCACGGCCGCGGGCAACGCTTCCACAAGCTGCTTCGGCGGGCAGCTTTGAACACGCCGGCGCGGACATCAACCAGCTCCACTAATAACGCGGCGGTCACGACGGCGGAACGGCTCTGACGATAAACACGGGGGGATTGACGATGTGCTTCTTGACCGTGCAAAGGTTCATCGCGCGGACGATGGCGTCCCGGTATTTCTCCGGAAACCCGGCCGGAAGCGTCAGTTCGAGCATCATCTTTTTATACAATTTGTCTTCCGAATCAAATTCGCAGGTCATATTCAGCTTCATGCCTTCCGTGGATAAACCGCGGCTTTGACAAAAGCCCAGGGCGTAGATGCCGGCGCACGCCCCAATCGAAGCTAAAAAAAGCTGGAAGGGCTGCGGAGCCGAATTCTCTCCGCCGCGCTCTCGGGTTTGATCGGTCCTGATAATCGTCCCGTCAATTTCCGCGTCCACTTTCTTGCCCCCGGCAAAATTGATTTCCACCGTTTTTGTCATAACGCTTTTTATTCTCAGCGAAGAAGATTGAGGTCAAACTTTATTCCATTAGCGGACCAGACGCGCCGGTCCGGCCATATCAAGCCTTTCCCGCAAAAGCGCTTGGGCATGAAGTCCGTCGGGGATGAGGGTTATGGATTTCCAGCGGCGGGTTTGGCCGGGCCGGGGAGATGGGGAAAGTCCGGATCAGCAGCCGTTTGCCGCGGGCGGCCTTCGATGATTTTGCCGCAGCCGCGAGGGTGGAATTCCCCGCAAGCGCATGCCGCGCGAAAGGCGGATTAAGAAAACATCTTGCCTTGAAAGGAGAAGCGTTTTAACTGGGCGGCATGAAAGCAAAAATATTCCCCTTCCTGATTTTAATTTTTATAATGCTTCTGCTGTTGGCCCCAACGGCGCGCTGCGAATACGAGGCGGTCCTCAACAAAGACACATACCTCTACCAGGAGCCGGGCAATCCTCTGGCCGTGGCCTTGTGGGTGCCGTATCTGGACGAACGGGTCATCCGCGGGATTCTGGTGGACGGCAACGCCGGAAACGGCAACAACCTGCCCGGCGTCGCCCAGGAGCACATGCAGGCCTTTGCCCGCGAACACGGTTTTGGAGTGATGGCTTCTTCCGGCGTCTCCGGCGGCAGAACATATGATGAATTTGGGCAGTTTTTCCTCGATGCCCTCGACATCTGGGCGGACATGGGCATCCACCCGGAACTGTCCCATGCGCCTTTCATCACCCACGGCAGCTCCAGCGCCGGAGCCAACGCCTACGGGCTGGCCATGCTGGTCCCGGACCGCACTATTTGCTTCACGCCCAACGTCCAGGCCGGGTTCAATCCCATGAATCCGCCCGCCGCGGGTTTTAAAGTTCCCGGTTTGATAACGATCGGCGAAGTCGACCCGCTGGTGGGCTGGAATATCGAACAGGCCCATGAGCTGATGCCGGCCGCGCGCGCTGCTGTGCTGCGGTAGTTGCCGGTGCGCAGCAGCTC
>CAZYUX010000006.1:18265-26874 GCA_964650745.1 uncultured Puniceicoccaceae bacterium
GCGCTGCGGGCGCGCGCTGGGCCTGGATGCTTATCCAAGGCATGGGCCATGAACACCGCCGGGTGTACCGCATGTTCTACCAGTTTTGGGAAACCTGTATCCGCCTGCGCCTGCCCGGGGACGCCAATCCCCGCCTCGGTCCGGTGGAGCTGATTGATTTGCCGGAGGAGAGCGGCTGGCTGGCTGACAACCAGTCCTGGGAGAGCGGCATCACACAAATTTATCCTTACGCGGAATTTGACGGCGACTTGACACAGACCAGCTGGCTGCCAGACAAAGCCAACGCCATCGCCTACCGCAGCTATTCCTCTTGGAACCAGCCGATGTATTTCAACATTGATGGCCTGGAGGATTATGATGAGGAGGACGGGAAAGTCATCGCCTGGTTCGATCCGGGTGACGAAGTTACCCTGGTCTGCGACCCCGGCGATTTCCTGGACTGGACGAAAATGGAATTTTTCAGCGGCGCGGAAAAAGCGGGCGAAATCACCGAAGGCGAACCGCGCCTGCCGGTGGTTTTAGCCGAAGACCCCCTTGTTCAGGTTTTTTCGGTGCTGGCGCATGACGGGGAAGGAAACACCCGCACCGCGGTGATGCAATCCGTGCTGGTTCTCCAACGGGACCACTGGATTAAGGGCCGGGGCATCGGCTGGTATTACGGCAAGCACGATCCCTGGTTTTATCACAACGAGTGGGGCTGGATCTACGTGCATTCCGGTTATATGCCGGCGGGGCGCATGATCACTTTCTACTGGTGGAACCGGCGTCTCTGGTACTACGTCACCGGCGTCTACTATCCATGGATGTACAATTTCGCCGCCGGCGCCTGGGAGTATTATCAGCCGGAAGGATGACCAGCCGGTTTGCTGGCCGGACGCAAAAAGCGGAACAAGGCCAGAGAAGGCGGCTCTATTTCGCATCTTTTTTGAGGGAGCGTTAACGGAACAAATATTCGGACTGGCGGAAAAGTGCCGGAAACAGGCGGAGCATCTGGCGGTTTTGGGCCGCGGCGGACGCCCGGCTGTAATGTCAGCCCGGGACATCAAGCGACTGCCGCTCCCGGAAAGGTTTTTCAGGCCGGTCCCAAGGAAAGGATTGATTTTCTCCGGCTCTCTGCCTAACAAGACCGCGCTTTTATATAAACTCAACTGACCTGACATTGCCTCATGCTCAAGCACGCCGATCTGACGTTCAAACATCTGGACAAAACCATCCACGAGCTTATCCAGCCGTTAATCTATCGTGACAAGGCGCCGCTGACCGTGGCCGCTCATCATGTGTTAAGCGAACCGGTATCTCCGCAAGAAGCTTTTCAGGCGGAGTACCGGCCCTTTGCCGTTGGGGAGAAATGGGGGCCGCCCTGGTGCACCACGTGGTTTAAAATGAATGGAACCATTCCCAAGGAATGGAAGGGCCGCGAAGTGATGGCCCTGGCCGCGTTGACCGAAGGAGGATGGGAGGGGTTCACCGCGGAGGGCCTGGTTTTCATGGACGGCAAGCCGCTCTGCGCCATCAACTGCTTCCGTTCCGAGATTCCCCTGACACCCAAAGCCAAAGGCGGGGAGCCGTTCGAGTTCTTTCTCGAAGCCGCCGCCAACACCAAGGACGAAGGCCAGGTTCGCCTGCTCGAGCCGGACAGCCCGCCCCGTTTCGAGCTCAAGCGGGCCGAACTGGCGCGCTTTGACCGCGCCGCCTGGAACCTTTACCACGACGCCCGCGTCTGCCTGGCCGCCATTAAGGCCCTGCCCGAAGCCAACCCCCGCCGGGGGCGGCTGCTCTACGCGCTCAATGACGCCATTAACCTGTTCCGCGAAGAAGACCCCGCCACCTGGCAAGCCGCGCGAGACAGGCTCGCCGCGGTCATGGCCTGCAAAAACGGCGACACCGTCCACACCATCTCATCCGCGGGCCACGCGCACATTGACACGGCGTGGCTCTGGCCGTTGCGCGAGACGATGCGCAAGTGCGCCCGCACTTTCGCCAGCGCCGTTCACTACATGAAGGACTACCCCGATTACGTCTTCACCGCCCCCCAGGCCGTCCAATACGCCTGGATGAAAGCCCGCTACCCGTCCATCTGGGAGGACATCAAAAAAGCCTTTAAAAAAGGCCAATGGGAGCCTGCCGGCTCGATGTGGGTGGAGGCTGACACGAACATTCCTTCCGGCGAATCCCTCATCCGCCAGATCCTGCACGGCAAGCGCTTTTTCATGCGCGAGTTCGATTACGAAACCAGGGACGTGTGGCTGCCTGACGTGTTCGGCTACACCGCATCTTTTCCCCAAATCATGAAAAAGGCGGGCGTGGATTATTTCACCACGGTTAAAATTTCCTGGAACCGGTTCAACCGCTTCCCCCACAACACCTTCCTCTGGGAAGGGATTGACGGCACGCGCGTCTTCTCCCATTTCCCGCCTTCCAACTCCTACAATGGCCGATACGAGCCAAATCAATTACTCGGCAGCGTCCAGAGGTTCCAGGAAAACGACCGCGCTCTGCGCTCTCTTTATCCATACGGCTACGGCGACGGCGGCGGCGGTCCGTCCCTGCAAATGCTCGAAAACGCCAAGCGCCTGAAAAACTTCGAGGGCCTGCCCGCCGTCGAGCAGGAAAAGGTTATAGACTTCTACCGAAAAGCCGAAGAAGACGCCGCGGACCCGCCGGTGTGGGCGGGAGAACTCTATCTCGAGCTGCACCGGGGCACCTACACCACTCACGCCCGCAACAAACGCGGCAACCGCAAGAGCGAAATCCTCCTGCACGACGCCGAGTTCTGCGACGCCCTCGACCTCACCCTCTTCGGCCCGCCGAAAGGCCCTTCCATCACTCCCCATGCGCCGGAACGCGCCGCTTATGACGTTTTCGAGCATCCGGAAGGCGAAGCCCGCCGGGGCCGCGCGGGCGCGCTGGACCGGGCATGGAAGCTCGTCCTCCTCAATCAGTTCCACGACATCATCCCCGGATCCTCCATCCACTGGGTCTATCAGGACTGCGCCCGCGATTACGCCACGATAAAAACACTGGCGGAACAGTCCCGCGACAACGCCCTCGAACGCCTGCTCGATTCCGTTTCAACGGAAGACGCCGAACAGCCGCTCTTCGTCCTCAACACCACCGGCCGATTTCGCGCGGAGGTGATTGACGGGGCGGATGGCCATCCCCTGTTCGCCGCCGTGGAACCGTATGGTTACGCCGTTCTTGATTCCGTTAAGGCGGCTCAGCTGCCGGAGAACCTCGATCCTGTCAAACTCACGGAAAAGGACGGGGAAATCATCCTGGAAAATGGCCTTGTGCGGGTCACGATTGACGGCAATGGCCAGCTCGGGAGTGTCTATGACCTGCAAGAGCGGCGCGAAGCCCTGGCGCCCGGCGAAAAAGGCAACAAGCTCCAAATCCACCCCGATTATCCCCACAACTTTGAAGCCTGGGACGTGGATATTTATTATAAGGAAACAGTGGAGGACATCACGGCGTTGAACCGCATGCGAGCCGCGGAAAACACCCCGCTGCGCGCCGCCGCCGAAGTGGAGCGCTCTTTCGGCAAATCGAAAATCAAACAAAAAATCGTTCTGCGGGCGGGGTCCCGGCGGATAGATTTCGTAACGGACATTGACTGGCAGGAGCGCCGCCGCTTCCTCAAAGCCGCCTTCCCGGTGGATGTGCATTCCCAACGCGCCACCTATGACATCCAGTTCGGCCCCGTCGAGCGCCCCACCCATTACAACACCAGCTGGGATCTGGCCAGGTTCGAGGTCTGCGCCCAGAAATGGGCAGGCCTCTCCGAAAGCGGTTACAGCGCGGCCTTGCTCAACGACTGCAAATACGGCCACGACATCCACGGCAACGTCATGCGCGTCAGCCTCTTGCGCGGCCCCATCTCCCCCGACCCGGAAGCCGACCGCGGCCGGCACGAATTCACTTACTCGTTCCTGCCGAACCGGGAAGCCCTTCCCAACAGCCTGGTCACTGGCGAGGCTTACGCTCTCAATCATCCAATCCTCGTCAAACCGCTGGAAAAACAGAAAGGTTCCCGGCCATCCAGGGCCGGCTTCTTCGACGCGGGCAAACCCTCCGTCATCATTGAAACAGTCAAAACCGCCGAGGACGGAGACGCGCTGATCCTCCGTCTTTATGAATCTCAAGGCGCGCGCGGCCCCTGCGCGCTCACCTGCCGCCTGCCCGTCAAGACCGCCTGCCGGACAGATCTTCTCGAGCGCCCCGGCGCGCCCCTGGAAGTGAAAGACGGCCAAATCTCCCTCTACTTCAAACCGTTTGAAATCCAGACCCTGCAATTCACTTTTTAATATCGGTATCCTTCACGGATTATTGCGCGCGCGGGTTGAATTTGCCGGAATGAAAATTTGACTATGGGCGAACCGCGGCTAATTGTTGTCAATCCATCCGGTCCAAGGAGCCCAAAATGCGGTTAGGAGCACCTCTTTTCTCGAAACCGTCAAGCCCGGAGGCATGGGTGCAGGCGGTGCGGGACACCAGTTGCCGGGCGGCGTATTGCCCGGTTGGCCCCGGCGCGGACGATGACACGGTGAAAGCTTATGAAGACGCGGCGCGGAACGCTGATATTATCATCGCCGAAGTCGGAGCCTGGAGCAATCCCATCAGCCCGGATAAGGAAAAGCGCAAGGCGGCCCTTGAGAAATGCAAGGCAGCGCTGGACCTGGCCGACCGCATCGGCGCCCGGTGTTGTGTCAACATCACCGGTTCCCGCGGCGAAAAGTGGGACGGGCCCGACCCCCGGGACCTGACCGAGGACACCTTTGGCATGATTGTCGAAACCGTGCGGGAGATCATTGACGCCGTGAAACCCTTCCGGAGTTTTTACACGCTGGAGACAATGCCATGGATGTATCCGGATTCCCCCGCCAGTTACCTCGATCTTCTGGATGCGATAGACCGCCCGGCCTGCGCCGCGCATTTCGATCCGGTCAACCTGGTCAACTGCCCGGCGCGGTATTTCGGCAGCGCGGCGCTGATCCGCGATTTCACCGGAAAACTCGGGCCGCGCATCCGTTCCTGCCACGCCAAGGATATCCTGCTGGGGAAAAAACTGACCGTCCACCTGGACGAGGTTCGCCCCGGCACAGGCGGCCTGGATTACCGTGTCCTGCTGCGGGAGCTGCACCAGCTTGACCCGGACATGCCGCTCATGATCGAGCACCTGCCCAACGAGGAGGAGTATCACCTGGCCGCGGAGCATATCCGTTCGGCAGCCCAAGAGGAAGGAATTGAACTATGATTCACGCCATCGCTTTCACCGCCAGTGAAACCGCCGAATTAGTCACCCGCGAGGATGCCGGGGAGTTGGGTCCCGCCCAAGTGAGAGGACGCAGTATAGTCACCTTGATGAGTCCGGGAACGGAATTGAGCGGATCCTACACGGGTGAACATTTCCCCTTTTATCCAGGCTACGCCGCGGTATTTGAAGCCGAAGAGACCGGGGCGGAAGTCACCGGTATCGCGCCGGGCCAGCTTCTCTTTTGCATGGGCAAACACCAAAGCATGCAACAGACGGAAGCCGCCGCGACGGTGCCGGTGCCGGAGAACCTGCCGCCGGAACAAGCGGTCCTGGCGCGGCTGATGGGCGTCTCCATGACGGCCCTGGCAACAACCCGGGCGCGCCCCGGCGACAAGGTGCTGGTAACAGGCCTGGGGCCGGTGGGGCATCTGGCGGCTCATATAAGCCGGCGCTGCGGTTATCAAGTGATGGCCAGCGACCCGATCGAGTCCCGGCGCGCCGCCTTGGACGGTTCCGGGATTGAGCCGGTCTGGGAAAAAATACCAGCGGAAGATCCAGCGGTGGCGGACCAGCCCGCTTTAGTCATCGAGTGCTCCGGCCACGAGCAAGCGGTGACGGACGCCTGCCGGGTGGTGATGAAGGGCGGAGAGGTGGTTATGGTTGGCGTGCCCTGGCGCCGCCAAACGGACATCATGGCTCACGAAATCCTGAACCTGGTTTTTCATCGTTATATTTACCTGCGCAGCGGATGGGAATGGGAGCTGCCGCGCCACCCCGGCCCGTTTCAGCCCCGCAGCATCTTCGGCAACTACCGCGCGGCCCTGCGGTGGCTGGCGGAAGGGAGCATCCCGGTGGAAGACCATCTCCAGCTCGCGCCCCCGGCGGACGCACAAGCCGCTTACCAGGACAACTTGCACAAACGCAACACGGCCCTCTTCACCCTGTTCGACTGGCGGCGGTTGTGAATCATCAAAAAAACCATAAATTCAACCGTTTCGCGTTTGGATTTCGCCGATTTCCAACAGTCTGGTTTCGGCGGGCGCTGACGGGCAAAAGGTTAAGGCGGCGGCCCGCGATTTTATTCATACTTGGCCTTTAACGCCTTGCCCTTGGCGGCGGACTGGCCGGCATAATCGAGTATCTGAATGACCCGCCGGGCCCACTCCGGCGAAATGACCAGCGGCTCGCCGTGCACCAAATGGTCCCGGATGTTCCGGTAATACAAATGCCCCGTGGAAGGCATCGTTTTAAGCGTCCGGACAAACTCCTTCCCTTTCGCGCTTCGCCCAAATAACAACACTTTTTTATCCCTTACCGCCATAGCTCCTTTCGTTCCAAGTATCTTCACCCAGTCCCTGCCGGCGGCGGCAATGTGGCTGGCAAGGTGCGATGCCACCGCGTCCTCCTTGAAACGCACCACCGCTTCCAGTTCGTCCTCATTCCCGCACGGCCACACTTCGTTGACTTGATAGCCGGAAATTTCCTTCATCGCATAAGGCATGAGCTGAAGCATCCATTCCATCAAATGCGCCCCCCAGTCGTAGATGATCCCTCCCGAAGCTTCCTTTTCGCTGCGCCACCACTGCCGGGGCGGATAATACCCGCCATGAAAAGATTCCCACCGGTAAGGCCGTCCGATTCGCCCGGCGTTTTTCACCATGGTGCGGATATACCCGTCCCAGTGCCGGTTATGATAGGCGGAGACCATGAGCTTGCGCCGCTTGGCCGCGCTGATCATCGCGTCACACTCCTTCACCGTCACCGCGAACGGTTTCTCAACGACCACGTGGCGCCCGGCCTTGAGGCATTGCAGCGCCACTGGCGCATGCAGGTTGTGCGGCAGCACCACGACCACCAGCTCCACGTCGGAGCGCCTCAACATCTCCGCCGTGTCCAGGAAAGTTCCCGCTTTTGGAAAATCCTTCCGGGCCGCCTCGAGCCGCGCCGGGTCCACGTCGCATACCGCCTCGGCGGTGAAGGTCTTGAGCGCTTGCAACTGCCGCAAGTGCTGCTGGCCCATGTTGAACGCCCCCCCGTAACCGATGACGCCTGCTTTGATCTTCTTCATACGCGCTCATCTTTGAAAACGTTCCATAAAAATACAACCCAAAACCGCCGAACCGGATTTTACCGGAACCGCCTAAACGCTTGACCTCCCCCGCTTCGCATGAATGACTGCCAGCCGAATCAAACAAAATTCAAAGGAGGTTAAAAATGGTTCACACCCTGCGCGCCACCATCGAATCGAAAGAAGGATATTGCTGCCAGGACATTACGCCGCTGGTCCAGCGCGAAGTCCAAAAAAGCGGCATTCAAAACGGCATGGTCTGCGTCCATTCGGAACGCTCCGTGGCGTCAGTCGTCACCCTCGAATACGAGCCGGGCTGCGTCAAAGACCTTGGCGACCTGCTGAACAAACTCCTGCCTGAAGGCACGGACTACGAACACCACAAACGCTGGCACGACGGCAACGGCCATTCCCACATGCGTTCCTCGCTGATGGGCCCCGGCAAAACCTTCCCCATCATTGACGGGCGCATCTGCCTCGAGCCTTGGATGCAAATTTGCTTCGCCGACTTCCAGCCCGGCGGAACCAAATGGGAACTCGCCATCGCCGTCGTCGGAGAATGACCCGCCGGCCGCGCAGACAAGCCTCGATGTCCCGCAAAATCCCGCGAAAAGTCAGCTGGGCGAAGGACTGATCCCGGGCCGAAAAGCCTCGACTGGCCCTTTTCCCGGGATATCTTCGGACACATCGCTCGAACTGCTCGCGATGCAAACCCTCCATCACTTGAGAAAAAACAAACGCCGCGTCGCTCATGCGCGTCAGTCTCGCCCCGCCCGCGCCGCGAGCCAGCCGAAAGAGAACGCGTCACACCGTTAGGTTTCCTCATCCTTTTACAAAACAACAACTTCCACAACTAAAGTGAGTCATTAACTGGACAGCAGTGATATATTATCTTAATTATGTTAAGTAAGTATTTGCCATATGGACCTGATTTTCCTGAGCAACTTGACTCATATTGTCAGGCAATTAAGCAGGTGATAAAAAGTGGTGAACATCATGACCAACGTCGTCATTTACTTCTGGATTTTCTACGAAAGGCTTTTGGGATTCATTCAACTGAAGTTTCTCTTGAACGGAAAGTAAAGGCAAATGAGGTTAGGGGTCGCATTGACGCTTTATGGCGGAGCCTTATTATTGAGGTTAAATCTGATATTGAAAGCGAGCGACCTCAGGCAAAAAAGGAACTTAAAAAATATTTTGAGAGTCAAAAGTATCCAAGTGATTATATTGGATTATTACTCCGGAAATGATAGTTTTGACATTCATTAGGCGGCGTATTGCACTTTA
>CAZYUX010000007.1:0-25863 GCA_964650745.1 uncultured Puniceicoccaceae bacterium
AGGCAATCCAGTCCGCGTAGCGTCCCATCACCTCGACGACCATGATGCGCCGGTGGGCCTGGGCCGTCGAGTGCAGCCGGTCCAGGCAGTCCGTGGCAAACGACACCGCCGAATCGAACCCGAAAGTGATGACGGTTTTGTCCAGGTCGTTGTCAATCGTCTTGGGAACGCCGATCACCCGCAGCCCTTTTTGTCCAAGATGATTCGCGATTTTCAGTGATCCGTCCCCCCCGATGGCAATAAGGGCATCGATCCCATTGTCTTGAAAAGCTCTAATAAGCTCATCGCTGCGGTCCGTTTCCTTGTAGGAGCCGTCGGGCTGCCGGGTCGGGTAAGCGATGGGGCTGCCGCGGTTGGTGGTGCCGATGATGGTGCCTCCGAGATGAATGATATGATTGACGCTCCGGCGTGTCAGGGGAATCAAGCCTCCGCCGGGGTAGTTCTTTGGCAGGAGCAGGCCGTTGTAGCCGTCCCGGATGCCGCAGCATTCCCACCCCCGGTTGCGGGCGGCGTGAACGATGGCGCAGATGACGGCGTTGAGCCCGGGAGCATCTCCGCCGCCGGTGTTGATGGCGATTTTATTAATGGTCGGGTTCATGACAACGGGCATAATGGGCGGCGGAATGGATGAGCGCAATTATTTAAAATCATGCACGCCTTCTTCTTTCAAGTGGCTGCCTGTGGCCGGCTCGATGTGGACGAGCACATCTATCACTTCGGGATGCGTGGTCAGGATATTTTTTTTGACCCGGCTGGCGATGGCGTGGCCCTCTTTCACTTGCAGGCCGGGATCCACTTGCAAATGCAGATCCACCTCGATCATATCGCCCACCCGGCGGGCCCGGAAGCCATGGTAAGCCGCCACGCCGGGCGTGGGCAAGATGTGCTCGCGAATATCGTCAATGACTTTGCGCTCCGGAGCGGCGTCCAGCAGGTCTTTGCAAGCCTCATGAACGAACTTCATGGCTTGGAGGCTCAATATCCCGCCCAGGGCCAGCCCCACGACATCGTCCAAAAACGCCCAGGCCGTCCCGCCAAGCCAAGCCGCCCCCACGGCCAGCGCCACGATGAGGGAAGAGACGGCATCGCTCCGGTGGTTCCACGCGTTCGTTAATAAAACACGGGATTTGATCCGTTTGGCCGTCCGCCACGTCATCCAAAACAGGATTTCCTTGACCGCAATGGAAACAAGCGCGGCAGCCAATGCGCATAAAGACGGCACCGCCGAATGGCCTTGCCGCAGTTCCCGGACTGAAGTGTAAACCAGCCCAGCGCAAAATGTCAGCAAAATGAGAGCGAGAAACAAATTGGCCATGCTGACAAACTTATGATGGCCATAAGGGTGGTTGCCGTCCCTGGGCACCGCCGCCATTTTTAAACCGAAAATAATACCCAAGTCGGTGGCAGTATCCAGGATGTTGTTAATGCCGTCAGCCAAAACCGCCTGGGAATGGCCCCACAGGCCCGCCAAACATTTCAGCGCCCCCAAAGCCGCATTGGCCCTCAAAGTCCGCCAAGTCAGCCGCAGACTGGTTCCGGTCGAGTTCATCAAGGCAGAAAACCGCTTCAACTTGGCAGACTCCTCTGGCGGTTTCAAGGTTTACAAAACAAAAACGCCAGGTAGATTGTTGGGCTTTTGCTCTTAATCGGGATGACGAATATTGGACAAACGCAACCCTGGAGCATCGCCGGGCGGGAATTCCGCTCTCGTTTGATGCTGGGCACGGGAAAGTTTTCTTCAGGCGAAATGATGCGCCGGGCCGCCGCCGCATCGGGCGCGGAGATCGTCACCGTGGCCTTGAAACGGGCCAGTTTAACCGGCGAGTCCGACCCTTCCGCGGACATCCTTGATTACCTTGAACCCGACAACTGCTTGATTCTGCCCAACACCGCCGGCGCTTTGAACGCCGATGAGGCCATCCGCCTGGCCCGGCTGGCGGAAAAAGCCGGACTGCTCCGCTGGATCAAACTGGAAATCCACCCCGATCCCAACTACCTCCTGCCCGATCCGGTCGAGACGCTTAAGGCGGCGGAGGCGCTGGTCAAAGAAGGTTTCACCGTCCTGCCTTATATCAACGCCGACCCCGTGCTGGCCGCGCGGCTGCAGGACGCCGGCTGTCCCGCGGTCATGCCGCTGGGTTCCCCCATCGGCAGCCACCGGGGTCTCGAAACCCGCCCGCAAATCGAAATCATCATAGAACAAGCGCGCGTGCCCGTGGTGGTGGACGCCGGGCTCGGAGCCCCTTCCCATGCCGCCGCCGCCCTTGAAATGGGCGCCGACGCCGTCCTTGTCAACACCGCCATCGCCGTGGCCTCCGATCCCGAAAAAATGGCCCGGGCATTCGCCGCCGCCGTCCAGGCCGGACGGGCCGCTTATGAAACCGGACTGTCCGAACCCTCCGCGAAAGCCTCCCCCACCAGTCCGCTGACGGCATTCCTCGAATAAACGGCTCTTCCGCCAGGCCTCTCCATGGCGTATTTGACTTTGGGAGCGGTTTCCTTTGATTAGAAAACAAATGGCCGGTTTTATTGAAACTTTCCGCGAGTTGCCGCTGGCGGCGCTGGTCCGGCAGTCGCTGGACACAACCGGGCGGACGCTGGAGCCTCTCCTTCAAGCCGGCCGGGCGCGGACGCTGGCGGACTTCGCCGCGCTGCTTTCCCCCGCTGCCGGGGAGCGCATTGAGGACTTGGCCCGGCTCTCGCGGCGGCTGACCCAAAAACATTTTGGCAAGGTTATCCGGCTGTTCGCCCCGCTTTATCTGTCCAACGAGTGCGTCAACGCCTGCCGTTATTGCGGTTTCGCCCGGGACAATCCCATTCCCCGCAAGACGCTTTCCCTGGAAGAAGCGCTTGAGGAAGCCCGCGTTTTGGAACGCCGCGGGTTCCGGTCAGTGCTGCTGGCGGCCGGCGAGCACCCGAAGTATGTGAAAAACGGATACATCGCGGAGTGCGTCCGCCGTTGCCTGCCGTTAATGCCGGGCATCGCCCTGGAAATCGGCGCTCTGGAAACGGACGAATATAAATGCCTGGTCCAAGCCGGCGCCGAGGGTTTGGTGCTCTACCAGGAGACGTATCATGAGCCGTCTTACCGGGAACTTCATCCGGCGGGTCCGAAGAAGGATTTCCTCCGCCGCCTTGACACGCCGGAGCGAGCTTACGCGGCCGGATTCCGCAGGATCGGCATCGGGCCGCTTTACGGACTTTACGACTGGCGGTATGATGCTCTGGCCGCCGCCGCCCACGCCCGCTACCTGACGCAACGCTGCTGGCGGGCGCAAATCACCGCCAGTTTCGCCCGCCTGCGCCCGTCAGCGGGCGGCTTCCGGCCGGACCCCGCTCACGGCTTGAACGACCGCGATCTGGCCCAGCTGTTTTGCGCGTTCCGGTTGTTTCTGCCTCATGCCGGACTGGTCCTGACAACGCGTGAGCGCCCCCATTTGCGGGACGGCCTGATCCCCCTCGGCGTCACCCACATGAGCTGCGGCTCCTGCACCGAGCCGGGAGGCTACCGGCATTTCGAACAGACCGCATGGTCGCCGCCGCCTAAACAAGAGGGTGAACAGTTCCACATCGCCGACGAGCGCCCGCCCGCCGAAGTGGCCGCCGTGATCCGCCGCCGCGGTTACGAGCCGGTCTGGAAAGACTTCGACCGGGCGCTTGTTTCTCAAACGGCTTTAAAATGAGCAGCACTGTCCGGATAACGGCCAATGGGGAAAGCCACACCGTGGCGGCGGGAACCACTCTGGCGCATTTTCTCGGCACACTGGACTTGCCCCTTCAACGCGTGGTGGTGGAGCGCAACAGGAAAGCCCTTGCGCCATCGGAATCCCCCGGAATCGTCTTGGAAAATGGAGACCGGCTGGAAATTGTCCGTATCGCCGCGGGTGGATGAATTGTTGTATTTTCGTTTTCGATAAAGATTATGATGAAAATCATATCGAATTAAACCGTGAAGCTGACAAACCTCAACCGCGAGGACACCATCGGGGCTAACTCGCTGCTGGCCGAGCTTGGGCCGTTCCGCCTGGTAGTGGACACCGGCATGAGTCCTAAGCGGATGGGGCGGGAGGCGCTGCCCGATTTTTCTTTGGTTCAGGACCGGTCCCTGGATTTCATCATCATCACACACAGCCACCTGGACCATTTGGGGGCGCTGCCGGTTTTGATGCGCCGCCAGCCCCAGGCGGAAGTGCTGATGAGCCTGCCCACCAAACTCATCGCGCCGCGAATGCTGCAGCACTCGTGCAATGTCATGAAACGCCAGCGCGTCGAATTCAACATCCCGGAATACCCCCTCTACACGCCCGGGGACATCCACTGGTTCATCCACCGCTCCACACCGATGGCTTACGGCCGCCCCAAGCGGTTCAACGCGCACGGGGAGACGCTTGAGGTGACGTTTTTCCCCGCCGGGCACGTGCCGGGGGCCGCCGGATGCCGGCTGGTTTACAAACACCGCAGCATCTTTTTCACGGGCGACGTTCTTTTTTCTTCCCAGCACATTCTCCCGCCGGCGGATTTTCCCCGGCAGGAATTCGACACGGTCGTGATGGAAACAACACGGGGAATAGTGGAAAGCGGGGAAACCGGCCGGCGTGAAGCGGAAACGGAACGCCTGATTGCGACGATTCGCCACGTCCATTCGCGGCGGGGGTCGGTCCTCATACCGGCGTTTGCTCTGGGGCGCACCCAGGAAATCTACGCCCTGCTCCACGAGGCCCGCAAAAAACACCTTCTGCCGCAAGCGCCCGTTCACGGCTCAAAGCTCGGCCTGGAAATTTCCGGGCTTTTTGACGAGGTTGCCCGCAAAACCAACCTGGTCAACTTCCGCCGCAAAGTCCTCAAGGAATTGGGCGTGTTGCCGCTGGCGAATGATTTTAAACCGGGCGGCGGCAACGGCGTTTCTTCCATTTTCGTTTTAAGCAGCGGCATGCTGGTGGAAAACACGCCCTCCTACCGGGCCGCCGCCGCGCTGCTGGAAAACCACCAAAACGCCCTTTGCTTCGTGGGCTACTGCGATCCGGAGACGCCCGGCGGCCAGATCCTTGAAGCCGCGCCGGGAGACGATTTCCTTTTTTCCCCTCTCGATTACTCTTGCAAGATCAATGCCCAAATCGAGAAGTTCGACCTCAGCTCGCACGCGGACCGGGAAGACTTGCTGGGATTCGCGGTGGCGGCCAATCCGCGCGCGGTGGTCCTCACCCACGGCGACCCCGGAGCCCGGGGGTGGTTCTTCGACAACCTTATGGACTACTCCGCGAAAACAAAAATCCTCGATCCCGCTCCCCTTGAAACTTGTGACGTTTGAAAAGAGAAGGACAGCCGCCGCCTTTCCGCCGGCATATTTTTTGTTGTCCCCGGAAGGAAGAGCGCGCAAGCATGTCTCTTCATGAATCAAGCACTTCCAAATGTTCTGTTTATCCTGCTGGATGATTTCGGCTGGCGGGATTCGCGCTGCTACGGCAGTTCTTTTTACGAAACACCGCACCTGGACCGGCTGGCCGAAGAGGGAATGTTTTTCACTGACGCCTACGCGTCTTGTCCGGTTTGCTCTCCCACCCGCGCCAGCATCCTCACGGGCAAATATCCCGCCACCGCGGGCGTGACGCAGTATATCGGGGGCCACGCCGTCGGCCGGCTGTGTGACGTGCCTTATTTTCACAACCTGCCCGCCAGCGAAATTTCCCTCGCGGCGGCCCTCAAGACCGGCGGCTACAACACCTATCACGTCGGCAAGTGGCACCTGGGCGGGCGGCAGACTTGGCCCGAACGGCACGGCTTCGACGTCAACATCGCCGGTTGCGAATGGGGCCTGCCGAATCACGGTTACTTCAGCCCCTATAACATGCCGAACCTGGAAAACGGACCGGACGGCGAATACCTGACGGACCGGCTGACGGATGAGGCGGTCCGCCTGTTGCAAAATAATGGAGGCAAGCCCTTCTTTATGTATATGTCCCATTATGCCGTCCATGTCCCTATCCAGGCGCCGAAGGATTTAATCGGAAAATACCGTGAGAAGGCCCGGGGCCTGGGCCTGGATAAGGAGAAGACATTTGAGGAGGGGGATTATTTTCCCTGCCTGCATAAAAAAGACCAGCGCGTTAAACGCCGGCTTCTTCAATCCGATCCCGCCTATGCCGCCATGATTGAAAACCTGGACACGAACACGGGGCGGCTGCTGAAAGCTCTCGATGATCTGGGCTTGAAGGACAACACCATCGTGGTTTTCACATCGGACAATGGCGGCCTGGCCACGGCGGAAGGCGCCCCCACCACCAACGCGCCGTTAGCCGAAGGCAAAGGCTGGATGTACGAAGGCGGCACGCGCGAGCCGCTGCTCATCCGCTGGCCCCAGGTGATTCAGCCCGGTTCGCGTTGCGAAACGCCCGTGACCAGTCCCGATTTCTACCCCACATTTCTCGAAGCCGCCGGTCTGCCCTTGATGCCGGAGCAACACTGCGACGGCGTCAGCCTCATGCCCCTCCTTCAGGGAGGGAAACAACTGGAACGCGACGCCATTTTCTGGCATTATCCGCATTACAGCAACCAAGGCGGCACGCCAGGCAGCTCCGTGCGCGCCGGAGACTGGAAGCTGATCGAATTTTTCGAGGACGGCAAACTCGAACTCTACAACCTGCGCGAAGACATCGGCGAGGAACACGATCTGGCGCGTGATGAGCCGGACCGGACCAAAGAACTGCGCGGACGGCTGACAGCGTGGCGGGAAAGCGTTAAAGCGCGCATCCCCCCGCCTAATCCAAACTGGCGCCCGCCTTCCGGCGGCGGGGCGAAGAATCATTAGACGGCGAACATGGAACCGCACTTCCTCCAGTTCGGCATGTCGCTTTTGTTGGGACTGCTGGCGGGTTTACAGCGCGAGTATGACGCCTCCCACATGGCCGGGATGCGGACTTTTCCGCTGATTGCGGCTCTGGGGCACTGGGGAAAGATACGCGGACCGGAACAAGATTTGGGAACCACGACTGAAGTGGCCATGATCCTGATGTTCGCCCTGGGCGTTCTGCTGACAGTTGAAGGCATGCTGGCAGTAGCGGCGGCTGCTGGTCTGCGCGGCGTTAGCCAACCTGTTTTTTAAAGCCGCCGTGGCCGGGATCCTGGGCGGGCCGCGGCTGTTCCTCCTCGTTTCCGCCCTCTTTTTGGCGCCCTTCGCGGGCGGGCTGCTCATGCTCTGGCTCCTCTAATCCGCGGGCTGACGAGAACTTTTACGGCAACCGGCGCGAAATTGGACAATTAAAAGGACGGAATAGTTGAATGGAACACGGGTTTTCAATTCAATAAAATTCCCACGCGTTCGTGGTGTAATTGTAAAACCAGCGGGGCGAGGCGTTGCCCCGGTTGAACCACAGCCAGCCTTCCTCGCCAACCGAGTAGAGGAAGGGGTAGCAGGCCGCTTTTGTCCATATCCAGCCGAGCGCTTTATCCCAATACCAGAATCCGGATGCCGCCCCGCCGTATGGATAAATCCAGCCGTGCTCGGTGTGATAGAGCCATGGCCAGGCGCGCTCGCTGTAGCAGCCGAACCACTTCGCGAAATTCCACCCGTCGCCCATGTCGCAAGCCCCGGCGTCGAATTCGGTGAATCCCTCCGGCTGGAAGATCCAATTGAGGTTGACGAGAACGCCCACTTTTGCCGGGTCGTCCAGCCGGAGAAGGCTGATTTCGTCCTCCGGCACCTCCGTCCACTCCGGGAAGTCTCCAGCCCTCATGGCCGGCGCAACAACGGGAACGGCTAAAGCGCCAGCTTCCGCGCCCAAATCAACGGCTTGTGGCGGCGGCGGCTCGGGAAGCAATGCAAGGTATTCCACTCCGTAAAGCCCCGCAGCCAGCCAGATGCCTCTTCTGTTCAAAATTTCGCTATTTTCAAGGCTTATCCAAAGATTTGAAGGCAAACTGTGTGAAACTCTTTCCTCCGGAACGCCGGGATCAGCGAGACCGAAAACTTTCAGCTCCTCATAAGATTTTGCCAGCAGCAGGCCGTCCCGAACGGCCAGCTCATTGACGTTTTCCTGTGAGGCAACGGGCTCGAGTTTTTCGAGCTTTCCTTTCTCTGTCCATTTCACGGGCAGGATCTGCGGCTCGAAGGCGGCGCTGACAGCGGGATCCGGAGAGCGTCCCGGGATGGCTTTGTAAATAAAGGACCCTTGCGCCGTCAGCGGACCATAAGCGGCCCACTGGCCCAGTTCGATTTCGTCTGCCAGATAAAGGCCCACGCCATCATAAGCGCTGGCTTGGACGGCACTGTGATAAATATAGCGATTTGCCCCGTCATCATAATAACCGCGGTCGAGGCTGGTGAAAAGGATGGCGGCGTCTTCGTCTTTGGCCAAGACGCTGACGAGTTTGCCGGGCAGGCTCAGGGGCTTGCGCAAGACCGGCTTGGCCGGGTCGCGGTAATCCGCCGCCCGCAGGAAGTAACCGGAAACATAGATATTCTCTGATTCCTCATCCGGGGGCCAGAGGCCCGGGTCGGGATAGGTGCTGCTTTCGTCAATCTTGGCATCGCCCGCCCATATTTCCCACCAGGACCTTTTGCAGCTGAAATACAATATTCCCTCAGCCAGAACCGCCGGACTGTAGTCCCAAGTTCCTTCCGGTTGAATGTTCTCCGCCGAAAGAAGTTTCGGGGCGGTTTTATCCGTTACATCCAGCGCGTAAACCTGCATCCCCGGCGAATACCAGCAGGGCGCCGGCATCAGGCGGACATCGGCCAGCGCGCCATCCAATTCCGGGACGGCGCCGCCGCGCAACCCCCAGTCGAGCCAGTAATTCCGTGAGGGTTTGGAAGTCCAGATCAATGTTTCCAGCCCGGCGCCGGTGTCCAGCCAGTGGGCTTCGAGGCCGGCATTCCAATAAAGGGCCTGCCGGGGCATCCCGGCACGGCCAAGCACCGCCGGCTTCAACGGGTCCTGGACGTCAATGACCGTGGCCGTCAGCACTGGCTCTTTGTAATTATCATCGGTTTTTTCCAAATAGTAATAATTGTATTCGTTCTCCTGCCGGGCGACGTAAAGATAACCGTCCTTCAGCACCGCGCCCACAATCCGGCCAGGCCCAAGTTTCAAGTGCGCCAGGAGTTTGTCCGCGGGCTCGATAAAAGCGAAGGGGGCTTTATAAGCCGGAGTAACCCTCAACGCGGCTTCGGTGCCGTCCCAGTATTGGCCGTTCCCGATTTGCAGCAGATAATCGCCGGTGACGAAGACGCGGTCCGCCGCCCAGGCGATTTCGGCCTCCGCCACAACCTCCGGATGATCGCGGTCAGCGGCGTCCACCACCAGCAGCTCGCGGCCGGATATGGAAACGAGGCGCCCGCCCAGAGCCGCGGCCCGGCGGGGTGTGAAAGCGTGTCCGATAACACCCCGCAAGACGAGCCGCCCTTCCGCCATGTCCACTAATTGCACGGCGCTGACGTTCCTGCCGGTTTTAACATCCCGCGTTTGATAAGGAACCAGAATCAAGCCTTCACCGGGCAGTATGCTGACGGCTTTTTCGTCGTAATTGGCTTCGCTCCATGAACAAGTTCCTTCTTCACTCAAGTAAACGCGGCTGGCTAATGATGGATTATGGGGATCGGCCACGTCGAACAGCGAAACGGTCACCCGGCAGTCCTCGACACCCACAGCCGCCAAGTTGTCTCCCGCCGGCTCGAGGTAGGTGGACCAGCCGGGGATCTCGATCTCGCTGGCGATTTTCGGTTCTCCCGGATCGGAAATATCCACGATCCACAGGGGATCAATCCGGAAAAAAGTAACGATGTAAACCAGGTCTCCCGCGAACCGCGTCGCGTGCAGCATTTCGTTCTCGCCCAGGTCCAGTTTGCCCAGCCGCACATAGTCAACCGGATCTTCCGGGATGGAAAGGGGATTGAGATCGAAGGTCTCCAGCCGTGTTATATTGATCCAGTTGCCGTGCTCATCCCGGTTGACGCGCGAGATACAGGTGAGAATGCCATCCTTGAGCTGCATCTTGAATTTATCGGCGATGTAACCGTCAAGCGGAATGGCGTCCTCCACTTCCAGTTCCTTGGCGGGATCGCTGATGTCAATGACATGGACCGTTGAGGAATGCCACTGGCCGGTGTTTCGGACAGCGGCCATCAAGTGCGTTGATGTGGCGGTCACGGTGGAAGCGCACGCGCCGCCGGGAATCGTCAGGGATGAAACGGCGATTCCTTCCGAATTAATGGATGTCACCACTGTATCCCAGCGCGGCTCCCATATGCCGCCGTCCGGATGCTCCACCAAAACGGATTCATAGCTCTCGCTGACGACGTAAAGCATGCCGCCAACCATCCGGCTGCCGGCAATCCGGCCGGGCACGGGAACGCGTTTGCCAATCATGGGGCCGCTCTTCGTTAGAGCAGCAAAGACGACTTCGGCCTCCCGGCCCCAGCCGGGATTGGTTAAAAGAATGACTTCATCGTCGCCCGGAACGTAAAGCTGCTCGCCGACCGCCGGCATCCGCAGGGACCAGCGCAGCCGGGGCCGGGCCGGATCGCTCAAGTCAAAAACCTGCAAGCCCCGCATCTGGTTAAAATAGTAAAGAGCCGGTCCGCGGATTTTCCAGATATCCGACTCGACAATCTCGGCCTCACGCTTCTCTCCTTCGGCCGCCACATCGTTAACGACGTCCAGGGTTGCCGGTTCGACGGCGGCATAACGGTAATAGCTCCCGGTCTGGCCCTCCGGAACGGCTTCCAAAAAATCATTCCGGCCTGTAAAGTAAGTGTGGGGAAAGTCATCCGTGCGGCTGACCTCGACCTTGATCTCGCCGAGGGGAACATCCTTGGGCAGGCGCATCTTAACCTTCCCGGCCCGGCCGCCGAGGTGAGCCATGGCGAAGGTTTCCCACCCGCCGGCAGCGCGGTTGAAAACGCGCACCCGCACACGGCGCGCTCCATCGCGCACTTCAACGACGATGGCGTCCGGATCAACCCCGGCGGGATCCTGGCCCATTGCCGGAGTTGCCGCATGGGCGGCGGTTAAAAACGCGAAGACCGGGAAAAGTATCCGGCTCCAGTTTCCGAATGTCAAATATGCCAGCTTCATGATCTTGAAAAATTAGAGTGCAGCGCTTCTTGTTTCGATTTTCGATTTGTTTTGCGCGGTTTTGGATGGGTTCTCTTCTTAATATGCCCCGCAGGCTCCGAATGGCAACTCTTCACTCTGATTTTAAAACCGCCCATGCGTCTTTAATGAGAATGATAAACCGGCGCGCGGAATGTTCAAAATCAGGCGTTCCGGCCGCAAGACTTGGCTTGCCAAAGCGGCAATTTTCTGCCAATAACACCACATATGAAAGCTCATGCAGCCTTTTTCCGTTGTCCGCTTCTCATCATCCTCGCGCTTTTCGCGGCAGCCGGCGGCCAAGGCCAGGCGCCGCCCGGCGGCCCTGAAACCGTCCAGCTCGTTTCGGGACTGCAAAGCACCGAAGGCCCGGTGTGGGATGCCGCCCGCCAGTGCGTCTTTTTTAGCGATCAGGACGGCAACAAAACCTGCAAGTGGAGCGAAGCGAACGGGCTTGAAACCGTCCGGCCTTTCACCCAGCGCGGCAACGGCAACGCCCTCGATGCGGACGGCTACCTCATCCAGTGCGAGAGCGACGGCCGGCGCGTGCTGAAAGTTGACCCGGACGACGGCTCCATTATAGATGTCTTGGCGGACGAGTATGACGGCAAAGCCTTCAACGGCCCCAACGACGTGACCGTCAAATCGGACGGCACGATTTGGTTCACGGACCCCACATGGGAAGCCGAACCGCCCCAGGAACAGATGCGCGTTTACCGCTACGATCCGGCAACGGAAAGCGTGACGGCCGTCATCAACAGCCTCGTCAGCCGGCCCAACGGCTTGGGCTTTTCACCGGACGAAAGCGTCCTCTACGTCAACGACAACGGCAATACCTGGAATCCCGTCAGCCCCACCGCCAACTCCGTTTGGGCCTTCCCTGTCAACGAAGCCGGGG
Source organism: uncultured Puniceicoccaceae bacterium (assembly GCA_964650745.1). Taxonomy (GTDB): domain Bacteria; phylum Verrucomicrobiota; class Verrucomicrobiia; order Opitutales; family CAZYUX01; genus CAZYUX01. The sequence continues at coordinate 11,986 of CAZYUX010000007.1, forward strand.
ACGGCGTTTACGAGGACCAGGGGGAGGTCATGATATCGGGTTTAAACAAATGGCCGGACGGTATGGCCGTGGACGAGTCGGGCAACCTCTATATTTGCGTCCATTCGGGGCCGAAACAGGGCGTCAACATCTACGAGCCGGACGGAACATTCACCGAAAAAATATCCATGACGGACGCCACGACCAACTGCTGCCTTGGCGGTCCCTGCAACTCGACCCTCTTCATCACATCAGGAGGCGGGCTCTTCAAAGCGGAACTGGGCGGGCCGGAGTTCACCCTCACCGCGCAAACCGAAGGAGAAGGAACGGTAACGGCCGATCCCGCCAAAGAGCTTTATGACTGCGGTGAAACCGTCACGCTGACGGCCGAACCCGCCGCCGGGCACGAATTTGCGGGCTGGAGCGGCGCCGGCGGCGGGACGGACAATCCGTTGACCGTGACGATGGACGGCGACAAGATCATCACCGCTCTTTTCGAAAAAAAGGAAACCGGCAATCCCTTCGCCGGCGTCGCGCCCTTTAACGGCACCAAATGGACTTATCTGCACTGGCTGGATGACACATGGTATCCCTGGTTGTGGGTCTATGAGCACGGATGGTGGTATTGCTTCCCCATCAACGAAAAATCAGGCTGGTTTTGGGACTTGAAAGCCGGCTGGTTCTATGCCGCGGAAAGCTACCCGTGGCTCTATTCCGCTTCCCGCGGCTGCTGGCTTTGGTATTATGCCGACACCGGCCAGCAAACCCGGCACTTCACGGACGTTTGCACTTGGGAACCTGTCAGTTACCCCATGTCCCGGTAACGCTTCCGGACCGCCGGTTCACCGGCCAGCCCGTGTTCTTCCAGAAGCCTTTGAACCGTCTCCATGGGCAAGCCCATGATGTTGGTGAAGGAGCCTTCGTAGCGGGCGATGATGAGTTCCCGCCCTTCTTGAATGCCATAAGCTCCCGCTTTGTCCAGCGGATTGACAATTTGGAAGTAGCGGTTGATGCAGGCTTCATCCAATTCCCGAAAAGTGACCTGACTGGCGGAACACTCCAGCGCTTCAACCTTTTTTGCCAGCCAGAGCAGACAAACCCCCGTATGGACGGTGTGGAGGCGGCCGGAGAGTTTTTTCAGCATCCGCCGGGCGTCCTCCATATCCGCCGGCTTGTTGAAGATTTCGCCGCTGAGGACTACCGTAGTGTCCGCGGCCAGCACAGGCCGGCCCGGCCGCCGCTCCGCAGCCCACAGCGCCTTCATCCGGGCATGCCGCAATACCATTTCCGGCGGCGTTTCTTTCGGCAGGAGGCCTTCCTCCACTTCCGCGGGCAAAACCTCGAACCGCAGACCCGTCTCCGCAAGCAGCAGCCGCCGCCGGGGCGATGCCGATGCCAGAATCAATTTCATTCCCGGACAATGACTGCCTGGAGGAATCTCATGCCGTTTTTTTTACCAGCAATTCAGGCGGTTCGAGGAGGCCGCAAGGGACGATCTGGTAATCATCGCGCCATTGCTTTCCTGTTGTGGTGAAACTGTGCGGCCCGGTGAAACCGGGATTCCTCTCATTCAAATGGAGCGGCCCGTGAGAGTTGCGCCGGTGCCCCAGGACTTCGATTGTCAAGACGGCGGCGGTTTTCCCGGCAACATAATCCGTGATGTCCGTTTCGTTCGGCTGCCAGGCGGCAATTCCGGCCTCCTGTCCGTCAACCAGCACGCGCGCGGCCACGCCGGCATAGCGCGGGACGCGGACGAAAAAACGCTCTCCCTTCTTCAGCGCCGGACGGATGGAGGTCATGTAACCCGCGTTGCCGGAGTAAAAAGGCAGGCCCTGCTTCGTCCAGTCGCCCAGGCGCAATTGCGTTACGCCGTCAACAAGCGTTACCTGTGTTCCGTTAACCTTCACGCCGAAGGCGCCCAGCAGGTAAACGATCTCGAAGCCGGGATGGTTTTCGTCGAACCGGCAATGAAGCGCCAGCTCGTTCGTCCCGGTTTTCACTGCCGCCGGATTGAGGCGTAACGTCCGCAAAGACCGGTCCACCCACCAGCCGCAGGCGGTGTCAGGATCCACATCGCATCCGTTCAGTTCGATTTGATAAAGCTCCGGCCGCTCGATCGCGAGGAAAAGGTCCCCCGATGGGATCATCTTAACATCAAATGTGTAATGCAAACGCGCCGGCAAATGCGGCGGATTGAGCTTTTTTTCACGCGCCCATGGCTGGACCATGCGCCCGCCCCGGCGCGGAATGCCCAGCGCCTCCCTCGCGGCGGCATCCACCCGCAAAACTTCTTCCGGATTCCTTTTCCGGCCTTTGCCAATCGCGGCGGCGGGCCGGTCGAGAACGCAGACGTTGGCTTCGGATAAAACAATGTCCCATTGTTTGAGGGTCAGGCTTTTCTTCCGGACCGTCTTGAATTCCGGCCTGGCGGCGGCCAGGCGGGGTTTGCTTTTTTTCTTGGGAACGACGAAGATCCGGGAACCGAGTTTTTGCAGCGAAGTGTGTATCTCCCATCCGTCAGATTGTTTTTTGGCTTTGGCGGCATAAACCGCGCCTGTTTGAGGATCGAGTTCGAGCGGCGCTCCCGCGCATCCGGAGAACCCGCGGATTCGCGTTTTTGGAAAAACCTGCGCGCGGGTTTCCACTGGCGGATCATGCATCAGCCCTTTCCGGGACAACCGGGCGAGATCATGGCCGGTGTTGCAGACGAACAAGTAAAACGCTTCCCGGTCCTCCCGCAGCAGGTGCAGCGCGGCGGGAATTTCTTCACCTTTTGTGTCTATAATGGAAATACGGCGGCAGAAAGACGGAACGGCCCGGGCCAGTCTTACCCCTTTGGCCGGCGCGCGCAAACAGCGCCGGGCCAGTTTCCAGGCCGCATCCGAGGGCGAGGCGTCCACATAAGCCGCGGGTGTTCCCGCGAAAATCACGCTGCCGCCCGCGCCGGAAAACCGCTCGAGGAGCCGCAGCGTGGTGCCGCGTATCGTCAACACCGGCGGAACGATTACCGCCTTATATCGGGCTTTTCCCACGATTAGCGCGGCCCCGCCTTGCCGTTTCGTCACCCGGCCCTTCCGGGCCAGGATATCTTCATCACCGTAATCGAAGTCCAGGTTGGCTTCAAGGAGCGTGTCGCGCAGTTCGACAAGCATCCGGTCCAGCTTCTCCGAGGCGGGATTATTCCGGTGACTGCCGTTGACCGCCACCCAGACGCTCTCGACGGGATGAATGACGAGGATATCGCGCACTTCCTGCCCGCGCGTCATGATGGCGTGAACGCGGGCAAAGTAATCTTCGACATGCGGATAGCGCTCCCACCAGGGGGACTGGTGAAGAATGCTGGCGGGGTAGTCCCGTTTGGCCTGGCCTTCCATGGTGAACCAGGACAGATGCTGGCAGCGCAGGTTGATGCCGAGCGCCGCCTGCCAGTCTCCCGCCGCCTTGTGCCCCTCGAAAGTAAAGTCCCAGCCGGTGCAGCCGTAGGTTTCCGTCAGGCGCCATTTGCGCCCGAACTGCCGCGCAGCGGAGGAGACCATCTTGGCGGTGTCATACTCCCGGTTGCGATCCGTCAAAAGATCCATGCCCGGCGCCTGCATGTGCTCGTGGAATCTCATGCAGCTGCCTGTGGTGCGGGACTGGGAGGACAGCGATTCTTCCGCCAGACAGTGCCCCGTATGTTCGAGTTTGTTTTTCCCGCACCATTCGCCGATTTGCCGCGCGAAGGCGTCGCAAAAGAGAAAGGTTGTGCAATCCCTGAAATGCCAGCGCGCCCGGGAGATTTCACGCCCTTCCACATCGAAGAAAATCTCCGGCAAATAATCGAGGACATCGTAGCCGTAGCGCTTTTTGAACACCTCGGGCAGATGTTCCGTCCACGCGAAGTGGGCTTTTCCGGAATCAGGCGGCTCCCAGGGATTGACGTGATTGGGCTCGTCCGTGAAGATGCCGGGAATGATTCGGCCAAAGTCTTCCCCGGCATTTTTCCGGTAAGCCTCGTGGGTGGCGCGGATGAATTCCCGAACGGCTTCGTGGCTCATCGTGTCGAGGTAAGTGTATCCGTTGTACCAGCTGTTTGGGGTCTGTTGCCATACTTTGAACACCAACAGCCGTCGGTTCCCCCGCAAGGCGGGATCTCGCGATCCTTTTTTCAGGCGTTGAACGTCCGCGAGCTTGCCGCCGGCCGCGCGGGCGGTGAAAACCGCCAGGGTGTCTTTGCCGAAAAGCGGTTTTGGGGCGCGCCTGAAGATTTCGCCAGCAAGGAGCTTCGCCCGGTGTTTTGGGTTCTTCGTCACCAGGCCGCCGGCCGCGCCGGAGGGCCACCGGTCCTCGTCGTAGAGCCAGGCTTCCATTTGGTTTCGCTTCGCTTCGTCCACGCAGGCGCGCACGCAGTCAAACCATTCTTTCGAGAGGTAGGGGGTGTCCAGACCGACGCGCGAGTGCATGAAAAAGCCGCCCAGTCCCATGCGTTTCATGACGCGGATTTGGCGGCGCAGTTCGGACAGGTCGAGCCGGCCGTTCCAGGCCCAGAAAGGCTTGCCCCGGAACCGGCTGCCGGGCCGGGAGAAATCATTCAGGAGTGTTTTCATAATATTTCGGAGTTATGGATGGAAGATGGATGTTGCGCGTAAAATGCTTGCGGCACAGCTTTTAGGCGGGAACGCCGCTTCGCTCAACCATTTTCGTTTTCAATGTTGTTTTGGAATCAGTCGCTTTTTACTCACACAGGATAACATTCAGTGTTTTTTCCGCCGGAGAATAGGCGCGGATTTCCGCGGCGGGGGCTGGAGCGGGACGGGGCAGAGCGAAACGGTTGAACCACACGGCCCGCAGACCCGCGCGGAGCGCTCCGGCAATGTCGGCGGGCCAGGAGTCGCCCACCATGACGGCTTCTTGCGCGCGGCATCCAGCCCGCCGCAAAGCCAGTTGAAAGATGGCGGGATCCGGTTTTGCCGCGCCCGCTTCGGCGGAGACGACAAGGGCGCTCACGAACTTGTCCAAACCGCACTGGCGCAGTTTTTCCCGCTGTTCGGAAACAGAAAAATGATTGGTGACAACGGCGATTTTCGCTTTCCCGCGCAAGGCTTCCAGTAATGCCAGGGCGCCTGGAACGGGCCGTCTGGCCGCCAGGTACGCCGTGCGGTAGGCCTCGATGAGCGGTTCGGGCTCCGCTTCGCCCGCGCCGTTCTCGCTCAATAAACGGCGCCATCTTTGCCGGCGGGATTCTTCGGCTGACAAGCCGCCCGCCAAAACCCGGGCATGAAGCTCTTCAAGGAGCCGGTGGTAGGCCTTTTCGATCTCATCGGCCGGGCGCGCCGCCAGCGCGGGGCAGAGGCGTGCGGCGGCTTGCAGCCCGCGGCGGCTGCTGTGCCAGTGGTCCGCCAGTGTGTCGTCCAAGTCAAAAAAAACGGCGCGGACGGGAGCTGTCTCCGGCGAAATGGGATGATGTCCGGCCGCCGCCATTTCAGGGCCGTCTAACGGCTTTTGTTTTCCTCTTCTTTGACGATCTCAATGGTGGTAATGGCCCCGGCTTTGTCATAGGCGCCTTTGTAGTTGCGCAGGGCGTAGTAATCCCGGTGTTCCTGGATGACATATGGCCGGACGGCAAACATGTTGTCTATTGTTTCCTCCTGCATGACGAGAGAGTTGGCCAGGTTTTCTTTGACTTCGTCAAGGGAGTAGCCCAGAGCGATTTCATTTTGCAGGATAAGGCGGTAGCGCAGGATGGACTCGGAAGGGGGGCGGCCGTCTTCGCGTTCGGCGGGGCGGTTGACCTCACAAATGACACGGAAACCGACCTGGTCTTCGTAGAGGTCGTGGTCCGTGCCGCCGTAAACCAAACGTTTCCAGTTTTTCTCGAAACTGTCCCGCTGCCCCCAGCCGGAGCCTGCCAGCACTTGGAAATCGGGGCTTTTGATATGGGGTGGCAAGGGGTCTTTTTCTTCTCCGCCGCGCCCTTTTTCTTTCCGCAAAATGGCCCGGATGGAGTTGGCTGAAGGGGGAAGATCCAGGACGCGCTCAGAGACGTTGCCGAGGGTGTCATAGAAGCCCCAGGGGTTGGGCATGGCTTCCTTGAAGCCGCGGGTGCCGTAAGCGTCGAACCACAACAGATCGTCGCGGAATTTCTTTTCAAAAGTTTCGGCGTTTTCATCGGCGATCCACCAGTCCGGCTGCATGGCCAAGGTGGAGTATTCCCATTCGTCGTAGGTGGGCAGGCGATAAGGACGGTTTTCGCGGTAGCTCATCCACTCGCAAAACTTGACGGCTTCCTGGCGGGAGACGCAGACCACGGGGTTCTCATCGGCGTTGGCTTTTTCGGGGTCCATCCAGGATTTTGGAACACGGCAGCCTTCCAGGGTCTTGGTGCTGTCGTGATCGGGTTTGAAAAGCCGGAACTGGGCGTTCGTGACGGGGAAGACGCCCATCAAGTAAGGGCGGTTGGGCACGGGCAAAAGCCGCATTTTGGCGGACAGGTTGGTTTCGCCCCGCAGCTGTTGGGCCGCCGCTTCGCGCACTTTCGGATCCTTTGAATTTTTGACCAGCGACCGGAGGATTTTCGGTTTGGTGATGAAGCGGGTGGCGGTCAGTCTGAATTCCAGGTTATCGTCGTCCATGGCGATTTCCCGCAGGGTTTCCTCGTCTTCGAGGCGGCGCAATTCATCGAATTTCACCGTGCCCATGCGGCCGTGGATGGCCCATCGAATGTTCTCGTACTGGGTTTTTTCAGCTACCTCGTTAAGTATGTTTTCGTCCGTGATTTTGTCCACGGCGGCTTTGCGGATTTCTTTGTAATTGGTGTCGTAAACCAGCCTGGCGAGCAGGTTTTGATCGTTGAGGGCGGCCACGGCGGCTTTGCGGACGTCTTCGCTGCCGTCATACATGGCCACATCGGCCAAGATGGACTGGTCTTCGAGTTTTTGGACTGCCGTGAGGCGGACCTCAGAGCTGTCGTCGTAAGAAGCCAGATCGCCAAGGATGGCCGGATCCGTGATTTTTTTTGCGGCGGTGAGGCGCACGGCGGCGTTATTGTCGTTTTTTGCCAGGTCCGCCATGAGGGCTGGATCGTTGATCCGCTCCGCCGCCACGGCCCGCGGCTGTGGACTTTTGTCACTTTTCAGAACTTGGACCATTAATTCCGGGTCATTCAATTTCTCGAGAGCCGCGGCCCGCACTTCCGGAAACTTCGCTTGCAGCGCCAAGTCTTTGAGCAAGGACTTGTCTTTCAGGTTTTTGACGGCCGTCATGCGGAGGTTTTTGTCCGGGTGATTCCGGGCGACTTCCGCCAATTGTTCCTTTTTATGGAAGCGCCCGGCGGATTTGCCGCCGCCACTCTTCCCTTTGAGAAAGCCGAATATGTCCAGTAATCCCATGTGTGGAACCGTATATTGCAGGCATGCAGCCTTTAAAGGCTGGGCGGGCCGCTATGAAATTGAACCGTCTGTTTAAAAAGGAAAACCGTCAAATACAAGAAAAAGTCGCTGTTTTAAAGAACAGCGGAAAATTTCCGGGCTGTTCAAATGGGCGGGCGGCAGACAGCCGCCGCGGTTTCCTCCGCTTTTTCCTTTCCGGCCAGACGGCCAGCCAGCGCGAGCGCGAATTCAACGGCCGTTCCGGCGCCGCGGGACGTGATGAGCGGGCCGTCCTCGGCAACGGCTTGCCCATCCCGGATTTCCATAAGCTCTCCCACCGTGGAAGGATGGGCCGTGTAACGGCGTCCTTCCAGCAATCCGGCGTCTTTTAGAACCAGCGGTGAGGCGCAAATCGCTCCGATGAGCTTGCCTGCACCGGCCTGCTGTTTGAGCTTTTCGATTAAGACCGGATGCTCGCGCAGGAGTTTATGCCCCGGCCCCCCGGGCAGCACAATGGCGTCGTAATCCCCGTTTATCACGTCACCGAGGCGTGTGTCCGCCAGCAGCCGGATGCCGTTGCGGCCTTCGGCCAAAAGCTCCGCGCCGAGTGCGGCCACGACGCACTCGACCCCCGCCCGGCGCAGCAAATCCGCCGCCGCCACCGCTTCCAGTTCTTCGACGCCTTCGAAAATGACAATTAATGCCCGTTTCTTCGGTGCGGTTTCCATGTCGTGTCTGGTTTTTCCACATGATCATCAATAGAGCGGATGAAATTGTCAAGAGCCTGCCAGTAACGGTCTCCGGCGCGTTCGATCAGGTTGTTGTGCCCGGCGCCTTTGACCCACAGGCATGTTTTGGGTTCTGGAGCCAGCTGCAAAAGCCTTTGTCCGTGCGAAAAAGGAACAATCCCGTCACGCGTCCCTTGCATGATCAACACCGGACACTTGATTTGCTGAATTTTCCGGCTGTTGTCGAACATGTCCCAAGGGAGCAGTTTGACTCGTGTCACCACCCTGAAAGCTGAAACGAATGCGCTCTCAAGAATTAAACCGCCCAGAGGGCGGCGGGCCGCCAAATCCACTGAGGGCGCCCCTCCGAGTGAACGGCCATAGGCGATGATGCTCCCGGGATCGAGGCCTTTTCCGCCTGTTAAATAGTTATAAGCGGCGTCCGCCGCCTGGAAAACTCCTCTTTCGGTGGGGCGGCCTTCGCTGGCGCCATAGCCGGGGTAGTCGTAAGCCATGACGGCGAATCCGGCCTGCCGGTATTTTTCCAGTTCCGGCTCCAGGCAACCCAGGTCCTCTCCATTGCCGTGGCTGAAGAGCAGCGTCCAGCGGGCTTGCGGATTCGCCAGATACAGAGCGGCGATCTCCTCTCCGCCGGGCGGGAACAACCGCAAATGGCGCTCGTCCGCCTGGTATCCGGGCGGCGGGACGGGGAATATCAGTGCCTCCGCGAACAGCCACGCGAACAAAGCCAGCCCCGCGTAACCAGCCAGCAGCGTCAAACCCGTCAGCGCGAAGTAATGCATGGGATCTTTACGCCGGTTTGGGTTCACTCCATCAACATTTCAGTTTATCCGGGCGGCAAACGGCCGCCTTATATAACAAATCCTTTTCCTGATTAGCGGCCATTTTTCGGTTGCCGTTTAACTCAATATCACCTCTTTTTGCATAGAGCGGCGGCACCGGGTTCGCAAGCTCCGTTTGCCGCCATTTCGAAGCAATAACCACGCACTAATACAGAAAGGACCCGATATGACAACGTATTTCCTCACTGGAAAATACTCCCCCGAAGCCCTCAAGGGCATCAGTTCCGCCCGCACCAAGGACGCCGTCAAGTTCATCAAAAAAAACGGCGGCAAGGTCGTCTCGATGTATGCCCTGCTGGGGGATAAGGACCTCGTGCTCATCATTGACTTCCCGGACCTCGATTCCGCCGTCAAAACCTCCGTGGCCCTGGCGAAAAAGACAGGCATCTCCTTCTCCACTACTCCCGCCCTGCCCGTCGAAAAGTTCGACCAACTTACCGCCCGCCTGAAATAGCGGGCTCGATCCGGTTTGCCGTTTTGGATAGCCAACGGCGAGTCATGAAAAAAAAGGCGGCGCATTTTCATCTTTCTCCTTCCGAGTACCACCGGCGGATTGTGGCGCGGACCCGTCCCGCATTGCGGTTTGACGGGGGGGATTTGAGCCGCTGGCGGCCGCGGCTGCGGCGCAAGGTGCGCGGAGCGCTCGGTTTCGGGGGCGAAGACCGCCCGCCCCTGAATGTCAGGTCTCTGTGGAAAAAAGAGCACCCGCTGGGAACCATCGAGAAAATCGTCTTCACGAGCGAGCCGCGCAGTGATGTCCCGGCTTACGTCTGCCTGCCGGAAAACGCCGCCCCGCCCTACCCTTTCATGATCTGTCTGCAAGGCCACACCAGCGGCATGCACCACTCCATCGCCGTCCGGTTTGAGGACGAATCCCGGCCTTTCGCCGTTGAGGGCGACCGCGACTTCGCCATTGGATGTATGAAACGCGGGTTCGCCGCCCTGTGCATCGAACAGCGCTCCTTCGGCGAGCGGAAAGAACACAAACAAAAGGCTGTCTCTTCTCAAGGCTGCCACGACGCCGCCATGCATGCCCTTCACCTTGGCAAAACCCTTTTGGGAGAGCGCGTCTATGACGTGGACCGGGGGATTGATTACCTGAAACAACGCAACGACGCCGACATGAAACGCGTTGGTGTGATGGGCAATTCGGGCGGAGGAACGGTCAGCATTTTTGCCGCCGCCCTGCTGCCGCGGCTGGCTTTCGCCATGCCGTCCTGCGCGTTTTGCGCCTGCGCCGACTGTATCCTGTCCATCTATCATTGCGCGGACAATTACGTGCCGGGTCTGCTGAAATACGCGGATATGGCGGACATTCTGGGGCTTTTCGCGCCGAAGCCGGTTGTCGTGGCGGCCGGCAAGACCGACGAGATCTTCCCCATCAAGGGCGTGCGCAAAGCCTTCCGGAATCTGAAAGCCATCTACCGCGCCGCCGGCGCGGCGGAGCGTTGCCGCCTCGTTACCGGCCCGGAAGGGCACCGTTTTTACGCGGATCTCGCGTGGCCCGTTTTCCTTGAGCTTATAAAGTAAACAAAAGCTGCCGCCATGGAAGAAGCGCTGCAATACGTGATAAAACAGACCGGAGGAGCCAAACCCGAACTCGGCGTGATTTTGGGATCGGGCTGGGGCTTTTATGCCAGAGAAGGCCTGACGGACGCCGCGGCGGTTCCTTATGATGACATCCCCGGATTCCCCCGCGCCACCGCCCCGGGTCATGCGGGCCGGTTGTGGTTCGCAAGCCGCGGCGGGCGGAATATCGCCTTCATGCAGGGGCGTTTTCATTGCTACGAAGGCTGGAGCATGCCGCAAGTCGTCATGCCCGCGCGCCTGCTCGCCCGTCTCGGCGCTCAAACCCTTATCCTGACCAACGCCGCCGGCGGCATCAACCCGGATCTCGATCCGGCCAGCCTGATGCTCATTACCGACCACATCAATTTCATGGGCGCCAATCCGCTGACCGGCCCCAATGACGACTCCCTCGGGCCGCGCTTCCCGGACATGAGCCGCGTCTACGACCCGGACCTGATCGCCTTTACGGAAGACGCCGCCCGCAAACTCAACCTTCCCATCCGCAAAGGCGTTTACCTCGCCGTCTCGGGCCCGTCCTTCGAGACCCCCGCCGAAATCCGGGCCTTCCGCGCCTGGGGGGCTGACGCCGCCGGGATGTCCACCGTGCCGGAGGCCATCGCCGCCCGCCACGCCGGAATGCGGGTGCTGGGCCTCTCATGCATCAGCAACAAAGCCGCCGGGATGACGGAAACGCCCCTGACAGCGGAAGATGTCGCTCGCACCGCCGAACACGCCCGCCCCGTCATGGGCCGGCTGCTGGATTATCTCATCCTCAACTTGCCCCTTCAAGCGCAATAGCCATGCCAAATTGAACGGATCCCCGGCAATGCCATTTCAGCCAAACGGAAAAACTACACGGTAAGCCGGATGTAGAGCCGGGGCAGGACACGCGGAAGCCTCCGCCAGTCCTTGAGGATGGCGAACCGGCGGCGGGGAAACATGATTTCCATGTCCGCGTAAGTGTTCTCTTCCGTCGAAATGGCAAAAGTCTGAATATCCAGCCGTTCGTTTTCCTCGCAGGCCATGCGCACGTCGTGCTGGGCGTAACGGCTGTTAGGATCGTATTCGCTGTCCATCGGCTTGCCGTCGGTGATCAATATGATTAAGCGCCGCCGCGCTTCGATCCGGGAAAGCCGCCAGCCCGCGTGCCGCAGGGCCGCGCCCATCCGCGTCGAGTTAAACGAGGCCGCCGCGCGCAGGCGCTCCGAAATTTTCCGGTCCCATTTTTCGGAAGCCTCTTTGAACAGGTAATAGTAACATTCCTTGCGGCCGTTCGAGTTGAAGCCTCCGATCTCAAAGCGCTCCCCCAATGAATGCAGACCCTCTCCGAAAATGAAAGCGGCGCGGCGTTCCATATCCAGCACCTTGCCGTCTTTGACCTGCTGGCCAGTCGAGCCGCTGACGTCGAGCAACACCAACACGGCCAAGTCGCGCTGGCGGCGCAGCTGCTTTTCATAAAACCGGATCTTGGGGGACGGCTCGCGGCGGCGTTCCAGCGTGTAATCCAGCAGCCGTTCGATGTTGATCGAATCCCCGTTCTCGAGGTGCTTCTCCTTGCGCGCAATTTCCGGCTTGAGGCTCTCAAAAATCCGGCGGATCTGCCGGGCTTCCCGGTCAATGTTTTCCGGAAACTCTTCCGCCGCGCGCTCCGCGGGCCGCAGTTCATGCAAGTGGCAGTGATTGCCGAGATAATCATTCAAAGGCTGGGACCACTCGGGATAGAGGTAAACGGCGGCGGCTTTTTCTTCCTCCTCCTTTTCCTGAGCTTGGGCCGCGTTGTCCTCCGGCTTGTCCGTTTCGGCAAGGGAGGGGGCGCCTTCGGCCTCTTCCCCCCCGGAACGGCGCCGCGCGGCTTCTTTGAGATCGGCCGCCAAGTCCCCCGCGGGCGCTTCACTGACCGTTGCGGGGAAAAAGAAGTCCGGCAAAAAACCGAAAGTCCGCAGAGGAACACGGTCCAGACCGGGATACAGGCCGCAAATGTCTTTCATTTCCGCCGCTTTCAACCGCTCCGCCGTTTCGAAGGCGTTGACCGACCGCCGCGCGGCGTCCGCCATCCATGCCGGCAGGCCGGACGGCGCGGCGCGCATCATGTCGTAAAAAAGCCGGTCCGCGCCGGACTCCGGCCGGCGGCGGAATGCCGTCTTCAACCCCAGCCTGACCAGGCGGCGCGCTCCCGGCCAGCGGTTCTGGAGACGCTTGAGCACCCGCGTGTATTCAATGATAACGAACAAGTTTTGAGGCAGCAAGTTTTCACCGGTCAGACTGGAGCATGACCTGTATTCCGGCAGGCCGTGCACGGCGCTGAAACTGCCTTCGGCGATAAATCCGGCGGCGCTCACGGCCATGAGGTTGAACCAGTCGCGGTTGCGGGCGGCATCCGGAAAAATCCGCAGGCGTTGCGGCAGGTAAAGCCATTGGCATAAACACACCATTCTGGTGTTGCGCTCAATCAATTCATCGGAATCGAGCCGGCCCAGATCGTTCACCTCAATTTCACGGCCGGTCAAAGCGCGCAAGAGCCGCTCTATGCGAGGCCGCGCATCATCGAGCCGCGCTTCGCGGGCAAGGGCGCGGAGGACGGTTTCGGAACTCTTCGCCTCGCACGCCATGAACGCCTGGCCCATCTCGCGGTTGCCTGATCCGATTTTCAGGCCTTCGTTAACGTATTCCCCGATTTCCGCCAACTCGAGGCGCTCCAATATTCGCCCGTAGCCCTTGAGAAAAGCATAGGCCAAATCCGCGTCAACATCCGCCAGCCGCCGGACGATATTGCACATCTGGCGGACTTGCCGGGGCGTTTGTCCAAGGGCGCCCTTCCCCAGCAGATGAAAAAACCTGGCGCCGTGGTAAATGCGGCGGGCGCCCAGCAGGCCGCCGGTCTCGGTCACGTCCGTGAACAAGCCGGGAAGCTCGAGCATCCAAGCCATGGGGCCGTTAAGAGCCTCGAGAAATTCCCGCAGCACCTGGTCGAAGCACGATTTTTCGCTCTGCTTGAGGAAACCGAAAAAAACCGCCGTGACGGCCGGGCGGCGCGGCCCGATCAGCCCTTTATCGAAGAGCTCCTTAATCGCCTCCCGGAAGATGTCCTGGTAGCCCCAGCAAACGTCCTTCAGGGAGAACCCGTAATATGAATCAGGCGGAAGCTGGCGTTTCGTGTTTTTCCCGGACATCGTCCTTCCCTTCCATCAAATCCCCGAAGTAAAGGTCTATAATGTTGTTCACCGCCCCGATAATTTCCGGCTCATCTGTCAGCGTATGGCTGACGGCGTGAACGCAGGCTTCGCGGAGGGTCAATCCTTGCTGGCGCAGCCGGGCGGTGTAAACCAGCAGCCGCGAGCTCACTCCCTCATCCAGCCCGTAACCCCGCAGCTCGCGGATCTTGGCCCCCATTTC
>CAZYUX010000008.1:0-25862 GCA_964650745.1 uncultured Puniceicoccaceae bacterium
TCCCGCCCGTCAAATTGGGCCGACCATTCTGCAAAAATCGCTCGAAGTCCTGATGATTCACTTCTTTCGGGATTCCAATTGCATGCCATTGCCCGGATGGACCGGCGCCTTGCGGCGGGGTTCCTGCCTGGCCTCATACTCGACAACCAACTAAATTGAACCTTAGTGCCATGAAAAACGATTCCTTCCATTGCCGAAAACTGTCACCCGCCACGGCTTTTCTCGCCGCGCTCACGGCCGCTCTCTTATGGGCTCCCGCGCTCCCGGCCCAGGAAACCGGGGAAGATGAAGATGTTTATGTGATGAACATCTTCACCGTGAATTCGGAAAAAGACCACGGTTACCGCAAGACCCAGGCCACGACTTCTTCGCGCATCGCCTTGGAAGTGCTGAAAATTCCCATGAATCAGGGCATTGTCAGCGAAGAATTCCTGGAAGACACCGCGACGAACAACTTGGTGGACGCGTTCAATTACATGTCCGGGGTCAGCACGCACCAGGCCGGGGTTTTGGGGCGCAATGACGGGATTAAGATACGCGGGTTCAGCGTGGGCGCTCTCAACACCTACCGGGACGGTTACGCCAAGCCCTATTTCAACAATATTGACGGGGTCGAGCGCATCGAGGTTGTCAAAGGCGCGGTCTCCAGCTTTTACGGGAGGGCGGATCCCGGAGGTTTGATCAACTACCTCACCAAGAAACCCAAATTCATCTGGCAAACCGAGCTGAGCGCGACAATCGGCAATTATGATTTTTACAAGGCGATGGTTGACACCCAGGGAAAGCTCACCGAAGGCAATTATTTTGGGCACCGTCTTGTCGCTTCATGGGAGGACAGCGGCGACTGGCGGGACGGCATCACCTGGGAGAAGAAATACTTTCTGGGAGGGGTGACGTGGCAGCCCAAGGGCGATTCCAGCCTCACCATCCACGCGGACTACGAGTATTCGGACAGCTACCGGACGGGGGGCACCCGCAACACCATGATCATCAATCATGATTTCCTGGACGATTATGACCCCAACCGCGTCTGGAGCCCCGATGTTTTCAATGTGGACGACGAGTTGCGTTACGTGAGGGGCGAGGAACTGGACCTCGCCGGCTACAGCGTCGCCTTCAAAAGCGCGGAAGCTGCCGGAAAATACAGTGATTTGACGGATATGCTTTCAGGCACAAAAGGTTATTTTACCGCCGAACAGATGGAGCAAGTCAACATGTCCGATGTTATCCGGGCGCTGCCGGATTACGCGCAAGCGGGAGAAAACAAAACTCAATTGAAGTTCAAAGCCAATCCCCGGGCCGGGCAAGAGTATGAAAGGCTTTACCATCCGGGTGTTGACAAGGATTTGCAGCCCAACACCTGGCCGGAGCACCAGCCCCCGGCGCTTCTTCACGGCAATAGTGATGAGAACGAGGAAATCGGATGGCGGACGATGCGTTTCTGGGAGGATTACCAGGAATGGCTGCAAGGCGGGGGAGGGCCCGTCGGCAGCCAGCCGGACTATCCGGCCAGCCAGACGGGGTATTATTTCCCCGGCGGGAAGCGGGAGTTCAACGCCAACGGGGAAGGCTCCTACGACTGGGACGAGTCGCACATTGCCAGCCTCGAATTCCGCTGGGAGCCGCTGGAAAACTTGAACCTTCGCTACGGCCTCAACTACTTGGAAAACAACAAGGAGCAGCTGCAGCAATACAACTCGGATGTGCGCCAGGATGGCTACACCCTGAGCCCCGGCCAAGGCTACGGGTCCAGCGCCAACATTCACGGGGCGGCGCACAATGCCTTCCTGAACACCCGGCTGACAAACCAGTTCGACATCACTTACGAGCTGGAACTGGGGCCGACCAAGCACAGTTTCTTTTTAGCCCTGCAATGGCTCAACGACCAGTTCCGCAACTACAACCGCAAGACGGCGGCCTGGCTGCAGGAGCGCCGGTGGCTGTATGAGGAGGAGGACGGCAGCATCGGCACCGTGGACAATTCATTGCCGCCGCCGCCGGGCTACGAGCAAAACGACGCTCCAAACGGGCAGGCGACTTCGGAAGGGCACAAGCACCCGGGTGACGGCGTGGTGGATATTTTTTATGATGACATTCCCGACGTGAAGAAGTGGGCCCGGAGCATTGGACCCAATGACTGGACGCAAAGCACCGACCACAACGAGGAAGGTTACAGCCTCACCTACCGGAGCTTCTTCCTGCCCGACGAAGCGGACGATTACGACCTGATGGTTCTGGGCTCCATCCGCTACGAAACCCGCACGACGCGGTTCACGAAACCGGATGATCCAAATCCCAATCAGGACTTGGATCAGCTCGAAAGCGGAACCACGCCGCTGATTGGCCTGAATTACGAAGTTTACGAGGGCGTCAACGTGTATGCCAGTTACGGGGAAACCTACCAGCCGCCCAACCGCCCCAATCAGGGTTATACGGACCCGGCCGATCCGCAGTATAAAAGGCACATTGAAACGGGCGATATTGAGAATATCACGGGCAAGAATTACGAAGCCGGCGTCAAAGTCGGCCTGCTGGATGACAAAGTCCACGGCGCCGTTTCCATTTACCATGTTGAACTGGATAACCTCGTGGGCACGGATGCCGCCAAGATGACCCAGATACGCAACACGTTTGATGACAACGTCGAGTGGAGAGATCCGGTGACGGGGGAGCCTTTTTACAAGATTGACTGGAAAGACTACAATAACAACGGCAGCGCCGACCCGGACGAATGGATCATGCCGGCGTTCAAAGATGAGTCCATTTATGTGAACAGCGGGAAGGAGACGGTGGAAGGCGTGGAATTCGATTTGATCCTCACACCAATGGACAATTACCAGATCGTGCTGGCGTATGCGTGGACGTGGACCAATGACAAGGAGTGGGACGACTTCGACAAATACGGCGACCCGCTGGACAATCTGGGCACGGTCCGGCCTTTGCCGCAATATTACAACTGGCAGGACGGCTACGGCATTTACCAGCCCGATCCGGAGGATTACGACCACTGGGAAATCGCCCCCAATGGTTTCTTCAAAACCTCTTATCTGTTCGATGACGAGGGGCTTTACTACCGGCTGGACGAATCCGGAAATCCGATTCCGGACATTGACCCGCACACCGGCGAGGCTTACCAGGAGCCGGCGCTGGCCATCACATACGATTTGGTGCTGGAAAACAGCTATTCCGATATTGTTAAAAGAGAGGAGAACCTCAACGGGTCCAGCAACGTTGACAGTTTGCGCTTCAAGGACGCGGAGGGCAACTTGCATGAACTGGGCGTGAAGAGTGTTGAACAACTGGCGTTAATTCCGGCCAGGGATGCCGGAGACGGGACGGTGGTCCGGCTCGATGATATGTCCGACGGTATTTTCGCGCCCGGCTCGGGGCTGCCGCTATACCGGGCGGATAACACCAATGAGAGACGGGTTGACGCGGCCGGGTTTTACCTCGTGAACGAGGCGGGCGATATGTTGACCAAGCAAAACGGCGAGGCCATCGTTTTGGGCAAAGAGGACGCGGTCCTGGAAAAGGCCGGAGCCATGAAAACCCAGGATGAAATCTGGGAGATGTGGAAAAACGGGGTGCGGATGGCTAAAACATACGATGAGAAAAACAATGTTCCGGAGCACAAGATTTCGATTTGGAACAAATACACGTTTGTCGAGGGCATGTTCGAGAATCTTGAAGTGGGGCTGGGCTTCTATTATGAAAGCTCTGCCTTGCCGCGCAACCACCGGGATGTGGGCTTCCGCTCCGATCCTTATTTTGTCTTCAACGGCATGCTGGGTTACAAGATTCTCTTCGACAACGAGGACGAGCTGAAGTTCACCCTTAACGTCAACAACCTCTTCGACGAGGAATACGAGAAGGGCAATTTCGCCATTGGAAAGCCGCGGGAGTTCCGGCTCACCGCCAAGTATAAGTTTTAATTGAAATTCCGGAAAGCGAAAGAGAGGCGGAAACGCCTCTCTTTCGCTTTCCGGTCGCCGCTTTTGAACCTCCAACCCGTTAAACGCCATGAAAGAAGCCTGCATGCGGCGCCGGTTGCGGCGTCTTTTTTCTCTTCCGGCGGCCGCGGCCGCCTGCTGTTTTTGTTTGCCGGTTTGTTCCGCCGTTCTCGCGGCCCAGGAAGAAGAAGATGATGAGGTTTACATGATGTCGGCCTTCGAGGTGACTTCCGAAAAGGACTTCGGTTACCGCAAGACCCAGGCCCAGACAGCCACCCGCATCGCCGCGGAAATCAAGAACACGCCGCTGACGGTCAACGTGGTGGGCAGCGAGTTTCTCGACGACCATCAAATTGACAACATGAAGGATGCCTTCGACTACACCTCGGGGATCAGCACGACGCCGGACGACGTGGTGCGGCCGGGGCAGGTGCGTTTGCGGGGGTTCGCCGTCAGTGTGCTCAACGTGTTGCGGGACGGTTACGCCAAGCCTTATTTCAGCAATATAGACGGGGTGGACCGGATCGAGGTGGTCAAAGGCCCCGTGGCGGCTTTTTTCGGCCGGGCCGAGCCGGGCGGCATCATCAACTACATCACAAAGAAGCCGCAGTTCTATCCGCAAACGGAATTGGAGGGCGTTTTGGCCGCTTACGACAAATACAAGGTGGTGGCGGATCACCAGGGGGTGATTGTGGAAAGCAAGCTGGCCTACCGGGTGGTGGCCTCCTGGGAGGACAGCGAGGAGTGGCGGCAGGATATCAACTGGGACAAGGAATACGTGCTGGCTGGGCTGACGTGGCGGCCCAGAGGGGACACGAGCCTGTCGTTCCACGCGGATTATGAATACTCGGACAGTTTCCGGCTGGGAGGCGTCAATACGGGCACCGTCATCAACCACGATTTCATTGGGGAATACGATCCGAACCGGTGGTGGAACCCGGATCTTTACACGGTGGATGACGAGATCCGCTACATGGCGGGGAATGAGCTTGTTTACACGGATGAGGATGTCACCGTGAACGATCTGACGGGGCAAACGAAGATCACCTATCACCTGGGAGAACCCTTCGATGAAAACCCGAGGAAGGGCCAAGAGTATGAAAGGCTTTACCATCCGGATGTTTCCCCGGAATTGCAGCCCAACACCTGGCCGGCGCGTCAGCCGCCGGTCTTTTACATCGAGGAACAGAACGACCAGCCCGGCACGGCCAGCTGGGAGACGTGGAAGTTCTGGCAGGCCGCGCAGGATTATTACGCGGAAAAAGCCGCCGGCGGGAACCCGGAATACCCGGACTATCCGCCCTTCTCCAACGGCCCCTACTTCCCCATGGGGCGGGACTGGAACCCGAATGGCCCGGGGTCCTACCACGAGGACACGTCCCATATCGCCAGTTTCGAGTTCCGGTGGAAAGTCAACGAGCATTTCGACGTCCGCTACGGGTGCAACTACCTGGAAAACAGCGCCGTGAAGCTTCAGCAATACAACTCGGACCTGCGGCAGGACGGCTACACGCTTTCGCCCGGGCAGGGATTTGATTCCGGTTCCTCGATTCACGGGGCGGCGCACAGCGCCTTCCTCAACACGCGTTTCACCAGCCAGCTGGATTTAACCTATAACTTTGACCTCGGCGGCGCCAACCACACCCTGCTGGGGTCCGCGCAGTGGCTCAGCGATGAGTTCCGTTATTACAACCGGAAGATTAATGAGGAAATCCGCAACCGGCGCTGGATTTACCAGGAAAAAGACCGCTCGTTTGACGGCATCAACATACTTGGCGGCGTCGTGGATAAACCCAACGGTTTGGCCCGTCCGGGGCAGGGGGAGGGCTACCGGTTTCCCGGAGAGGGCGTCGTGGACATTTACCACGACCCGATTCCCGACGTTCGGGATTGGGCGGCGGATTTCGATATACGGGACTGGAGCCCGGCCAGCTCGAATCATAATGAAGAAGGCTACAGCCTCAGCTACCGGGGGAAGTATTTCTCCGGCGCGGACGGTGAGTATGACCTTTACCTGATGTCGGCTGTCCGTTATGAAACCCGCACCACGCGAGATATATCGGCCGGAAATCCCAACCCGAAGGAAAAGCCCGGCACGGAAGGCGGCACCACGCCGATGTTCGGCTTTAATTATGAAGTGATGGAAGGCCTCAGCGTCTTCGGCAGCTACAGCGAAAGCTTCCAGCCTCCCAACCGGGAAAGCCCCGCCGGTTACATGGATCCGGAAGATCCAAACAAGCGGATTTCACTGCCCGACCCGGCCAACATGAGAGGCATCGGTTATGAGTTCGGGTTCAAAACGGGGCTGTTTGACGGGAAAGTCTCCGGGCAGGCTGCTGTCTTTCACCTGGAAAAAGACGATATTCTGGCCAGTGACACCACGCTGATGGATGCGGTGAACGAGCAATACAAGTTCCACTGGGAGCGGGATCCGGGTTTCTACTCCGGCGGCGCGCCCGCGGACGAGCCGCCGGAGCTGCGGAACGTCATCACCAATACCGGCAAGGAAACCGTGGAAGGGCTCGAAGTGGACCTTGTCATCACTCCCGTGAACAATTATCAAATCATCCTGGCCTATTCCTATTTGTGGGAAAAAGAAAAGAAATACGACGAAATCGAAATGTATGGGGACGCCGCTTTGGCGCCGGGCACCGGCCGGGACGGGGACGAGCCGGTGGCGCGGCCCGAATATTACAACTGGGAACCCGGCTACGGCTTCGAGCTGGACGCGGACGGCGGCATCAAGCTGGATGAGAACGGAGAGGCCGTCATGACAGATAAAGGCTTCTTTAAAACCTCCTACTTGCGGGACCCGGCCCAGAATTACGATTATTATTTGATTGATGACACACTCGGCCTCGACCCGGCGGAATTTCCGGACGCCAGCGGGCGGGTGCCCGACATCGATCCCAACACAGGCGAGCCTTACCAGGACCCGGCCCTTTTGGTCCGGTATAACCTCGAGCCGGAAGACAGTTTCCAAAAAATTCTGAGAGAGGCGGATCACGGCACGCCGGACTTTGAGCAGCTGGAGCTGCGCGACGCCGGCGGGAATTCCGTGTCCTTGCCCGAAGGAGTAACGGACTGGGCCAGCCTCGGGTCCGCCGTGGCTCTGACAAATCCCGAAAATAACGTCCAACTGGTTGAGATGGGAGACGATGTGTTCTTTCCGGCGGAGGACGAGAACAACCCTTACGGCATTGTTTTCATCCGGGAAGTTGCCGAAGCGCAGGGACAAGAGTTCCCGAAGACAAGGAAAGCGGATCTTGCGGGGCTGGTTTACACTTACGAGGATGACGGCGGAGAAAAATACACTTTGTATAACAAGGCCGAGGGCCAGCCCGTTGTGCTGAAAAGCGGCTCCGCCAAATTGGCCAAAACCAACCCGGTGAAAACCCCGGCGGAAATCAAGGAGCTATGGAACAAGGGCATCCGCACCAGGAAGATGTACACGGAGCTGCCCAACACGCCTTCGCACAAGTTTTCCCTGTGGAACAAATACACTTTCACGGAAGGGATGTTCGAGAACCTGGAACTGGGCCTGGGCTGCGTTTACGAAAGCTCCTCCCTGCCCGGCACCAAACGCGTGACGGACTGGCGGGGGGATCCGCATCTGATCTTTAACGGCATGATCGGCTACAAGTTTCTCTTTGAGGATAATGACGAGCTGAGCTTGAAGCTGAATGTCAAAAACATCTTCGACGAGGAATACGTGAAAGGCAGCTTCGGCCCCGGCACGCCGCGCTTGTGGTCCTTCAGCGCGAGGTATAAATTCTAAATCCTTCCGCGCGGGCCGGAATGGGAAGGTGTCAGTTTCTGGAGGGGTCTTCGGGCGTGTTGGCGAGGAAGGCCAGCTCGGGCTTGACGCGGCTGAGGATGTGGCGCCAGAGAGGTTCGCCGCCTTCGCGGGCCAAGGCGTTGGCCTCGACGGGGCAGACCACCCAGGCGTTTTGTTTCAGCTCGGATTCGAGCTGCCCGCCGGACCAGCCGGCGTAGCCGATGAAGGCCCGCAAGTCGGTTCCCGGGTCGCTTTGCATCATCTCGCTGGCTTTTTCGCGGCTGATGCCGAAGTAGAGCCGGAAGACTTTGTCGTTCTCCCAGTTCCACGCCGCCAGGATCATTTCATCGGAGTTAACGGGCCCGCCGTAGTAGAGGGGGACGTTGGCCAGCGGTCCGCTGGTGAATTCGGCCTTTTGATCGCCCAGGGTTTTGCCCATGGGGCGGTTGAGGACCACGCCGAGAGCGCCGTCTTTCCCCGAGTGCGCCGAGATGAGCACGACAGTCCGCCGGAAATTCGGGTCGAGCAGGCCGGGATGGGCGATGAGAAGCGTTCCCGAGAGGGTGGGGTTCTCTTCCGGTTCGTTAAAATCTCGCATGGCGCCGGATTTCGATGTTTGGGATTGCGGGTTTTCAGAATTGGCTGACAGGGATGCCTGACTCGGAGAGTATTTCGCGCACAAGTCCGTCGTTATTATAATCGTAATGGTATTTTACAGTCCGGACGCCTGCCGCGGCAAGGATTTTCGCGCAGTTCAGGCAGGGGTAGTGGGAGATGTAAACGGCGGCGCCCTCGATGCTGACCCCGCGCCGGGCGGCATCGGCCACGGCGTTCTGTTCGGCGTGGACGGTGCCCTGCTCGTGATCGTCCCGCACGCGGGAGATGTGGGGGCTTCCGGGCAGGTAGCCGTTGTAGCCGGCGGCGATGAGGCGGTTTTTACGGTCTCCGCCGGAGACGATGACACAGCCGACATGGAGGCGCTCGCAGGGGGAGCGCGAGGCCATCAGCAGGGCGATGGACATGAAATACTCGTCCCACGTCGGACGGCTTTCGCGCCCCTCGAGCAACTCCGCGATTTTGTCCACGTAACCCGCCGGGCCGTTTTTTGGTTGTTCGCTCATGAATGAAGTGAGGAACGGGCAGGATGAAATAAAGAGAAAAATTTGCGTTTTCCGCAAGCCGAAGCCAACATTTTATTCCATGCCCAAGGTTTCCTACAACGCGCCGTTCGTGCTGACGTTCACGTTCGCCTGTGTTTTGTTCTTCGGTTTGGACTTGGCGCTCGGCGGTTATTTGCGGGAGCGGTATTTGTCCATTTTGCCCGGTTTGCCTCCGGGCCATCCGCTGACGTGGCTGCGCCTGGCGGCGCACATCTTCGGGCACGCCCACCTCCAGCATCTGGTTTACAACCTGTCCATTATCCTGCTCATCGGCCCCATTCTCGAGGAGAAATACGGCGCCGGGATGCTGGTGTTTATGACGCTGGTGACGGCGCTGTCGACGGGTTTGGTCACGCTCTTTCTCCTGCCCAAGGGGCTGATGGGGGCCAGCGGTTTGGTTTTCGCGCTGATTCTGCTGGGGTCGTTCGTCAATGTGAAGTCGGGAACCATTCCGCTGACCTTTATTCTTGTATCCATTCTTTTTTTGGGCAACGAGTTTTTCCGGGCCGGGAGCGGGGACGGGATTGCCCGCTTCGCCCATATCACTGGCGGCGTTTGCGGCGCCTTGTGCGGTTTTTATAAAGCCCGCCCGGGCTGATTTTGCAGGGACAGGGAAGATGCGCCGCGCAAGATTTCAAGCACTTCCGCCAGTGAAGCGCAGGCGCGGAAGGCGCGCCGGCGGGCTTCTTCAGAAGGCTGGATCAGGTCCGGCACAAGGATGGCTGTCATGCCGGCGGCGTCTGCGGCGCAGACGCCGGGGGATGAGTCTTCCAACACCAGACAGGTTTCCGGCGGAATTCCTAATGCACCGGCGGCTTTGAGGCAGATGTCGGGGGCGGGTTTGCCTTTGGTGACTTCATCGCCCGCCACGACGGCCTGGAAACGTTGAAGCAGATTCGTTTTATTCAAGAGGAAAAGGGCCGGGCCGCGGCAGGTCGAAGTGGCAACGGCTTTGGGCACGGCCCGGTGCTCCATGAATTGCAGCAGTTCCAATAACCCCGGCTTGATGTCAATCGCTTCCTCCCGGACCAGGCGGTTGTAATGTTTGCCGGCCAAGGCAAGAAAGTCGTCAGCCGCGAAAGCCGGCCCGAAGGCATCGAGCAGAACCGTACGGGTGTCCTTCACGGAACGGCCGATAACGCGCTCAAAGACGCGGCCGCATTCGGCGGTTCCGAAATCACGGCCCGCGGCGTTCCATGCCCGGCGAACGATGCGCTCGGTGTCCAGCATGAGCCCGTCCATGTCAAAGATGACGGCGCGGATGGTTTTCATAAGGCGGGAGCGGCATCCTTTGCCGGAAGCCGGGGATGATGACAAGGCCTTTTTCCCTGAACGGAACAGAAAGGCGGATGGGCCTTTCCCGGGACGGCCGGCCTTGATGCAATGAGGTTATTGCATGGCGGGGAGCGGGCGGCCTGTTCCGCCGCGGGGGCGAGTTGAGGCTTGCATGAGACAGGCGGGCGGCTACGGTGGGGCAGATGAATGCCGTTCGGATGAAAACCTTGAGGGAAGCCGCCGCCGCGGCCCTTTCGGAAACGATGTGCGCCGGGGAGGCGGTTTTCAGCCGGCTTCATCGTGTTTCGTTTCATATTGCGCATTTGAGTTTCGCCGGCCGTTTTCGGGAGCGGTTTTTCTCCGGCAGCGGGCGCGGGGGCGGTTTGGAGCGAATCCGGTTATGCAGCTGGGGATGAATCCAGTCCGCCGGGTCGTGGTGAAGCTGGGCACCGGCATTCTCACATCGGGAGAGGGGCGTTTGGATGCCGCGAGGATCGGTGCTTTATGCGCTGAGATGGCGGGATTGCGCCAGCGGGGCCTGCAAGTGGCGGTGGTCAGCTCCGGCGCTATCGGGCTGGGGATGGGCGAGCTGGGGCTGGCCAAACGCCCCGGCGAACTGGCGGTGTTGCAGGCCTGCGCCGCCATTGGCCAGACTATTCTTGTGGACACATGGCGCCGGGGTTTCGCTCCCCGGGGCGTCAAGGTGGCGCAGATGCTTCTCACCCGCGAAGACGTCCGCGGCCGAAAACGCCACGTGGCGGTGATGAACACTTTCGAAAAGCTGCTCAGCCTCGGGGTGGTTCCCGTCATCAATGAAAACGACTCGGTGAGCGCCGACGAGATCAAGTTCGGGGACAACGACCTGCTCTCGGCCCTGGTGGCCATTCAGATCAAAGCCGATTTGCTGGTGATTCTCTCCACCATCCCCGGTTTGATGGACCGGCCTAAAGACGGGCGGCTCGTTTCGCTGGTGGACAAAATCACGCCCGAGATCGAAGCCATGGCCGGGGGGACCGATAGCGCGGCGTCCGTTGGGGGGATGCGCAGCAAGATTGACGCCGCCGCCCAGGCCACCCGTTCCGGCTGCGCGGTTTTCATCGGCAGCGGGCGCGAGCCGGATATCCTCACCAAGCTGGCGGACGGCCGGCCCCGCGGCACGTTTTTCCTGCCCAGCCGCGTCTCTCTGCAATCCCGCAAGCGCTGGATAGCTTTTTTCGAGAAACCCGGGGGAACCATTCGGGTGGATGAGGGCGCCCGGGCCGCCGTCACCGGCAGCGGGCGCAGCCTTCTGGCCAAGGGAATTACCGCTTGCGAGGGTGAGTTCCCGGCCGGGGCGGTCGTGAATGTGGCCGGTCCGGATGGCGGCGTTTTCGCCCGCGGCATAGCCCAGTTCGGCAGCGCCTGCATGGCGCGGATTGCCGGGATGACGACGGAGCAAATCCGCTCCCTGCACCCGGAGCGCAAGCGCTTCGAAGCCGTCCACCGCGCCAGTTTGGTTTTGCTGGGCAAATAGCCCGCAAGAAGACCGCCCGGGCAGGCGCGCTCTCATCCTTTTCCGTTTGGCAATAAAGAGTTCTTGATTTGGGCGGCGCGCGCCTGTATCACGTTTAAATTGCTTTGGAGTTAGGCCCGTAAAATTTTTAACAACAGATCTTAACAACATGAGAAACAAACTGTCCGCGCGAATCATTTGGATTTTCATTTTTGCCTTTTTGGCGAGTTGGGTTTCGCCGGTTTGGGGGGATGTCATCGCCTGGGAGGACTTTTCCTCTTGCGAGCCGGGGAAGATTGTCGGCCAGGGCGGGGCCTTCAATGGCTGGGGCGGCCCTTGGCGCGAAGCGGTGGACCCGGCCCAATTCCAAGGGCCTCAAGTCATAGACGCTTCCATTGAGCACCCTTCTGTCGTGAGCGGCGGCCTGGCCCTCGGGGATGGCGGCCTGCACCCGATCGGCGGGCGGTGCATTCGGGATTTGTCCGGCCCGGCGCAAAGCGGGGTTTACTGGTTTTCCTTCGTCTTCAAGCCGCCCATGCTGGAGGGCGGCGGCTCCAATCAGTACCACATTTTCGACACCACGCATGTGCTGGAAGCGCCCTCGCCCTATGGCGCGAGCGTGCAAAACATGATCGGCGGCTTCCGCATCCATGACATTTCTGACAGCGAGGATAATTTCCATCACAATGAAATTCAAATTCTGGATAACAGCGCGCCGCTCGTGCTGAATCCCCCGGATGAAACCCATGAAAACAATTGGTATTCCGGAGAACAATACATGGAAATCGCCACGGGGCATATTTTTGACAGGGAGAATCCCGTTGTGCTGGAAGACGCCGCCGAAGTGCCTCCCGACGAGACGTGGTTTTTCGCCATGCGGGTGGACACGGCCAGCCGGGCGATAGACTATTTTGCCTTCAGCCAGACGGACGTCTGCGGCCATCCCAACGCCGCCACTTGGCACCGGCGTCTTGTCAGTGATCCCAGCCGTTCGGTGGTGGCCGACTCTGTCGCGCCCGCCCTGTGGGGCTCCGATGATTTTCCCTCTTTGGGCGGCAATCTGCGCCTGGGCGAAACATACGCCGACGTGGCGCCGCTGACCGGCCCGCTGCTGCATGAGGGTTTTGGCGCTTACACCGCGGGGGAATACATCGCCAACGGCCCGGCGGCGCGCGGTTCCGGCTTGCTTGGCTGGCAAGGCACCCAGGACACCGCCGGCGGGGTGCTGGAGGAAACGCTGCTCTACACCGGGTTGTTTTTCCACGAGGGCAGGCTCGACGCGCAAATGAACGGAGAGGCGGTTTGGGGCGCTTTCGACATGTCCGAATTCGGCCCTTTTGTCAACTACACGCGGGATGACGGCAAGATTGGCAAGACGGGGACCACACTCCACATGAGTTTTCTCATGCGGCTGACCGTCGGTCTCGACGTGAATGAGCCCACTCTCATCAGCCTGGGCGGCGGCGACCCGTTCGAGCCGGATATAGCCATGGGCCATGCCGCCGGAGACGGCTTTTTCAGCGCGGGAGGCGCCGAAATCGCCCCGTTGGATAACGAGACCCACCTCTTTGTGCTGGCAATCGAGTTTGGTGACGCGGGCGACACGGTCCAAGTGTATTTCGACCCCGTCGTGGGCCAGCCGGCTCCCGCGCCATCCGCGACGCTTTCCGGTTTGGACCTGGCGTTCGACAAACTGCGCATCCGGGGCGGCTCCAATCCCGCCGAAATAGACGAAATCCGTTTTGCCGGCAGTTATGAAAACGCGACCCCCAAATACACGGAGTTCACTTTGACCGTGGAGGCGGAAAACGGCGGCATTCAGTTGGACCCCTTCAAGGAAGGCTTCGTTTACATAAAAGGCACCAACGTTCGGTTCAAGGCCGTGCCCCTGCAGGGCTACCATTTTGCCGGGTGGGGAGGGGACCTTTCCGGCGCGGATAATCCCGTCTATATGAAATTCGACTCCGACAAGCATGTCGTTGCGTATTTCGAGCCCGTCACCATCGCGGAGAAAATGGCCGCCGTCACCGTGGATGAAAGTATAACAGGACAGGAGATCCTCGGCTTCGGGGCGAATTTGACGGGAGACGACCCCGCCGTGGCGGCGGCTTACCAGGACGCCGCTTTCCGGGATTATTGCGCAAACGATCTCGCCGCCGGGCTTTTGCATCTGGAGTTATGTCCGGAAGTTTCCCCCGATCCCGTGGCCGAGGCGCAAAATATATCCTTCGCGGACTTCGATTTGGACGCCGCCGGGGGGAAAGCCCGCGTCATGCTGGATTTCATCACCGCCATGCGCGCCGAAAATCCGGACCTGAAAGTGGTCGCCTCGCCATCGAGCCCCCCCGCCTGGATGAAGGACAACGGCTCCCTCACCGGCACGAAACTGGGGACGATTGACCAGGATGACCGCACTTGGGATGATGACAACCGGCTCAGTGACGGCAAATACGGCCACATGGCCGCCTGGCTGGCGGAATGGGCCAAACTGATGGAGAGCCGGGGGACGCCGCTGCACGGCATAGGCCCGCAGATCATGCCCGCCGTCACCCGCGCGGCCAATTCCTGCCTCTACACGCCGGAAGAATACGCCAGCCTGGTGGAACACCTGGGCGCCGGAATCGCGGCCGCCGGTTTGGCTTTCCCGCCCTTGATATTCGGCCCCGAAGATTCGTCCATCCACATCTCCCGCAGCAACACTTATCAGGAGGCGGTCATGGAAGGGCCGGCCGCCGGATACCTGGGCGCGTTCGCCAGCCGGGAATACCTGGACGCCTCGCTTAACAGCGCGGCGGGCTTTTACTGGCGTTTTATTGAAAGTTACGGCAAGCCGTACTGGATCACCGGCGGGCCCACCGGCGGCCATCCCTGGCCTGAACCGCTGGCAAACCTCGGCTGCATGACCCACAACGCCCTGGCCGGAAACCATGCCGCGGGAGTCTGTCTGGGGCAGCTGGTTCTGCCGCAAGCCGGTGAAAACGGGCTGCTGATCGTCGGCGGGGAAACAAAAAAAGCCGCGGTCTTCCGGCACTTCAGCAACTTTATTCAGCCCGGCGCCGCGCAGGTGGATGTTGACCCCGGATGGCGCCCCGTGGAGGCCAGCGCTTACAAAAATCCCGGCGGCGGCGCTCTGGTTATAATCGTCATCAACCGGCAGATCGAGCATCAGCCCCTGACCATCCATTTTGCCCAGCCTCCGGCGTTCGATTATTTGAAGGTTTATCAAACATCCTGGGACGATGATGTGAGCGAGCTTCACCCCGTGGCCGTGGCGGACCAGCAAGCCCGGCTCCTTCTGCTGGCCGAGAGCATTGTCACTCTCGTGGGTGACCCGGCCGCTCCCGCCCTTCCCGTCCGCCAGCTGGAGCTGGCCTCCGAAGGTGAGGGGGGCAGTGTTTTTACCTACGGAGGGGACTCTTTTATTGACGGCGCCCAAGTGGATATCCACGCCGCGCCGGTGGGCGAATGCGTGCGCTTCAGCCACTGGAGCGGCGGCGCCAGCGGCGGCGAGCGCGTCAACCCCGTCACCGTCTTGATGGACGGCGGCAAGTCGGTCACTGGCCACTTCGAGCCACTGGTTGCGTGGGAGGCGGCGGTTGACGAGCCTGCCGCCGACCTGGCGGCCTTTCCGTGGACATGGGGCGGCGATTCGGCGTACGGGGATGTGTACATCAGCGCGGATGTGAACGATGAGACCGGAACAACTAACGATTACGCCTACATACAGGCGATTATCCCCCGGTTTGTCCGTTCCTCCACCTTCGAGGCATGGGCGGAAACGGAATTGGGCATTATCCGGGTGGACGACTTGACGAAGTTGAGATTCAAAGCGGATGTTGCCGCTTCCCATCCCAACAAAAAGGCCAACTTCGTCTTGACCGACGCCGCGGGCAACACGGCCGCTTACTCCCCAAAACTCGTCCAGACGGCGTTTAACACATGGGAAGCTCCTGTCTCCGAATTTACCTTGTCCGGGCCTTTCGATCCAACGCTCGGGCCCGTCAAGCTGCGCTTCGAATATGACGGCGGCTTCAAGTCCTGGTTCAAAGGCCAGACCTACCAGCTCAAGTTCAAAAATGTCCGTCTGGAATTCCCCAACTGGTGCGCCCTGCCCGAATATCAGCTTACCGCCGGAGCGGGAGAAGGCGGAACCGTCTCTCCGGAGTCCGGTTTTTACAAGGAAACCACCATTGCGGAAGTCACGGCCCAGCCGGACCCCGGCTACTATTTTGACAACTGGTCCGGTGATGACGTGCCCGCGGGCGCCGCGGAGGACAATCCCATTTCTCTGACAATGGACGCCGGCAAAACCGTCACGGCCAATTTCTACCGGCCCGATCCCGTCAGGGTGCGGGTGGACGGACAGGACTTCACTCAAGGCGGAACATTCGGCTGGACCCCTTACGTTGCGGCGGACGCCGTTGCCGCCGCCGGCATGGGCCCCGGTTACGCCATTTTCACCGGCGACCTTACCGCCGCCGCTTCCAACTACATCTGTTCTTTGTGGACTTACATCAGCCCGCCTTTGACCGCGTCTTTGAAGGACATCGTCTTGAGCTTTGAAATTTCGGGCAATGTGTCCGGCGGGCAGTACATGTTTTATTTGTCCGACAGCCAGGGAACCACCGGGTTCAACCGGGCCATTTACAGGGGAGTTATCGCGGAGGCCGGCGTCTTCGAATCCGTCAGCATCCCCTTGCATGAACTCGAAAGCGCCTTGGGCGCCTTCCAACCCGGCGTGACTCCGGAACCGTATAAATTATGGATCGCCTTTATGGGGGGGTTCGAGACCTGGTCCCAGACTGAGATGAACGAAATCCATCTCAAATCCTGGAGCCTGACCAGCGCCAGTGAAACCGGGACGGTTTACACGGTAACGGCGGACGCCGGGCCGGGCGGCCGAGTCCTTGATTTCTGGCCCTATTATCTTTCCGGCACGGAAGCGGTGCTTGCCGCCGCCGCGGACGCCGGCTTCATTTTCGGCGGCTGGACCGGCGATGTGACGGGCGCCGGCAATCCCATCACGTTTGCCGTGGATGGCGACAAGAACCTGACGGCCAATTTCCGGAAGGCCGTGATGGTCAACTCCGATGAATTCGCGGACAAAGAGGAATTTGACTGGACTGTCCTGGGCGGCGGGGAAACGGACGAGGAATTCACCTTCAGTTCGGGGCTGCGGGACGGTTACGGCTATATCAACATGGACTCCTCGGGAGCGGACACCTCCAGCTGGTTCTGGGGCGTTATGCAGCGGGCGGCGGGGCCGTTCCACACTTCGGATCTTTCGCAAATCGTTCTCACCGCCGAGATGGCGGGCACTCCGGCGGGGCAGTTCAAAATCTCCCTGATCAACAGTGACGGCCAGGACCCGCGCCCCGCTCTTTATTATGACGGGGAATTCGCCTGGGACGGCATGTTTGAAACATTTGTCCTGCCGTTTTCCGCCTTTGAATCTCAAAATGGCGCGGATGGCAGCCCCTTTGATCCCAAGGCGGACAACATTCTGCTGCAAATTGAATATGCCGGGGGTTTTGACGCCTGGCCGAAAGGCGCCGTCAATGAAATACGCGCGCGCTCAGTGCGGATTGAAAGCGGGAATGACGCCGGCGGGGTTTTCTCCCTGGCTGTCACGGCCGGGGAAGGCGGCGCCGTCACGGAGGCGGGCGGCCATTACCTGGAGGGCGCGGTGGCGGAAATCGCCGCGGCGGCGGATGAAGGTTACGCCTTCGCCGGCTGGAGCGGAGATGCTTCCGGGACGGACAACCCGCTGGCCGTTGCCATGGACGGCGACAAAACCATCGGAGCTCTCTTCGCTCCGGCATTCACACTGACTGTCACGGCCGGGGAAGGCGGGAGCGTATCCGCTGTTTCCGGCGTTTACGCGGCCGGGGCGGAAGCCGAAATTACCGCTGTTCCGGAAGAAGGCTGGTTCTTCGCCGGCTGGAGCGGGGACGCTGCCGGGGCGGACAACCCGCTGACGGTCACCATGGACGCCGGCAAAGAGATCACCGCCCTGTTCAGCTGGGAAGACTGGGTGTGGCGCGAAAAATTTGGCTATGTCTACAGCGGCTATGAGTTTGAAGGCTGGTTCTATTTCAAGCCTTTGAATTGGGTGTATGAACATCCCGAGGGCTGGATATGGACCCGCGCCCACCACTGGCAATACCCCGCCGGAGATTACACCGGCGCGGAAGGCCTCTATTTGTATGACTTGAATCTGGGCTGGCTCTCCATGCCGCAAGACACCGGGTATTTATATTACTGGACAGGCCGCCAATGGCTGCTTTTTGACGGCTCCACGGCTTTTCCGGAGCGTGTTTTTCACCTGCTGGACGGGACGGCCGTCAACGAGGACCAGCTTCCTGCCGAATAATTCAGGCTGGCGGCGCGCGGCGCGTGTTTTGGAAATGAGAAAAAACAATTGACATGCCACCCCCGTTCCAATAAGAAGGCATTCAATCAGTTAATTTTCGGTTTCCCCGTTTTAACTTAACAAACCGTAAAAACAACCCATGAAAAAACAAAAACACACACTATTGAAGGCGTTTTGGCGCCAGCGCGCTCTCGCGCGTTCCGCCGCCTTGGCGGCGGTTGCGGCAGTGTTCTGGTTCCCGGCCTTTGGCCAGAGCACGGTCAACGTGGACGACACGAACGAGCACCAGCGCATCGAGGGCTTCGGCGCCTTTGGCGGCAAGCGCGTGAGCTGGAGCGGCAACCCTCCGCATTGGACGACGGAATTCATCGAGGACACCCTCCTGGATTTGGGGATGACCATCAGCCGGTCGAATGTCGGCCATACGTTGGAGGAGGCGAACTTCACGGACGGGAACGATCCGGACTGCCCGTATCCTTACGGGGATCTGGCGACCACCGCGGACTATATGCCCTCCAATGACGATGGAGACCCGCGCGGCGGCATTGTCTGGGACTCCGACCACTTCAGCTTGAGCCGCTCGATTGGCTCGACCGGCGGGCAGGACTGCTACGCCGGCGGGGTCATTGATTACTGGTTCGACTACAAGATTGACCAGATGACCGTGGCCAACGCCAACGGCGTGCCGCTCAAGTTCATCGTGTCGAACTGGAGCCCGCCGCCATGGATGAAATACCAGGAATGCATCTGGACCAATGACCATTACTGGGGCCGCCTGTCGGACGGCATGCAGGGCGGCAAGCCCGACATGTATGAGGAATACGCCGAGTTCTGCGTGGCTTTCATCAAGGGCTTCAAGAGCTACACCGGTTACGACATTTACGCATTCAGTTTTCAGAACGAGCCTTACTTCACCGAGCCTTACGCTTCCTGCGTTTACAGCCACGAGCAATACGCCCGCATGACGCAGTTCCTGGGCGAGCGCTTTGACTGGTCTGCGGTCAACGAGACGCCCTTCACCGCCCCGAAGCTCTTCGGCCCGGAGGACCTCAGCGACATGGCCCGCGTGTGGGGTTACATGCTCGAGGTCTGCGACAACCCGGACATCGAGCCTCACCTGGACATCCTCGCCGTCCACGGCTACGCCGCCGACGGGGTGACCGCGGGAGACATCGGCCCGACCAACTGGTCGGACACGCACAAGCTGGCCCGCCGTTACAACAAGCCGCTGTGGATGACCGAGACCTCCGGCTACTACGATGACTGGGAGAACGGCGAGTACGATGGCGACCCTGAAAACGGCGACGAAAGAGGCGCCTTCGCGCTTTCATGGGGGCTGTTTAACATGCTGCGCTACGGCCGCGGCGCGGCCTGGGTCTGGTGGCAGCTGAGCCAGGAGGGCGGCAATGAATTCTCCCTCATGGACGACGGTGTGCCGATGAAGCGCTACTACGTCTCGAAGCAGTTTTACCGTTTCGTCCGCCCGGGCGCGGTCTGTATCGAAACCAATTCCGGCGGCGACGACGAGCTATCGACTCTGGCCTTCAAGGATGAAGGCAACCAGACGCTGACCGTCATCATTCTTAACTTGGCCACCACCTCCAAGAACGTGGAGTTGAGCGGCATCATCGAGGACGAGTCCAGGGCGCCCGCCAGCATGGAACTCTACACCACCGACGCCGCCACGGACTGCGCCCAGAGCACGGTCACCGATCCCTTCACCACACCGTTCTCGATTCCCGCCCGCAGCGTGAACACGCTCGTTGCCGATCCATTCGACCCGGCGGACACGGTCTTGGAGGCGCCGGTTATCATGACCAGCCCCGAGAACGGCCAGCCGCAGGACGTCACCACCATCGCGGGGCAGAGCGCCACCTTCGAGGTGATCATCAAGGGCATTTATCCTTATGAAAACAATATCCAGTTCCAATGGCAGGAAAACGGGGCCGACATCCCCGGCGCGGTGTATTCATTCTACACCAAGAAAAACTGCCAGGAGGGCGACAGCGGCAACACCTACCGGTGCGTCATCACCAATGATTACGGCACCACTAACAGCGATGAAGCCACGCTGACGGTGGAGCCGTTCAACGGCTTGACCATCGCCTACGCCCCCTCCGACCGCACCCCGCTGATCGACGGCGCGGTTGACGAAATCTGGACAAAGACAGCGAGCGTCAACATGCAATACACGTGGGTGGATCAGGAGGCGTTCACGGACCCGGTTGACCTGGACTGCCAGTCCGAGTTCAAATGCCTGTGGGATGAGAATTACCTCTACTATTACGTGAGCACCACGGATTACAGCGACAGCCGGCGCGCGCCGCTTTCGGGCGCGGGCCCCGACCTGTGGGGGGACGGCTCGAGCCACCATTTCAACGACAGCGTCGAGCTCTATGTTGACTACAACAACAGCAAAGGCTCCGGCTCTTATGACGCCGACGACTGGCAGTGGCGCGCGGCGTATAATTCCCTGCCCGACAACCCCGAAGTTAACACGTGGAAAGGCCCCGGCAACGGCAATGTGGGCGACGCCTGCCTCGAGGGAGTCATCTACGATTACGCCGACCGTGCCAACGGGTGGCTGTTCGAGATGGCCGTGCCGTGGTCTTATCTGGCCGAATCTTCCGCGGACCCCTATCCGCCGTCCGCCGGAAAGTTCATCGGTATTGAGTGCCACTACAATGACTGCGACGGGCTGACGAATTCTTCGCCGCCGCCGGACTACTTGCGGTCCGGCAAACGCACGTGGTGGGACGATCAGGACCTCTCCTGGCGCGACCCGGTTCTCTGGGGCACCGGCTTCCTGCTGGAAACGCCTCCGGGCGTCCTGTCGATCGTCACCCCGGCGGACCTGCCCGACGCCACTCAGGGCGAATATTACAACACGCAGATGAACGCGGTGGAGGGCCAGGAGCCTTACACATGGAGCATCATTGCCGGTTCGCCGCCCGACGGCCTGTCCATGGTCGAAGACAGCGGCGAATACTACATCCGCGGCACGCCGACCGCGGCGGGCGGCCCCGCCTACTTCACCGTGCAGGTGACGGACACGACATCGCCCACGATGCAGGTGG
Source organism: uncultured Puniceicoccaceae bacterium (assembly GCA_964650745.1). Classification (GTDB taxonomy): domain Bacteria; phylum Verrucomicrobiota; class Verrucomicrobiia; order Opitutales; family CAZYUX01; genus CAZYUX01. Next base: position 21,106 of record CAZYUX010000008.1, read on the forward strand.
ACACCAAGGAGATGAACATCACGGTGGTGGAGCCGGATCCGCTTGCGATTAACACCACGACACTGGACGCTGGCGAGAGGAAACAGCCCTATAGCGACAGCCTGACCGCGTCGGGCGGCATCAAGCCCTACAGCTGGGCGGTCGTTTCCGGCTCGCTCCCGTCAGGGCTGACATTGGATTCCGGCACCGGCGAGATCTCCGGCACGCCGGCTTCGGCTGGCACGTCGGCGTTCACCGCCCAGGTGACGGATAATAACAGCGAAACCGCGACCAAGGGCTTGAGCATCACGATTAATCCGGGGCCGGACATCACGGTAACGACAACCGCCACGGACCTGCAGATCGGTTTCCCCACGGTTAACGGCAAGCTCTACCGCTTGATGCGGAACACCAGCACGCCGGAACTGAACGACAGCGGATGGACCGCCACCGGGGACGAGCTGACGGGAGACGGCAACCCGGCCAGCTTCACCGTGCCGAAGCCCGCCAGCGGAAAGGTCTTCTACACGGTGGAATATTAGCGGCAGCCGGCGCGGCCGGACATTGAACTTCTGACACGGCAACCTTTAACCCGGACGCCCCTTCTCCTTTGCGGGAGAAGGGGCGTTCTTGCAAGGGGCCCGTGCCGCTCCTTTGGAACCGGCCGCGAACAGCGGCGGCGGTCAGGTGTTGAAGCGGAATTCGATAATATCGCCGTCCCGGGGCGTGTAGTCTTTGCCTTCGAGGCGGAACCGTCCGGCCTCGCGGGCGGCGTGGACGCTTCCCGCCGCTTCGAGTTCGGTGAAGGGGATCACCTGGGCGTTGATGAAGCCGCGCTCGAAGTCGGTATGGACTAGGCCGGCGCACTGGGGGGCTTTGGTTCCAAGTTTGAAAGGCCATGCGCGCACTTCTTTTTCCCCGATGGTGAAAAAGGACGCCAGGCCGAGGAGTTTGTAAGCGGATTGAATCAATTGGGATACACCGGAGTCCCGGACGCCGAGAGCGGCCAGGAACTCACGCGCTTCTTCCGGGCTCAACTCGGCCAGGTCTTCCTCCAGCTTGGCGCAGATGACGCAGGCTTCCGCCCCGTGGTGTTCCGCCGCGTAAGCTTTCACCTTTTGGATATGGGGGTTGTCCCGCGGGTTCGCCAAATCATCCTCGGCGGCGTTGCAGGCGTAGAGCGTCGGCTTGGCCGTCAGGAGGAAGAAGCCGCCCATTCGGGCGCGTTCGTCTTCGGGGACGGGGTAAGTGATGGCGGGTTTGAACTCATTCAGGTGGGCGATGAGCGGATCGAGGAGTTCGGCGTTGGCCCGGGCCTCCTTGTCGCCCCCGCGGGCTTTCTTGATGTTGCGCTCCATCTGCGCCTGGGCCGATTGCAGGTCGGCCAGGATCAGCTCGGTCATCACCACCTCGATGTCGCGGACCGGATCGAGTTCCCCCGTGCTGTGGGCCACGTTCTCGTCATCGAAACAGCGCACGACCTCGACGGCGGCGTCCACTTCGCGGATGCGCGCGAGGAACTTGTTGCCCAGGCCTTCGCCTTTGCTGGCGCCGGCGGCCAGCCCGGCGATGTCCGCCAGATCAAGCGTGGCGTGAACGATTTTGCCGCGCCGGGCGATGGGGCCGAGCTTGTCTATACGCGCATCGGGAACGGTGACGACGCCGATGTTGGGCTCGATGGTGCAAAAGGGGTAGTTGGCCACCTCGGCTTTGCGGGAGCGCGTCAGGGCGTTGAAGAGAGTGCTCTTGCCCACGTTCGGCAAGCCGATGATTCCCGCTTGCGGCATAAGATGAATTGAAAATTTGGAGTTCCGGAAGCGTGTGCGGCGCTTGGGTTCGAGCGATGACAGGAAGAGGGATGGCGGTCAAGGGAAATGGCGCGGCGTCATCCGGAAAGGACTTTGCAGAGGCGGTTGTAGAGCCAGACGGGGGCGTGGCGCGCCAGGGATACCCGGCGCCGGGCGGGTGGCGGGAGAGGGGCGTCAAGAAGGGCTGTGAAAGCTTTTTGATAGCCGCCGTGCAGGTGGTCCGGCAGGGCGGCGGCGGAGCGCTCATGGAAGGCGCGCAAATGTTCCGTGTCCCATTTTTCGGCGTTCAGGATGGCTTGGCCGAGGGCGTCCGGTTGTCCCGGCGGATAGAGCAGAGCCGGATCGATGCGGGCGGGAAAATCCTTGCCTTCATGGAAATCCGGATAAAGGGGGATGACGCCGCAGGCCAGGGCTTCGAGGAGGCTGATGGGCAGGCCTTCATAGCGGCTGACAAATATGATATACTTCCAGCGGGAGAGGATCCGCCAGTAATCCTCTCCCTCGATCCAGCCATGAAATGTGACGTTTGGGCGGTTCCGGAATATTTCACGGAGGATTGGCTCGTCCGGGCCGGTTCCGAGGATTTCGAATTCGTAACCGGGCAGATGCCGGTCGAGCCAATCCAGCAGGGCCGGGAGGCGGTCCACCCGTTTTTGAACGCTTTCGAGGCGGCCGGAAAAACCGATGACGGTTCTGTCCCGGGGGAAGGCGCGTTGCCGCAGCGCCCAGGACGGAGGGGTGACGGGAGAGGGCAGAAGGCGGATCCAGGGTTCGGCGCCTTTTTTAAAACACTGGCGCGTTTTTTCCAGGAGTTGCTCGTTGATGGTGATAAAACCGTCCGCGTGGCGGCTGAAGCAGCGGACGAACCGGCGGAAACGGGGCAGGTTGGAATGCAGAAAGCCCAGACGCGCCGGCGCGGGGTCCAAGTCCGCGAGCCAATCCATGCCCCAGCAGTTGTGGTAGATGGAAACCATGGGGGAGAATCCTGCGACACGCTGGCGGTAAGCGCGGCGCATGGCGGAGATCCGGGAGTTGGGCCGGCCCGCCAGGGGAATGACTTTCCTGTCCGGGGCGGCCCCGGCGTCCATGAAAGCGGCCAGGCGGGCGTCTTCTCCGGCGTTGTCCAGGTGCTGGCGCAGGATGGAGCGGATGCCTCCCGGGCTTTGGAAGGATTTGACGTGGTGCAGGACTGCCGGCGGCCGGGCCATGGTGAAAAGGATTGGCAATTCAGCGGTTAGCGGTGAAGGTGCGGTTTGGCAATTCCGAATGAAAATTCTTTTGTTATCGGACAGGTGGTTTGCGGAGGGCGCCGGCGGAGCCGAGCGCATGGCGGAGCAGCTGGCCCGCGAATACGCCGGGCGGCATGATGTGGCGGTTGTCACCACGGTCCGGCAAAATCTTCGGGAAGCGGAAAAACCGGCCGCGGATCCAAACACGGGAGTGAAGGTTTATCAAATACCGGTTTCATATCCCCGGGCCGCGCGTTTTTGGCGCGGTGTGTGGAATCCGGCGGCGGCAAACCATTTGCGGCGGATAATCCGAACCGAGCGGCCGGACTGTGTCCACGCGCACAACGTTCACCGTTACTTTTCCTGGAGTGTTCTGGAAACGGTGCGGGAAGAAGGTTTGCCCGCCGCGGTCACGCTGCACGACGTGATGGCCGTCAGCGGCCGCCGCGTCCCCGGCAGAGAGGCGGAAGCGGGGAGCGGCGGGGTGTTTTTGGCGTGGCGGAACCGGGTCATCCGGCGTTATCTGCGGCAGGACAAGGTTGTGCCGGTGGCGGTGAGTGAAGCGTTGCGGCGGCTGCTTCGCCAGCGGGGGCTGGATCATGTTAGGCGAATCCGCAACGGCATTGACGGGGATGCGTTTCAAGCGGATCCGGGAAAAGCAATGCGGTTCCGCCATCGCTTCCGGCTGGAAGGCGGTAAAGTGATATTGCTGGCCGGGCGCATGAACCGCGACAAGGGGGGGCTTGAACTGATCAAGGCGCTGCCTCTGGTCAAAGCGGACACGGGGCGGGCGCGGCTGCTGATTGCCGGGCGGGAAAATGATTTCACCCGCCTGATGCGCAAACGCGCCCGGCGTTTGGGAGTGGCGGAGCAAGTGGTCTTCACCGGCTGGCTCGGCGCGGGGGACCTGGCGGCGGCCTATGCGTCATGCGCCGTCGCGGCGGCGCCTTCGCTGTGTTTCGAAGCTTTTGGCATGACGGTTCTCGAGGCCATGGCGGCGGGCAAGCCGGTAGCGGCTTCCTGTTTCGGGGGCGCGAATGAAGTGGTTCGGGACGGGGCGACCGGTTACATCGTCAACCCTCGTGACACGGGGGCGCTGGCCGGGCGTTTGACGGAGCTGCTGGCGGACGAAGCGAAAGCGGAGAGGTTTGGACAGGCCGGCCGGCGGCGCTGGGAAAAAGAATTTTCCATCGGCCGTTGCGCCGGCGAATACTTGGCGCTGTTTGAGGAGATGACGGCGCAACCGTGAGAGGAGGCGCCGCGGAAAGGCTACTTGCGCTTGTATTTGCCCATGAGCTGGCATTCGGCGAGGACGCGGCCTTGCATGGCGGCGAGGAGATCCTCCTTGGAAGCGCCGGAATCGAGGCCGAGCATGGTGTCCAAGGCGTAGAGTTTGAAGAAATACCGGTGGGTGCCGCCGGGCGGACAGGGCCCGCCGTAGCCGGGCCGCCCCCAGCTGTTTATCCCTTGTTTGATCCCGGCCGCGGCGCCCGGGGCCATGTCCGCGGGCAGTCCGGCGGCCGTGGAGGGGATGTTATAAAGCACCCAGTGCGCCCAGGTGCCTCCGGGGGCGTCGGGATCGTCGCTGATCAAGGCCAGGCTTTTGGCTTCCGCCGGAACGTTTTCCCAGGCCAGCGGCGGCGGGGCGTCTTCACCGTCGCAAGTGTGTTTTTCCGGGATCATTTCGCCTTCTTTGAAGGCGGTGCTGGTCAGGCTCATGCGCGCCATTTTTTTGCCTCCT
>CAZYUX010000009.1:0-25128 GCA_964650745.1 uncultured Puniceicoccaceae bacterium
CCCAGCGGGGCAAAACGAATTGCGGAGCGAAGAACACCTTGCAGGCAGTCAGCACTTTCAGATAGTCCCAGTTGCGCCGCCCCACGCCTTCATAAACCCGCGCCTTCCCTTGTTTCCCGATGAATTTTGCCGCTTCTTCCGGCTGGCTGCCCTCGAGCATGACGGCGTCCGTCTTCTGTGATTCCGGGAACAGCGACGCAACGCATCCCGCGCAAGCTAATCCATAAGGCCATTCGATGACGTGCGGGCGGCGGCCAACCGACCGGAGTGTCGGCCCGAAATGCTGCGTGAAAAACAAGTCGTAACCCTTGGGCGGGCGTTTCATATACTGTTTGAATTCCTCCACCCGGTGGTCTTCCAGCATGGTTGCCCACAGCACGTTCGGGAATCGCCGTGTGATCCTTGCGGGTATCGCGTTTTCAATGGCGAAAACCAAATCATACCTGGACCAGTCAACCGAATCCGCCTTGACCGCCCGTTCCGCCTGCTTGCGGCGGATTTCCGCGTGATGCGGCGGAACCGCCGGGTAGCGGCGGCGCACTTTTTTCTCCCAAATGCGGCATTCTTCGTCCGGCTCCTGGGCGATAATGTAATAATCCGCTTTCAGTTTCGTGATAAGGGCCACCGGTCCGGAGCGGTGATTGGTTGAGGCAATGAGGGCTTCGGGTGAAGCGGCCGCCGGCTCGCTGTAAAAGTCCACAAAGGCCGGCAGCTTCACCAAGGCTGTTTTCAGGTTCCGCGCTCCTGGAATTTCGTCATAAGCCTCGCGTTTTTCCTGCCGCCGGGCGGCCGCCTCCCATCCGGTCATGTAGATCAGCTGCAGCCATCGTTTCGGTTGAAGCCGCTTCATGGTTTTGGAAGACTTTCGCGCGCGCCCCTGGCGGTGGCAATGGCCAGCGCTTCTATTTTGGCCTTGAAGGTTTCAAAAGACAGCTCCCGCATGGCCCACTCCCGGCCGCGCAGGCCCATTTCCCGCAACGGCTCTCCCGGCATCGCGGCAAACTCCCGGAGCGCCGCCGCCGCGCTTTCCCGCGAGCCGTCCGGCAGCATCCAGCCGCAACCCAGCCCTTTAATATCCGCCGCCAGGTCGTTGCCTGGCGAGAGGATCACTGGCTGCCCCGCCGCCAGCGATTCCGCCGCCGTGTAGCTGAAGTTTTCTTTGAGCGAAAGGGACAGGTAACCGTCCGCTCCCAGAACGACGCGATCCTTCTCTTCCCCGAAAACCGGCCCTATCGCGTGGACATTTTTCGCGCCCAGGGCGGCGGCGCGGGCCTCGCACCCGGCCCTCGTCACCGTTTCGTCCGGCCCGGCGATAACCAAGTGCAGGTTCGGCGCGGCCGCCTTGGCGAAAGCTTCAATGGCTTCGAGGACGTTTTTTGTCCAGTGCAGCCGTCCGAGGACCAGCAGCAGCCTTTCCTCCGCCGCGACGCCCAGTTGCCGCCGCAGTTCCGCTGCCGCTTCTTCTTTTCCGGCCGCGTCCGGCGCCTCGACGGGCAGGCGGATGACATGCCGGTTCGGGCCCGCGTAGCGCCCGGCCGCTTTTTCCATTTCGCGCCGCGTGATGAAGATGACGGCGGCGGCCTTTTCCAGAAAAGGCCTTCCGAACAGGCGGAACCAAATTTTTTTAACTAACGCGCGGTAGCTGAAAACAAAAGGGTCCAGGCAGCCGTGCGGCACCGCCCAGTAGGGAATCCCCCGCCGGCGGGAAATCGTCCCGACCCAGTGGACATGATACCGCAACAGGATATGGCAGGCTAAAATATCAGCCCCTTCGGCTATGGCCAGGGCTTCTTCACGGCTCTTCTTTCCCGCCCACCGGAACGCCCGGCCCGGCAAACCCTTCCCCGTGAGCACTTGGACGGTTCCCGGAATCGCCGAGCCTTCCCGCTGGAACTTCTCATTATCCGTGAATGCAACCACCGTCCCCGGCGCCGCCCTGTGAAAATCGCGGATGGCCGCCATGCTTCCCCCTGACGACGGCACCCCGTCCAGCCCCGCATGCACGATCCTCGGCGCCGTTGGAGCCTTGCCGGTCATAAGTTTTTGCTGAAAGTGTTAGACAAACTGGCCGTCTTTATTTGTAACAGCAGGCTCATTAAATAATCTTTCCCGCTTTTTCCACCGAAAAAGACGGAGCATTCCGTTATTCCCTTTTATGCCCGTGAAGAAGAACAGCGACAACGGAGGGGCGGCGGGGACATTGACTGGCTCCTCTCCGCCCCGCCGGGAGAACCTCTGGATCAGCCTTGGCTGCAACATTGCCGCGCCGCTTATTATCTTAAAGCAAGGCGATAAAGTCCTTCCAGCCTCGCCGGAAATCATTCTGGCCGTGGCGCTGCTTTTCCCCCTGGGTTATGGCCTGCGGGACTTTATCAAGCTCAAAAAATACAATTTCGTTTCCATTATCGGCTTTGTCAGCGTTCTCTTGACGGGCGGGATCGGCCTGCTCGAGTTGCCCGTCAAGTGGTTCATTTTCAAAGAGGCGGCGGTTCCGGCGGCCATCGGACTGGCCGTGCTGGTGACGCTGAAAACCCGGTATCCCCTTGTCAAAGTCTTGTTGTATAATCCCGCTGTTTTCGATGTGGCTCAAATCGAAGCGCGGCTGCGCGAGCGCGGCAGCCGCGCCGATTTCGATCGGCTGCTGGGGCGCTGCACCCTCTGGCTGGCCGGCTCCTTCTTCATGAGCTCGGTTCTGAATTATTTCGTCGCCCGGCACTTCATCCGCACCGAGCCCGCGCTCAACAAGCCGCAATTCAATCATGAAGTGGCGGACATGCTGCTGTGGAGCCAGCTCATCATCGTTGTTCCCAGCATGGTGGTGATGTTCTTCATCCTGTGGCGCTTCCTCCACGGTATCCGCGGACTCGCCGGCCTCGAAATGGAACAGGCTCTTCTCGCGGAACCCCGGCGCGAAAAAACCGGATGAGATGAAGAGGCTCTACGGGAGGGCGTCTTCGAGCTGGCGGAAGTTGAGATCAAGCTGGGTGCCGGCAGCCGGCTGAATGCGGGACCGGGCGAAATCGAGCATCTGGCGCGCTTCGGACGCGTGGCCGTTTTCATGCAGGCGCCGGATGAAAGGAACTACGAGGATGTCGAAGGTTTGGATTCCGCCCTTTTGGCCCAGTTTGAGCATCAGCACACGGAAGGTTCTCATCTGATCCGCCAAAGGGCCGCTGGCCATGGCGCCGCGCAGGTGTCCGGCGGCTTGTTCGAGGCTGATGTCGAGGCGGCTGTCCATGTGCTGGACGGCGAGGATGTCCAGCTGGCGCCGGGCGCGGCTGATTTCACCGCGTTCGCGCAGCATTTCGCTGATCTCCTGGCGGAAGCGGGCCTCGATATCCGGACAGCCGCGGAAGGCGTTTGCGGCGCGGCGCAGGACTTCTTCGACTTTGCGGGTTTCACCGGTGTGTTTTGCGGTGGCCTGGCGGAGGATTTCCCAGGGGGGCAGGCAGAGGGATTCATATCGGATGGCGGTTTCGGCGGCGGCGATGGCTTCCTCAAAGCGTTCGAGTTTCAAATAAATTCCGGCGAAGCCGGTATGCAAGCGGCACTGGCGGAAGTATTCCCCCCGGTGAAAACCGCTGGCGAGGTAATGGAGCTTGTGATCGGTCAGGTCCTCCCAAGTCTGGGGATCATGAGCCTTGCCGGTGACGTAGAGGTCTTCATCCGCGCGGCCCGCGCCGGTGTCCCACTGGCTTTCATCGCGCATGAAGCCGAACCAGGCGTGGCGGCCGTCCAGCCCCGCGCCCCTGAAAATGAGGGTGGGGATGCCTTTGGCTTTGCCGCATTGGGCGGCGAAGTAGGCCTGGTCCACGCAAATGCCTCCTTTTTCCAGGATGGCGGGGAGTTTGTAACCGGAATGAGGCCATCCGAATTGGAAGCGGCCGGCCCGGCCGGTGTCGTATTCGACAAGGCTGTAAACTTCACCGAAGTTTTCAAGTGTTTGTTGAACATTGAGCCGGGCCCAGACGAGATCCTCGCGTGAGGCGGGTGTGTCCACGACAAACTTGAGTTCTTCCGGCGGCAAGAGGGAAAGGTTGAAGGCGGCCTTTCGTTTTTCGTTCGATTCAACCCAATAGCTGAAAGCCGCGCCCGGTTCGGGGAGGGAGCGCCGCAAAAGGCGTGAGGAAACCTGGCCGTGGGGCCAGTCCGGCGGCGGCGGGACATCGTAAACCGCCGCGATGGCAAGAGCCAGATTGAAGTATTTTTCGAAAAACGCGGGATAATCCTGGCGGAGTTCTTCAAGTGTGTCCAGGACGGCCGGCAAATAATCGTAAGGGGAAATGAAATTGAAAAAGCGGCGCCCGTAATCGAGACGGGAGAGCAGCAGGGACCGCAATTGCGGGGAAAGGCGGTTTCCCAGCGGTTCCCGGACCACTGGAACTTGGCCCGGCATGTTGGGGTGGGCCAGTTTTGCCTCCTCGATTCTCTTTATCCATTGTTTGACCGTCTCCGCTTCTTCGGAGGCATACAAGCTGGCCCAAAGGTAGAGGTAATACCAGTTCTCCGTATGGGTTTCACCGCGATCGCGGGCGTAGAGGGCATTTCCCAGCAGCTCATCGGCCACGCTTCCCCAGCCCCGCTCTTCCGCCGCCGTTACAATCCGGTCCACGCCTTCCCCGTAAGGGGTGATGAATTCCGACGTCCAAAGAGAGGCTTCCGCGAATGCCGCCCGAAAGAGCGGACAACACGCCAACAAGACTATTGCATGTTTGCCGCGCCTTCTGATTGACCGGAGAAGCATTTATTTCGCGGGGCGGATAAGCGGCCGCGGCCGCTGCCCGGCAGTCAATTATGCAAGAATTGAAAATTTACGGGACGCTGGATGCGGGCTGGTCCTGCGTGAATTTCAGCTGCCCGCTTTCGGCGCCCACTTGGATGGGCTCGCCTTTCTTGAGGCCGCCGCGCAGGATGGCCTCGGCCAGAGGGTCCTCGAGGTAACGCTCGACGGTGCGGCGAAGGGGGCGCGCCCCGTACTTTTCGTCGTATTCTTTGTCGAGCAGAAAGTTCTTGGCCTCGTCACTGACCTCGATTTCAATATCCTTGGTCTTCAAGCGGCTGGCCACTTTTGCGATTTCCAGGCCAATGATCCGGAAGAGGTGCCCGCGGTCGAGGGAACGGAATACGATGATGTCGTTGACGCGGTTGAGAAACTCGGGCTTGAAAACGCGTTTGGCTTCTTCGGTGATTTTGTTTTTGATGTTTTCAACGTCCGCCTCTTGGTCCTCGGAGCCGAAGCCCAGGCTGCTGCCGCGCTTGAGGATGTGCGCCCCGACATTCGAGGTCATGATGACGATGGTGTTGCGGAAGTCCACGGTGCGGCCCAGGCTGTCGGTCAGCCGCCCGTCCTCGAGGACTTGCAGGAGGATTTGGATGACATCGGGGTGGGCTTTTTCCACTTCGTCGAAGAGCACGACGCAATAGGGCTTGCGGCGGACGGTTTCAGTGAGCTGGCCGCCTTCTTCGTAGCCGATGTAGCCGGGGGGGGATCCGATCAGCCGCGAGACGGAGAACTTCTCCATGTATTCGGACATGTCAATCTGGACGATGGCTTCCTGCTCGCCGAACATTTTTTCGGCCAGAATTTTCGCCAGGTAGGTTTTGCCCACGCCGGTGGGGCCCATGAAAAGAAAGGAGCCGATGGGCCGCTTGGGGTCTTTCAAGTCGGCGCGGCTGCGGCGCAGGGCCTTGGCGACTGAAATGGTCGCCTCCTCTTGGCCCACGACGTCTTTTTGAAGTTCCTGCTCCAGCCCCAGGAGCTTTTCCGACTCCTTTTGCTCCATGCGCTTGAGGGGGATGCCGGTCCAGTCCGCCACCACGTGGAACATCTCGTCCTCGTCCACGGTGATGCGGGTTTCGGCCCGGCTGCGTTTCCACTCCTCCAGTTGTTGGTCGCGGCTGGCGATGAGGCTTTTCTCGTTGTCGCGGAACCGGGCGGCGTCTTCGAAGCGCTGCTGGCTGATGGCGGTTTCTTTTTTCGAGCACACGTCCTCGATTTGCTGGCTCATCTTCTCGATTTCGGGCGGGCGCTTGAGGGAGTTGATGCGGGCCCTTGCCCCGGCTTCGTCGAGCACGTCAATCGCTTTGTCGGGCAGGTAGCGGCCGGTGATGTAGCGGTCGGAAAGTTTGACGGCCGATTCCACCGCCTTGGGGGTGAAATTGACCTTGTGATGGTCCTCGTATTTATGGCTGATGCCTTGGAGAATTTGCACGGAGTCCCTGATGGACGGGGCGTCCACGATGACGCTCTGGAAGCGGCGGTCCAGGGCGCTGTCTTTTTCGATGTATTTCCGGTATTCGCCCAGTGTGGTGGCGCCAATGCATTGCAGGTCGCCCCGCGAGAGGGCGGGCTTGAAAATGTTCGAGGCGTCCATGGCGCCTTCGGCCGCTCCAGCGCCTACGATGGTGTGAAGCTCGTCAATGAAAAGGATGATGTTTTTCGAGCGGCGGATTTCATCCATGACCGCCTTGATGCGCTCCTCGAATTGGCCGCGGTATTTGGTTCCGGCAACCATCAGAGCCAGGTCGAGGGTGATGATTTTTTTGTCCGCCAGTATCTCCGGGATGATGCCGGCGGCGATTTCCTGGGCCAGCCCTTCGACGATGGCGGTTTTGCCCACGCCGGCCTCTCCGATGAGCACGGGGTTGTTCTTTGTGCGGCGGCAGAGGATTTGAATCACCCGCCGGATTTCCTCTTTCCGGCCGATGACCGGGTCCAGCTCGTTGTTGCGGGCCAGCTCGGTCAAATCGCGCCCGAAAGCTTTGAGCGCCGGAGTCTTGATTTCCTTGCGCTCGTCTCCCGCGTGGCCTTGGGCGCCTTTGGCGGGGGCGCCGGTTTCGTGCATGTCGCCGGTGAAGTTGGGCTCCAGTTCGCTCAATATCTCCTGGCGGCATTTCTCAATGTCGATATCAAGGCTTTTGAGAACGCGGGCGGCGACGCCGTCACCCTCGCGCAGAAGGCCCAGCAGGATGTGCTCGGTGCCGACGTAGCCGTGGTTGAGGGCTTTGGCCTCCTTTCCGGCGAGCGCCAGGACTTTTTTGACGCGGGGCGTGTACGGGATATTGCCGGTGGGCTTGGATTCCGGGCCGGTGCCCACTTGCCGCTCGACCGCGCCGCGGACCGTTTCCAAGTCCAGGCCCATCTTCTGAAGGACGTTGATGGCGACGCCCTGGCCCAGGTTGACGAGGCCGAGCAATAGATGCTCCGTGCCTACGTAATTATGGTGGAACCGGTCCGCTTCTTTGCGGGCCAAGGCCAGCACTTGTTGGGCGCGGGGCGTGAAGTTGTTCATCGGTTCCTGCATGGATGGTGTTTTTTCGGTTCTGGAGGCAACTTTTTTACATTATGTTTTTTTTGCCGGAGCGCAAGTTATTTTCACGGGCTGACGTCAAAGTTAAGGGGTGGCATGGCCGCGGTTTGTTCCCGCATGAAACGGGCCCGGTGCAGATCGCGGGCGGCGGAGTCGGCTTTGCCGGCGGCGTATTGGATGTGGCCTGGCTGGCTGAGGATGAAGAGCCGGTCCATCAGGGCGCGGGAAGTTTCCGGCAGGAGTTTCAAGTCCACTGCCAGGCGCAGAAAGGAGAGCAGGTTCATGGCCTCGTCCGAGCTGAGCATGCGGCTGTGCCGCAAAACGCCGGCCGCCCGGGCGATGCGGTCCATCAGCCTGTCTTTTTTTTCCTTGAAGAATTTCAGGCGGGCGTTGGTTTCCTGGTCAACCACCGAATGCAGGACATTGTCGAGGCGTTTGAGGATTTCTTCCTCGCTTTCGCCCAGGGTTTGCTGGTTGGAGATTTGAAAGATGCTGCCGGTGGCGTCAGTGCCTTCGCCGAAGAGGCCGCGCACTGTCATGCCCAGCTGGCTGACGGCCCGGATGACTTTTTCCATCTGGCCGGAAAGGACCAGGACCGGCAAGTGCAGCATGGCGGAAGCGCGCAGGGCCGTGCCCAGGTTGGTCGGGCAGGCGGTCAGGTAGCCCAGTTCGGCGGAAAAAGCGTAATCGAGCTTCTCTTCAAGGGCGCTGTCAAGGGTGTCGACGCCGTTCCATAGCTCGTGCAGTTTGAAACCGGCGCCCAGCATCTGCAAGCGCAGGTGGTCTTCTTCATTGATCATGAGGACGCGGCTTTGGTCCCGGCTGATGCGCACGCCAGCTCCATTTTTCGCGCTCATCAGCTCGCGGCTGATCAGGTGGCGTTCGACGAGGATTTGTTTTTCCAGGTCCTTCAATTCGGCCATGCGCAGGGTGATTCCCTTGGCGAATGCTTCCACCGACGAGGCGGCTTCCAGGCAGAGCGACATTATTTCCTGCCGCTGGGACTCTTTGGCGCGGTTCGGAAAATGGTATTGGGCCAGATTGCGGGCCACTCGCACACGGGAGCTGAGGACAATGGGACCGGCATCCTCGCCGCTGTGGGTGAGCTCGGCTTCGGCTTCGATGAGGGGTTTGATTTTCACGTTCAGGATAAGGAGGCGGATTGGACGTGCAGCTGGTGAATTTCGTCACGGAACCGGGCGGCTTCCTCGTAGCGTTCTTCTTCGACCGCCAAACGCAGTTCGCGCTCGAGGTCGCGGACGCGGCTGCGCAAACTCGCCGCGTCCGCCCGCCAGCCGCGGGGAGTTTTGCCTTTGTGGGCGGCGCCTTTGTGCAGCTGCTCCAGCAACCCGGGCAATTCCTCCCGGAAGGCTTCATAGCAGGCCGGGCAGCCCATCCGCCCTGTTTTTTGAAGGCCGGCGGCGGTGCGGCCGCATTCGGGGCACGCCAAGGCGTTTGCTTCCGCTTCCGCCTTGGATCCGAAAAATTCGGCCAAAGACAAGCCCGCCGGAGTGTTCATGCCTTTTTCGCGGGCGCATTCCTCACACAGGTCCACCTTGTGAACTTGCCCGTTTATGATCTGGGTCAAGTGAACCGTGGCCGGGTGGCCGCACAATTCGCACTGTGATTTTTCCGTCATCCTAAATATTTTTTAACACGAGATATCCTCATGCCGGAACGGCAGGCATGGTTTAATATTAAAATCGGCATTTCCACCCGCAATGCAACCCTCGGGAGCGGAATTTTTAATTTAACAGCATGGTTTGCAAGTTGCAGCGTTAAGCTTATTCCGTGCCAAAAAAAAGGCGGATTACAGTTTTGTGCCTTCCGCGGCCACGCGCTGGCGGAACAATTCGATGAAATGCCGGGTGATCTCTCCCGGCCGTCCGCTGCCGATCTTCCGCCCGTCCACTTCCGTGACCGGTATCACCTCCGCCGCCGTTCCGGTGAGAAAGCACTCGTCCGCCGTCCAAACGTCATAACGCGTCAGGTTGGTTTCCGCCACCGGCACGTTCTCTTTTTCCGCGATGTCGAACACCACCCCCCGCGTGATCCCCTTCAGCGCCCCGGCGTGGATGGGCGGCGTCCTTACCGCCCTCTTGTGGACCGTGAAAACATTGTCACCCGTGCACTCGGCCACACAGCCTCGGTCGTCCAGCATGATCGCTTCCATGTATCCGGCGTTCAAAGCCTCGATCTTGGCCAGAATGTTGTTCAGGTAATTCATGGATTTGATCATCGGAGGCAGCGCCGCCGGGTTGATCCGCCGAGTCGGCACCGTGATAATCTTCAGCCCCTCCGTGTAGTATTCCTCAGGATAAAGCTGGATTTTATCGGCGATGACGATCAGTTGCGGTTCTTTGCACACCTTCGGATTCAATCCCAGCGTGCCCGCCCCGCGCGAAGCCACCAGGCGGATATAGCCGTCCCGCAGCCCATTGGCACGGCAGGTCCCGCACACCGCCTCCGAGATCTCCTTCCGCGTCCACGGCAGCTCCAGCATGATGGCTTTGGCCGAGTTCTCCAGCCGCTCGAGGTGCTCCTCAAGCTTGAACACACAGCCCTCGTAGAGCCGGATGCCTTCGAACACCCCGTCCCCGTAAAGAAAACCGTGGTCGAAGACGGAAACTTTCGCATCCGCTTCGTCCACCAGCTTGCCGTTGATGTAAACTTTCATATATTTCGGATAATTCCGGAGCCAGTCAAAGCGAAACATTTCTCCGTGGCAATCCCATTCGTGCGCCGCAACTGGAAGAACAGGCGGCGGGAGCCGGCGGAGCGGCGCGGGTTTTTCCGCTGTTGAGCGGCGCCGCGGGCGCATGAAACAAAGATCCGCGGGGGCGGGCAGTCATGCCGCGTCCTCCGCCCGGCTTGGAATTGCGGATTGCCAAGCGCTTTTTTTCCTTTTTGCATAGCGCGGCATGGGTCCAAGAAAAGTGGCGCTGGCGGGCGCGGCGGGTTCCATCGGGCAAAGCGCTTTGAAAGTCCTCCGTTCCTTTCCCGATGACCTCGCGCTGACCGCCATCGCGGGGCGGCGGCGCGCCGGGCCGCTGGGCGCCATCGCGCGCGAGTTTGACGTCCGGCATGTCGCTATCCATGAAGAAGAAGCCTGCCGGCAGGCTCGAGCCTCCGGCGGTTTTCCGGAGGGAACGCGTTTTTATTGCGGCGAAACCGGCTTGGCGGAGCTCGTTTCTTTGGATGAAGTGGACATTGTCGTGATGGCCGCTTCCGGGACGGCGGGGCTGAAACCCACCCTGGCGGCCATTGAGGCGGGAAAAGACATCGCCCTTGCCAGCAAGGAGATTCTGGTGCTGGCCGGGCGGTTCGTCATGGCGGCCGCGGGGCGGCGAAGGGCGCGCATCCTGCCGGTGGACAGCGAGCACAGCGCCGTCTTTCAATGCCTGCAAGGCGTGTCCCGCGAAGCGGTGTCGAAAATCATACTTACCGCGTCCGGGGGGCCTTTTCTCGACTACACCCCGGCGCAAATGGCCGGCATCCGGCCCGCGGATGCCATGAGCCACCCCACCTGGTCCATGGGGCGGAAGATCACCGTGGACTCGGCCACGCTGGCCAACAAAGGCCTCGAGATCATCGAAGCCCGCTGGCTTTTCGACATGCCGCCGCGGCGGGTGGAAGTGGCCGTGCATCCCCAAAGCATCGTGCATTCGATGGTGGAGCTTTCGGACGGCTCGGTGCTGGCTCAAATGTCTCCGCCTTGCATGACGTTCGCCATCCAGCACGCCCTGCTCTACCCTGATCGCGCCCGCGGATCCGGCCAGAGGCTGGATTTCCGGCAAAACCTGCGCCTGGATTTCCGTCCGCCCGACCTTGAGCGTTTTCCGTGCCTGCGGCTGGCCCGCCGGAGCGCCGCCGAGGGCGGCGCGGCCCCGGCCATTTTCAACGCCGCCAATGATGAAGCCGTCCGCGCTTTCCTGGAAAACCGGATTTCCTTTCTTGCCATACCTGAAATAATTGATATAACATTAAGTCAAATGGACCGTTCCGAACCGCAAGAGCTTGCCCAGGCCTTGGCCGCGGATGAATCCGCCCGCCGCCGGGCGCGGTCTGTCATCCGGCAACGTCATGGTTGAAACCGCCATTGAAATTCTCCAGACCCTCTGGTCCATCATCCTGGTCGTCTTTTTTTTCGGCGCCTGCATTTTTGTGCACGAGCTGGGGCACTTTTTGGCTGCCCGCCGCCGGGGATTGAAGATTGACCGCTTCTCCATCGGTTTCGGCCCCCGGATCTGCACCTGGAAACGCGACGGCATCGAATACTGCGTCTCCGCCATCCCCTTGGGAGGTTACGTGGCCTTGCCCCAACTGGCCCACCTGCGAATGATCGAAGGGGAGGGGAGGCCGCCCGGGGATCTCCCCCCCATCAGCTATGCCGACAAAATGATCGTATCGGTCATGGGCGCTGTTTTCAATCTTCTCTTCGCCTTTCTCGTTGCCGTCATTCTCTGGATTATGGGCCAGCACGTGGATTATGGTTCTCAAACCACCACTGTCGGTGTCGTCTATGAAAAGCTGGCGCTGGAAAACGGGGAGGAAATTCCTTCGCCTGCCAGCGCCGCCGGGCTCAAGGAGGGCGACGTGATTGTCAAGGTGGACGGGCGCCGCGTGCGCGATTGGGCCGGCGTCACCAGCGCCATCATCGCCGGACGGGACCGCGCGCCGGACGGACGGCCCCGGGCCACATTCACGATTGAACGCAACGGCAAAACCATGGACCTGGTGCTCTACCCCGTCATCGCGGGATCCGAGCGGCTCCGCAAGGTGGGAATATGGCATGCCGACAAACTCGTCGTGGATAAAACTTTTGAAAACTCGCCTGCCCGGCATGCGGGCTTGGAACGCGGGGATGAAATCATCGCCCTCGATGACCGGCCGGCGCTTTCCTTTCCCGCCTACCAGCGGCATATCCAGGAGAAATCCTCCTCGCCGGTTCAGGTCACTTTTCTGCGCGGCGGCCAGCGCCAGACGCTGACCATGACGCCGGAGGAAGCGGTCGTCCAGTCCGACGGCGAAACCGCACCGCTGCTGGGCATCCAGTTCCGGCAGGTGATGACCCTTGAGCATATGGACCCTTTCACCCAAATGGCGGACGTTTTCGTGCTGACATGGCAAATGCTGCGCGCGCTCGCCAGCCGCACGTCCGATATCGGGCTGGACAAAATCAACGGCCCCGTGGGCATCAGCTACGTTCTCTACCAGGCGGCGCGGTTTGGTTTGCGCATGATCCTTTACTTTCTCATACTCATCAACGTCGGGCTGGCCGTTTTCAATCTGCTTCCCCTGCCGGTGCTGGACGGCGGGCACATGCTCTTTGCCACGCTGGCCAAAATCCGGGGCCGGGAACTGCCAGTCCGGCTGACCGCCGCTTTGCAAAACGTTTTCCTTTTCCTTTTCCTCTCATTGATCCTCTATGTGACCTTTGTTTCCGACGCCCGCCTGATTTCCAACGCGCGGGAAGAAGACCGCGAATACGCGGAACGACGCGGCAAACGCATTGAGCCGGTTTTCCCGTCCGCCCGGACATCCCGCGGACAATAACTTGCCGCGCCGGGCCGCCCCTCCAGGATTCTTTCATCATGCCTGAAACGCCAAATGTTCTGTTTATCCTGACGGACGGCCAGAACGGTTTTGTCAGTGTTCCGCAAAGCGGCAACATCCCTTTCGCCCAAGGCGGCCAGGCCTGGTGGAAACCGGGCGAAAGCCCCCCGCCCGGGCCATCCTGATGGCGCGCGCCCGGTCAATCCTGATTCTTTTCCTGACGGGAATCAACCTGTTGGGCTGGGGCATCCTTGGCGGGCTTCCCGGCAGCTCCACGCTCCTTTACGTTTGGCCGTGGACGGGTTTTTGCCAGGTGCTGTTTTTATTGGCTGTTTTTTCCGCTTTTGCGGCTTGGGCATTCAGGCCGCCGGCGGGGCGGCCCAACGTTTTTTCCCGCTTGGGTTTCATTCTTCTGCTGGCGGCGATGGCGGCATCCACGGTTTTTTCCGAATATCCCGGCCGCGCCGTCTTATGCCTGTTGCCCCCGCTGGCGGCGGCGGCTTTGGGATTGCTGGTTTACGCGGTTGCGGCGGGCGGATGGGCGGCGGAAAAAATTGCGCGGGTGATACCGGCGGTCCTGGCCGCGCTGGTCCTGCTTGTGGCGGCGCGCAGCGTCATTTCGTGGATCGAAGCCTTCCGGGCGGCTCCGGAGGCCCTCTACGGCATGAACACCCGGCACATGGCGGAGACAGTCAACCGCCTCCTGGGAGAAGAAGCCGTGGCCTCCTCCATTTGGCGCGCGCGCAACTACCACCCATTCGGCCATCCCAACCACACGGCGGGCTTCTGCCTGATTTTCATTCCGTTATTCCTTTTCCATTGCCTGCGCTCTCGCGCCTGGATGAGGGTCTTGTGCGGCGCGGCGCTGGCTTTGTTATGTCTGGTCCTTGCCGCGACGGGGACGCGGAGCGCGCTGGCCTTGGCGGGGGCTTTTGCGGGAGGGCTGGCGGGCTGGCGGCTGTGGCGGACGGGATTGTCCCGCCGGGTGAAAATCGGCGGCGCGGCCGGCATCATGGCCATCTTGATTGCGGCGGGGGCGCTGCACCCGCGCGCGCGCCGCACGGCGGGGGATCTGCTTGAAAGCTTCAGCCTTGAAAAAATAGACCCGATTCGGGCGCAGTGTTTGAAGCCGGGATTCAAAATGGGGCTGGACGCGCCTTGGACCGGGCAGGGGACGGGAACCGTTTCACTCTTGTTCCCCCGTTTTTGGGGAGGGCGGGGCTATTTTTCCAATGTGTATCAGCTTCACAATACGCCGCTGCAGGTTTGGGCGGAATGGGGCGGGGCCGGCTTGGCGGGATGCCTGATGCTGGGCGTTGGCTTCCTTTTGGCCTGGAGACGGCTTGTCCGGCACTCGCAACAACATTCCGGCGCGGCCGCCTCCGCGCTTGTTCACGGCGCGGGTTTTTCCGTCCTCCTTTACACCGCCTTTTCGCTTGCCGACTACCAGCTGGAGGTCTATGCCATCAGCGGAGGGCTGGCCTTGCTGGCCGGGCTGATGGCGGGACTGGAAGCGCGGTTGCAGGCTCCCGATAAAGCACCTTCTCCAAGGGCAGGAATATTGCGGCTCGGAGCATGTGTGATTGTGCTGGCGGGACTGTTTTGGCTCTGCGGGCGGGAACACGCCGTTTGGAACGCGCGTAAAATCCGCCGGCAGGCGGTAAGCGCTTATCATGAAAACCTTCCGGGACGGTTCGAGGAACTGCTGCTGGCGGCATCGAGGGCCTGTCCCGGTGAAGTTTATTACCTCAATCTGCTGGCTTACGGCTTGCGGGAAATGGCCCGCGCGCCCGGGCGGGAGGGTCTTGCGCAAAAAGCGGCGGTATACTGGCGGGAATCTTTGTCGCGCAATGACTGGCAGGACGGCGTTCATTACCGGCTGGGTTGGCTGCTGCACCGGGCGAATCCGGCGCGGGCCGCCTTCCATTTCCGCCGCGCCGCGGAGCTCAATCCGGTAAAACGGGGAGTGTATTTCGGATGGGCGGCGGCTTTGAGCCAGGCGGGAAACAGGGAGGCGACCATTCGCGCCTTGGCCCTCGAGTGCCTGTCCCAGCCCGGCTTCATCCTTCTGCCTCTGTGGGAAGAACCGGTTTTCCGGGACTTGAAGCCCGCTGTCCTGGAAGCTTACGAGGGATATCACGCGGAGTTGATGAACGCCTCCGCGGCTTCCGCCCAGGCCGGCCGGTATCTTATCCGCGCAGGCAATCTTATGCGCTGGTGGCACGGCGCGGCGTTCGCGGCCGGGGATTTCGGCGCCGTTTTCCCGCCCGCCTTGCGGTGGTTCGCCCAGGCAACCGAGGGAGGGGAAATGGACCCGGAACTGGCGGAAAAATTAAAACGCAAAGGCTTTCCTCCCGTTTTTGTCTATCAAGCGTGGAAGGAACCGAAACGCCGGGGCGATCTTCTCAAAGCGGCATGGCTCCTGACTTTCAAGGAAACCTCCGTTCCGCGGCACATTGAATCCATGGAACGCCACCTCGGCCAGCCGGGGACTTCGTACGCGCAATTGCTGCGCGCGGCCAACCAAACCCCGGTTCTCCCGCGGCAAACCGTCCGCGACTACCGGCAGGCCCAGGGTTTGCTGGACCGCCATCCCGGCGGCCTGGTCCTCGAGGACCCGTTTATTTATGAAAACAATCCATTTCTTGATATGGCGCTCAAGCCTCTTTTTCCCGTCAGGCACCACCGCGCCTATTTCAGCGGGCCGAAAGTTCGCGAATTCATCCGGGAACTGGCGGCGTCCGGCCCGTCTCCCGGAAACGGCCCGTAACGGGCTCTTTGCCGGTTTGATTTTTCACCGCCGTTTCATAAATTGCCGAAGATGAAGCATTGGCCGCAACGAGCGCTGGCGCTGGCGGAACGGCTGCCGCGCGGGCGGCTGCAGCCGCGGGTTTTGAGGGATGTTGACGCCTGCCCGCTGGAAGAACCGCTGGCCGCAGCTTGTTCGGGAGGGGCGGATTCGGTCTGCCTGCTGCTGCTGCTTTATACCCATTTTCCGGAGCGGCGGCGCGTCATCAAGGTTTTGCATTTCAACCACCATTTGAGGGGCGAAGCTTCCAGCGGAGATGAGGCGTTCGTCCGCGAGCTGGCGGGAGGGCTGGGGCTTGAATTTTTCGCGGGCGAATGGATGCGGGATGGTGAAACGGTCAATGAAATTGAAGCCCGCCGGGCCCGGCTCGGTTTCTTCCATGAAACCATGCAAAACCTTGGCGTGAAACGGCTTTTTCTGGGCCATCAGAAAGACGACATTGCCGAGACCATGCTGATGCGGCTGGCGCGGGGCGGCGGCGCGGCGGGACTGGCCGCTCCCCGGCCTTTGCAGGTTTTTCCCGGCGGAACCTCTCACCTGCGCCCGCTTCTCGGTCTGCCCAGAAAGGAAATCCAAAAAACGCTTTCATCGCTCGGTATTCCCTGGCGCGAAGACGCCTCGAACCGCGAGCCGGTTTTCACCCGCAACCGCATGCGCCTCCATGTTTTGCCGGCATGGAAGAAAGCGTCCGGATGTGAAGCGGCCGAGGGCGCCGCCCGGTCCCGCGAGATGCTCGAGGAGGATAACGAAGCCCTGGAAACTTGGCTGGATGAAATGCCGCCCGTCCACGAAACGGGAGATTTAAGCCCGCTTCGCGGCAAACCGGCGGCGCTCTGGAGGAGGGCTTTGCGCCGCTGGCTGGCTGCCCGCGGTTTGGAGGGCGCCATTTCCAGACAAGCTTTTGAAAACCTCCTGCAATCCTCCCGGGGCGGCGGAACCCTCAAAATGAGCGCGGGCCGGGAGCTTTACATAAACGTTTCCGCGGGCCGGCTGGCATTGGAGGGCGGGTCTGCGGCGCCTCCGGACTGGCCGGAACTGGCGGCCCGGCCGGACGCTTCGGTTTTTTTCCCAAATGGCGCCATATTGAAGATCGAAACCGTCCAGCTTGATCCGGAAACATGCCGCCGGGTTCTGAATGGAAAAGTGGACGCGAACCGTCAGGCCTATCTCCGCTTATGCGGCGCAACGGCGGCGCCCGCGCTCACCGTCCGGCGCTGGCGCGAAGGCGACCGCTGCCGACCGCTGGGCGCGCCCGGCGCGGCCAAACTGCAGGACATCTTCGTCAACCGCAAAATCCCCGCCCGCGAGCGGCGGCGGCTGCCCGTGATTTGCTTCGGCGGCGGTATCCTCTGGGTTCCCGGTCTGCCTCCCGCGGAAGCCCATAAACTCCGCGCCGGCGCGGATACGGCTCTGGTGTTGACTTACATCCCGGTTTGAGCACTCTCACATTAAGAGTTCGATCATGTCCAAAGACAAGCCACCTGACAAGAACCGCTCCCTTCGGCCGGGGGGGCCGGAACGCTTCCAGCCCAAGGTGATCCTTATCTGGATGGCCATCCTCACGGCCATTGTCACGCTGCTGCTGATGACCGGCAAGCAGATGGAGCCTGTCCAGGATTGGACCATCAGCCAAGTCATTGCCGCGGCGGAGGAGGGAAAGGTCGCCCGCGGCGTCATCAAGGCGGACCCGGCGGGCGGCGCCAACTGGACGGAAATCCGCGGCGAGCTCAAAGAGCAAAAAAACGGCCAGCCCATCCTTTTCAACGCTGCCGGCCGCTTGACGGACGACAACCTCCAGCGCCTGCAGTCCACTGGAGTGTTCAAGGAGATCCCGGCAAAAACGCTGATGACCGAAATCATCCTGACTCTCCTGCCCATAGCCATCATTATCGGAGTGCTTTACTTCCTCTTCATCCGGCAAATCCGAATGGCCGGCCGGGGCGCCATGAGTTTCGGCAAAAGCCGCGCCAAACTCCTCACCCGCGAGCGCGACAAGGTCACCTTCGCCGACGTGGCCGGATGCGACGAGGCCAAGGAAGACGTGCGGGAAATCATCGAATTTCTCAAGGACCCGAAAAAGTTCCAGAATATCGGCGGGCGCATCCCCAAGGGCTGCATGCTGGTCGGCCCTCCCGGCACCGGCAAAACCCTCCTGGGCAAAGCCGTGGCGGGCGAGGCCGACGTGCCCTTCTTCAGCATCAGCGGCTCGGACTTCGTCGAAATGTTTGTGGGCGTCGGCGCGGCGCGCGTGCGGGACATGTTCGAGCAAGGGCGTAAAAACGCGCCCTGCATCATTTTCATTGACGAGATTGACGCGGTGGGCCGCTCCCGCGGCGCCGGTCTTGGCGGAGGGAACGACGAGCGCGAGCAAACCCTCAACTCGATCCTCGTTGAAATGGACGGCTTCGATCCGCACGAGGGCGTCATCATCATGGCCGCCACCAACCGGCCCGACGTGCTGGATAGCGCCCTGCTGCGGCCGGGGCGCTTCGACCGGCAGATTACGATTGACCTGCCCGACCTCGCCGGGCGCGAGGAAATCCTCAAAGTGCACGCCGGAAAAATCAAAATTTCCAAGGAAACGGACTTGAGCGTGGCGGCGCGCAACACCCCTGGTTTTTCCGGCGCGGACCTCGCCAACCTGCTCAACGAAGCCGCCCTGCTGGCCGCCCGTTATGGCAAAAAGGAGGTGGACATGCAGACGATTGACGAAGCCCGCGACAAGATCGCTTTCGGCCGCGAGCGCCGAAAACTGATGGACGACGAAGACAAGAAAATCACCGCGCATCACGAAGCCGGGCACGCTATCGTTCAGGCTGTCATTGACGACGGGCACCTGCCCCTGCACAAGGTCACGATTATCCCCCGCGGCCAAAGCCTCGGCAGCACCATGTTCATGCCCAAAAAGGACATTTTGCACTACTCTAAAAAACTCGTGGAAAACCAAATTTGCTGTGCCATGGGCGGGCGCGCCGCCGAGGAGCAGGCGCTGGGGGAAATCACCAGCGGCGCGCAGGCTGACATTCAGGGCGCCACCAAGATTGCCCGCCGCATGGTCTGCGACTGGGGGATGAGCGGCCTCGGTCCTCTCACCTATGGCGAGAACCGGGACCATGTTTTCCTCGGGCGCGAAATCACCCGCACCCAAAATTACAGCGAGGAAACCGCCCGCCGGATTGACCAGGCCATCCGCCAAATCGTGGACGATCAATACCGGAGGGCGAAGGACATTATCGCCGAACACCGCCAGGCCCTCGACACCGCCGCCCAGGCTCTCATCGAACACGAAACCCTCGAAGGCAAACACATCCACGAAATCCTCCGGCACGGCAAAGTCACTTCTCCCGTCACCAAACGGCCCAAACCGGCCGGGGAAAAAGAAGAAGAACAGGAATCGGGCGGAAAAAAGAAAGCCAAAAAACCAGCCGGAGAAGAACTCCCCCCAGGCGCCGAACCCGCCCTGGCGTGAGCGTGGCAACAACACCCGCAAAAAAGGCGGCAAAAATCACAAAGAAACCGCGGCTCGTTCATCCAGCATACGGCATGAAACACATGGAAGCGTTGCGGGAGACGGTGGCGCGGCTGCGGGGGCCGGGGGGTTGTCCTTGGGACCGCGAGCAGACGCACCGGTCGCTGGCGGATTGCCTGATCGAGGAGTGCTGCGAGCTGCTCGAGTGCATTGACCGCGAAGACTATGAACATATGCGCGAGGAGCTGGGGGACGTGCTCCTGCAAGTTGTCCTGCACGCCCAGATGGCGGAGGAGGAGGGCCATTTCAACCTCGAAGACGTGGCGGCGGCCATCAACGGGAAACTCATCCGGCGGCATCCGCATGTTTTCGGAGAGGGGAACCTTGACACCGCGGACCAAGTCCGGCGCCAGTGGGACGAAATCAAAAGCGGCGAGGGCGCCCGCGCCGCCAGCGGCCTGGAAAAGCCCCCGCCCCGGCTGCCCGCTCTGCTTTACGCCCGGAATGTTTTCAAGCAAATGCAAAAAAAACTTCCGGACACCGCTTGCCCGGCCGTCAAGGAGCGCGCCGGAACCCTCTCAAAAAACCTTGATGAAGAAAAAGCGGGGCGCCGGCTGTTCGAGCTGGCGGCGGCCTGCCGTCTGGCGAAGATTGATCCCGAAGCCGCGCTCCGGCGTTACGCTTGCGGCGTTTTTGAGAAAGCGGAAAAGCAATGTCCGAATCCCGGATGACAAGCCTTCCGGCGGATTAAATCCAGTCTTCCTGGAGGATGGCGCCTTGGAGGCTGACGACGACGGCTTTGACGGGAACTTTGCGCTCGGCGGCGTCCGCGGCTTTCCGGGCCAATTGCAGCAATCCATGGCAGCATGGAACCTGCATGACCATCACTGTCAGGGTGTTGATTTTCGCCTCTTCGATCAGCGCCTTGAGCTTGGCCAGGTAAATGTCCTGTCCCTCGTCAAGCTTGGGACATGCGATGGCCAGAGCTTTGCCGTTGAGGCAGTCCTTGTGAAAGTCCCCCAGCGAGTAGGCCACGCAATCCGCCGCCAGGATGACGTCCGCCCCCTGATAATGAGGGGCCTGTGGTGAGATCAGATGCATCTGGATGGGCCAGTGGCTTAATTGCGAGGGCCGCTGGCCGTTCATGTCGCCCTCTTTCCGTGCCGGGCGGTTGAAGGCCATCATACGCGAGCCGGGGCAGCCGCCGCCGCGCGCGTGGGCGGGTTCATCTTTGGATTCCGGGATTTCGATGTGGTTTTCTTTCAGGTATTCCATGGCTTGTCGCAGGTATTCGTGCTGATGGTGTTCGCGCAGGTGGTCCAGGTGAGCCTGGATGGTATTGGGACCCTGGGGGACGATGATCTCCATCACCTTGCGCTCATCGTAAGGTTCGGCTTCGCGCTCCTCGACGGTGATGGCGCCTTGCGGGCAATGCCCCAGACACGCCCCCAGGCCGTCGCACATCAGATCGCTGACCAGCCGGGCCTTGCCGTCAATGATCCGGATGGCCCCCTCCGGGCAAGCCGGAATGCACAGGCCGCACCCGTCGCACTTCTCTTCGTCAATCTGGATGATGTTCCGTTTCATAACACAGCACTATACACCCGCCCGCCGGGAAAAACCTTGATCCGAGTCAAGAAACGCCCGTTTTTTTCCGGCAGTTTTCCGGGGAGTCCCGCCTGCTGGCCGGGCGGTCCGGCCGTTGCCTCCGGCGGCTCGCCGGGGGCATTCTCTCCAGCGTTCCCGTGGCGTTTTGTCATCCAAAATGTGAACACGGTCGCGATTTTCAGCGGTGAATTTCGAAACCGCGGATAAAGATGAGCGGGAAAAACATTTGACCGGAATCTTAAATTCCCAATAAAAGCGGCCTGATGCGGTGGAGCTACAAGGCGCTGGATGAGCGGAAAGTCCTGGATATGAGCCGGCAGCTTGATTTGAGCGCCACCACGGCGAGCCTGCTGCTGCGCCTTGGGCTCAATGAGCCGGAAGCGGCCCGGCGGTTTCTCAATCCCAAGCTGCACTATCTCGACGACCCTTTCCGCATCACCCACATGGACCAGGCGGTGGAGCGCCTGCGGCAGGCCATGGCCCGCGCCGACCCAATCCTGGTTTTTGGCGACTACGACGTGGACGGGGTCACGAGCACGGCTTTTCTGGTCAGTGTGCTCCATGTTTTCGGCATTTTTCCCCGTTACCTTGTGCCCTTGAGGAAGGACGAAGGCTACGGATTGTCGCGGCAGGCCATTGACCGGGCGCTTGAGGAAGGGCCTGTCAGGCTGCTGATCGCGGTCGATTGCGGGACGAACAGCTGCGAGGAAGCGGAGTACCTGCACAGACGGGGTGTTGACGTGATCATTATTGACCACCACACCTCGAAGGCGCAAGTCCCGGAGCAAGCCATTGTGGTCAACCCCCATGTCTATGACGGGGAGGCGGAGCCGTGGAGCGACCTGTGCACGGTGGGGCTGGTGTTCAAATTTGCCCACGCCCTCATCAAAACCCTGCGCGGGGAAGACGACGAGGTGGCTCAACAATTTGACTTGCGGGACTACCTTGACCTGACGGCGATGGGCACGATCGCCGATTTGGTATCCTTGCGCCAGGAGAACCGCATTCTGGCCAAGGCGGGGCTCGAGCGGCTGCGCAACACCCGCCGGCTGGGCCTGAGCTGCCTTTTCGAGGTTTCGAGCATCACCTTGGGCGATGAGATTTCCCCCTACGATATCGGGTTCCGGCTGGGGCCGCGCATCAATGCCAGCGGGCGGCTGGACGACGCCTCGCTCCCCGTGCAGATGATTTTGAGTGAAAACCGGGAGGAATGCCGGAAATCGGCCCAGCTGCTGGATGAGTTCAACCGTGAGCGCCAGGAGATCGAGCGCCACATAACCGCCGAAGCCGAAACTCTGATAGAAAAGGAACACAGCCATGACGCGGGCGTGATTTTATTTGGTCCGGACTGGCATCCGGGCGTGGTGGGCATTGTGGCCAGCCGGCTGAGCATGAAGTATTACCGCCCCTGCATTGTGCTGGGAGAGGATGGCGGGCTGGCCAAAGGCTCTGGGCGGAGCATCCCGGAGGTCAATTTGGTCGAGGTATTGCAAACCTGCGCTCACTTGTTGGATCATTGGGGGGGGCACCCCCTGGCGGTGGGTGTTTCCCTGCCGGCGGAAAATATCCATGAGCTGCAAAAAGCCTTTAACGAAGCCGTCAGGCGCGTCACGGGCGGGCGGCCCGCGGCGCCGGAACTGGAAATCCACCGGTGGATTACGCCAGCGGAAATTACAGAGGAGCTCCTCAACGAGCTGGCGCTGCTGCATCCTTTCGGCCAGGGCAATCCGGAACCGGTATTCGGCTTGCGGGGCGCGCGTTTGCTTCAGCGTCCCAAGTTGTTCGGCCGCGGGCATTTCCGCTTTTCCATGGCGGCGGAACAGAGGCGCTGTGTCAGCGGCGTTGCCTGGAAACAGGCGGATAATCCGCCGCCCGCCGGGCAGCCGGTCGACATGGCCGTCAAACTGGCCTGGAACCGCTTCAACAACCGCAGCCACATACAGGCCCAATTGATCGCCTGGCGCCCGGCGAAATAAGACAGCGGAAAGATTGACTCGGGCGCCCGCATCGCAGAAAACACAACCCGCAACGGTTTGCCGGACGGCAGGCCTCTATGGATGCAACCCTTCTCAAATAACGCCATGAAAACCAAAATACTATTTCTCCTGCCTTGTTTGTGGATTGTTCCGGCTGGTTGTTCCAGTCCGGAACCTTCCGCGGCGGCGCCCTCCGCGCGCCGCGCCGCCGCCGTCAAGACGCATAAGGCGGTCAAAGAAATTGTCGCGAAGATGCTGATCTCCATTAAAGACGAAATTGAGGGTTCCGCTTCAAAACCGCGTGTCGTCATCCGGCCCGTGGACAATGAAACGACGCAATCCTTCAACACCTTTGAAATCTCTGACAGAATCACGGGCGAGGTGCGAAACAGCGGGCTGTTCCGCTTCGAGCAGGCGGAGTTCGCCACAAGCGAGGATCCCGAGCCCGGCACGGATTATATCATTGCCGGAAAAATCCAGGAAGTGAAGACCATAGGCTCCACCGGCAAGGCCAGCGGTCAGAACCTTACCCTGTTCCTTCATATGGTTAATTACAAAACGGGCCAGCTCATGTGGATGGGGGACATTGATCTGTGATCCGCAAGGCCTGCTGAGAAAACCGGGCCCGTTTGCATTTGTTAAATGCCGCATGAAGGCGAATCCATTTAAACTGGACACGGGCCCGAAGGCTGACAACAGGGCGGCGGCGGTGTGCGGCCGGGCCCGTTTCACGGTTTTGACGGACCGGCTGATCCGGTGCGAACACTCACCCGATGGCGCCTTCGAGGACCGGCCCAGCCAGCATTTCTGGCACCGCCGGCGGGAAGCGCCCCGGTTCGAAATCCAAACGGGGAAGGACGGCTGGCGCATCACAACAGCCTCTCTGGAACTGCATTACCGGGAAGCTCCGGAGGGATTCACGCCGGAGACGCTTTCCATCAAGCTCCTTGAAACCGGAAACGAATGGTGTTACGGCCAAGAGGATCCGGGTAATTTGCGGGGAACTTGCCGGATGCTGGACGGCTGCAACGGCGGCCTCCACATGCCAACAGGCCGGCCCGCGCGGCTGGCGCCGGGCCTGCTTTCCCGTTCCGGCTGGAGTGTCGTGGATGACAGCGCTTCCCCGGTTTTTAACGGCGAAGGTTTTTTGGAGCCCCGCCCGCGCCGCCAGCTGGACTTCCACTTCTTCGGTTACGGGCGGGATTACGCGGCGTGTCTGCGGGATTTCTATGCCGTGACGGGCCGGCCGCCGCTGATTCCGAAATGGGCTCTCGGCTTGTGGTGGAGCCGCTGGGCGAAATATACTTCGGCGGATATCGAGAGATTGATCACGGAGTTCGAGAAGCACGGGTTGCCCTTGTCGGTGTTTGTTATTGACATGGACTGGCATCTGGAAGGCTGGACCGGCTATACTTGGAACCCCGATTTTTTCCCCGACCCCGAAGGATTTTTCCGGCGCATTCACGGGAAGGGAACCCGGGCCTGCCTGAACCTGCACCCCGCTTCCGGCGTGGGGCCGCACGAAGAAGCATACGAGGCCATGGCCCGGCACATGGGGATGGACCCTTCAAGCAAAGAACGGGTGCCCTTCGACATTGCCGATCCACGGTTCATCGAGGGGTATTTCAAATACCTGCACCATCCCCGCGAGGCGGAGGGCGTGGATTTCTGGTGGATTGACTGGCAGCAGGGCAAGGAGAGCAAGCTGGCGGGTCTGGACCCCCTCTTTTACCTCAACCACCTGCACGCGCGCGACCTGGCTCGGGACGGGACGAAACGGCCTTTCATACTGTCGCGTTATTGCGGGGTTAGCGGGCACCGTTATCCCGCCGGGTTTTCTGGCGACACCTATGTGACTTGGGAAGGATTGCGCTACCAGGTTTATTTTACGGCAACGGCGGCCAACGCCGGTTTCGGGTGCTGGAGCCACGACATCGGGGGTTTCGCCCGGGGCGTTCCCGATGAGGAATTGTATGTCCGCTGGGTGCAGTTCGGCTGTTTCAGTCCCGTCTTCCGTTTCCACAACTGCGGTGATCCGGACTTGGATTACCGCCCGTGGACGAAAACCGGGCCTTATGGCCGGGCCGCCGCTGGTCACGCCGCTTTATCACCGCCACCCGGATGAGGAAAACGCCTATCTGTGCCCGGATCAGTATTATTTCGGAAAGGATTTGATCGCGGCTCCTCACACCCGGCCGGCGGAACCCGGAGCGGGGATGAACCGCCAGGCAGTGTGGCTGCCGCCGGGCCGGTGGCGGGACTTCTTTTCGGGCAGGCTGCTTTGGGGCGGGCGGTGGCGCGCCGTATATGGCGCCGCGGAGGATATCCCCGTCTTTGCCCGCGCAGGCGCCGCCGTGCCTTTGCAAGGCGCGGATGAAGACGCATGGGAGCTGCTCATTT